>CALUSW010000121.1 GCA_944323535.1 Candidatus Gastranaerophilales bacterium | reverse complement strand
CAGCAAAATGAACATCTTGCCACGGAATAAGGGATTTCAAGAGGTCGGCAATAGTCTGCGACATTAGATTATATGGTTATGATTATATAAAAAAGGAGGCTTATTATTAAAGCCTCCTTTTTATTAATTTCCCAATTAAGCGCGTGCGCCGGATTTAGAAATAATTTCTTCCTGAACATTAGCAGGAACCTGTTCATACTTAAGGAATTCCATAGAGAAAGTACCTCTTCCCTGAGTATTAGAACGAAGGTCCGTAGCATATCCAAACATGTTACCTAACGGAACCGTAGCTCTTACAATAACATTTCCGGTGTTACCTAAAGGTTCCTGTCCTTCAATACGACCGCGGCGTCTTGAAATATCACCTATGATTGTACCTGTATATTCGTCCGGAATTTCAATTTCTACCTTCATCATAGGTTCTAATATGCAGGGTCTTGCCTTTTTGCAGCCGTCTTTAATAGCCATGGAGCCTGCAATTTTAAATGCCATTTCAGAAGAGTCAACTTCGTGGTATGAACCGTCATAAAGCTCAACTTTAACGTCAATCATAGGATATCCGGCTAAAATACCGCCTTCAAGAGCTTCTTCCATACCTTTTCTTGCAGGTTCAATATATTCTTTAGGAATAGCACCGCCGACGATTTTGTTTTCAAATACAAAACCTTCATTTTCGCCTGCAGGAGAAATTCTGATTTTAACGTGTCCGTACTGACCTTTACCGCCTGATTGTCTGATGAATTTAGAATCCTGATCGGCATTTCCGAGAATTGTTTCACGGTATGCTACCTGCGGTTTACCTACATTTGCGTCTACTTTAAATTCTCTTAATAAACGGTCAACAATAATATCAAGATGTAATTCACCCATACCGGAGATAATTGTTTGCCCGGTTTCAGAATCCGATTTAACTCTGAATGAAGGATCCTCTTCAGCAAGTTTTTGAAGAGCTATACCCATTTTATCCTGATCGGCTTTTGTTTTAGGTTCAATAGCAACAGAAATAACCGGTTCAGGGAATTCCATTTTTTCTAAGATAATAGGAGCACTTTCATCACAGAGCGTGTCGCCTGTTGTAGTGTCTTTTAAACCGACGGCCGCACAAATGTCGCCAGCATATACTTCCGTTATTTCGTTTCTTTGATCGGCATACATTTGAACAAGTCGTGAAATACGTTCTTTCTTGCCGTTAGTAGCATTTAAAACATAAGAGCCTGAAGTTAATTTACCCGAATATACTCTTAAGAAGGTTAAACGTCCTACATAAGGGTCTGTCATAATTTTAAATGCAAGTGCGGAGAAAGGTTCATTTTCTGATGAGTGTCTTGCAACTTTAGTACCGTCTTCAAGTTCGCCTTCTATAGCTTTAACATCAAGAGGCGAGGGCATATAATCAACAACCGCGTCAAGTAATAACTGAACGCCTTTGTTTTTGAATGCCGTTCCGCAGGTTACGGGAACTATTTTATTTTCGCATACCGCTTTTCTTAAAACTTTTTTAAGTTCAGCAACAGTCGGTTCTTCACCTTCCATAAACTTCATCATTAAATCATCGTCAAATTCAGAAACCGCTTCAACCAGTGCTGCGCGGTATTCTTTTGCCTGTTCGAGCATATCCGCGGGTATTTCTTCTTCTCTTATATCTGTACCTAAATCGTTTGTATAGATTTCGGCTTTCATATTCATAAGATCAATTAAACCTGTAAATTTATCTTCAGCACCTATAGGAAGCTGAATCGGAACGGCATTTGCACCGAGTCTGTTTTTAATCTGATCAACAACTCTAAAGAAGTTAGCACCTGTTCTGTCCATTTTGTTAACGAATACCATTCTTGGAACTTCGTATCTGTTAGCCTGTCTCCAAACCGTTTCCGATTGTGATTGAACACCGCCTACAGCACAGAATACAGCTACAACACCATCTAATACACGAAGTGAACGTTCAACTTCAATTGTAAAGTCAACGTGCCCGGGGGTGTCTATAATGTTGAACTGATGATTTTTCCACATAGCTGTAACAGCAGCGGATTGAATTGTAATACCTCTTTCACGTTCTTGATCCATAAAGTCGGTAACGGCGGCTCCGTCGTGAACTTCTCCGATTTTATGTGTTTTACCCGTATAGAAAAGAATACGTTCGGTAGTAGTGGTTTTACCTGCGTCAATATGCGCCGCAATACCGAAATTTCTTACTCTTTCCAATGGAACTTGTCTTGCCATTTTCTTTTTTCCTTTATAATTACTACATTTTTTAAAACAATTAAGGCATTAAGCCGTTAGTTTAATATTTGCACAAAAACATTTTTTTTTAAAGAACATGTTAAATATTTTGTTATTATATGTTTGCTTTTGTTTTTTTGTGTCATCCAGAATGTTTAATGCCACTTCGAATATTTTATGTCATCCCGAACTGGCTGCAAAATCCGTTGAGACAATGTCGAAACGTGATTTTATGCCCCTACCTGGCGTTTCGGGATCTTACCAATTGGGAATAAAAACATCAAGCCGGTAAGATGCTGAAACAAGTTCAGCATGACAGCTTAATTTATCATATAATCTTTAATTTAACTGTCACCCTGAATTTATTTCAGGGTCTTACCAATTGGAAAAAAGCATTGAGTTTGTAAGTTAATTATTATGTCATTCTGAATTTACAGCTCTTCTTGTTGCCGACAATAGAAGACTTACAAGGGAGGGTGCTCGAAGAGTATTTCAAAATCTTACCAATTGGAAACGAAAACATCAAGCCGGTCAGACCCTGAAACAAGTTCAGGGTGACAGTAAATTT
>CALUSW010000120.1 GCA_944323535.1 Candidatus Gastranaerophilales bacterium | reverse complement strand
ATTCCGGCTATATTTCTGCCAAGTAAATATAATTTTTCGTTCTCTTTTAACATACAAATATTTTTACCTTAATTAATAAAATTGTATATAGCCAAAATGAGAATAATTGATATAATTTAAAAAATTATAATTCTAAAATATATATTTTTTAGATTTATATAGCAATTCACATAAAAAACCTAATATGTCACTCTGAACTGCGGATTTTCCGCAGGCTGTCACCCTAAATGTATTTGATTAAGCGAACCAAAATTTTTGTCATGCTGAACTGCGAATTTTCCGTAAGCTGTAGCGAAGCGAAATGCTGAAAGGGCGAGAGGCAGGTGAAATGAAGTAAAAACTGAAAGTTTTTACGGAATGTAGCGGATTGCCTGAGCCGTAAGGAAAATTCAAGACGGTTTCAGCATCTTACCAATCTGGGGCTTACGTTTCCGGTTGGAAAATACTGAAATAAATATAAAATTACATTGTAATTTATTGCCCTCTCACTGCTCCTTTTGAAAAATTTCCGCTTTTATTACTCTTTCTACCGGTATTTCCAATATCAGGCATGATTTGATTAATAAATCTAAAGTTAAGTTTCTTCTGCCGGTCTCTATTTTCCCTATATGTTCTCTTTGCACTCCGATTAACTCTGAAAATACATTTTGAGATAATCCTTTGCTTTTTCTTTCTTTTGCAATCTGTCTTGCCATTTTAAATTTTACTTCCTTTAAAAACATTTTATGCATATCTTCCTCTCTTTCTTTTGATATGCATAAAATGGACATAAATATGTTTAATGCTGTATTTAAGCAAACATTATGAACTTATAATAAATAATTGGGAATAGAGAAGTAAATATTATATAATATAGCAATTATACGCGTATGTTCGGGATTAAGAGAATTTTATGAGTGACAAGAATATAGAAAATATAGAAAATAAACAAGAAGATAAAACTTTGGTAAAAAAATCGTTAGTTTTAAACTGGACATACAAAATATTGCTGTTATATATTTTTCTTGTTTTTTCTTCTACTGACAGAAGTTTCGCTCAAAATACTGAAATAATTAATAATGATAAAAATATAAGTTCCTTTTATATAAAGCAATTAGGAGATATGACTGAAGCACGTTCAAATATGCTTTTAGTCAATTTAGATAATAATAAAATCCTAATGCTTGGCGGAGTATACAGACATTCTGCCGAACCATATATATCCACTACAAATATTGACAATACACAATATATACAACCTGCTATAATGAAATATGATAAATTAAAATCCGCTGAAATATATGAAATAAAAGAACAAAAATTTAGAAAAATATCTGATATGATACACAGTGAAATTCAAGCAGTATACAAGTTAAAAAATGGAAGTATTCTTTTACTGTCAAACAAAAAGCCCTGTCAGATATTTAATCCTGATACAGAACTTTTTTCAATTATTTTTCCTGCAATAAAAGATTTACCTGACAGAGAAGATAATATCTATATTATAGAACAACCAAATGATTTTATTTTAATTTCTTCAGATAAAATGGAAAAAATTATTAAGTTGAATACAAAAACAGGTCAATATGAAAATATACTCGATGATAAAAACAGCAAATTTACAAAATCTATTCCTTTAAATAATAATCAAATACTAGCAATTAATTTAAATAAAGAAATATTAATTTATGATATTAATATAAACAAATTTGACAAAATCGGGGAACTGCCATTTAATCCAACTTTTCATAATATGATTGCAATTAGCAATAACAAAATTTTAATTTATTTTGCAAAAAAATATAATAATGACATTGAATATAAACATAATGACTTTTTTATTGAATTAAAGGGAAATAAAGTTAAAATAATTCCTTTAGAATATGAAAATAGTGTTTTCTATGGACAAGAGAGAAAAGCTTATAAACTCGCAAAAAATTTGGTATATTTTTCCAGCGGAGAATTTTTAGATATAAACAATCAAAAATTCTACAAATTAAAAAATGATAATTCTTATTGTGAAAATATGTTTTTTGAACCTTTTGCAGAAAAATACGGAATTATTAATGTAAATAATAATACACTTTTAAAAGCAGGAGGAATTTGGTCAAACAATTCTTTTAGTAACAAAAATGTTTGTGTATTAATTTATAAAAATAGGAGATAAGAACGACTTCAGAAGCCTGTAGTTTGGTTTTAACCTAACAGAATTGATAGAAAGGAAAGAAAAAAGAATTGCATAATATATTTTATGGTTTTATGATTTCATTCCTTATTGGTAAGATCCCGAATCAAGTTCGGGATGACATAAAAAACAACCAGTCATGCTGAACTGCGAATTTTCCGCAGGCTGAAGCGAAGCGAAATGCTGAAAAGGCAAGAGGCAGGTGAAATGAAGTAAAAACTAAAAAGTTTTTACGGAATGTAGCGGATTTGCGGACGGACGGAGTGAAACGAGTCCGGTAAGCGAACAGAAAAAACCGACAGGGGCAAAGCCCCGCAGGCGAAGTTCTGTGAGCGCAAA
>CALUSW010000119.1 GCA_944323535.1 Candidatus Gastranaerophilales bacterium | reverse complement strand
CAAAATGACACCTAATGAATTTAGACAGTATTTACAATCATCCTACTGATTGATTATAGTTTTTGGGGTACACTTCACATTAACCCAACCTACAGACTTCTCTCTTTCTATTTATTAGATTGAATATACATTTCTAAAGTAGAACTATCACCAAATATAAGAACGTTCCCATTATCTAGTAATATTCCATCATGGTTACAATGTTTATATTGTGTATTTCCTATATATTCAGATTTTTTTGCTTTTAAATCGATTATTTCCGCTGTGTTCTTCGTTTTATTATTTTTTCCACCAAAAATTAAAATGCGATTATCACCTAACTCAACTGCTCCGAAACCACCTTCTCCTCTTAGTTTCGCTAGTTCACAAATATATGTAAGTTCTTCAGTATATGGATTAAAAATATAAATTGAACTTAAAATTTTCCTTGAAATATGCTTATTATGCCTATCCGAATATGAATATCCAGGTGCAAATAAAAGAATGTTCCCATTTTTTAATTTCAAAAATTCACCATAGGCAAGATTTAGTCTTTTTATTTCAGAAAATGTATTATTATCTAAATTATAAAATGTATAATATCCACCAAATTGCGGCAGTTTATCATCAAATATTTTTTCACCAAACTTAATGAATATTCTATTATTATCTAAAAGTGTAATAAAAGGGATATGTCCAATTTCTATATTTGAATCAATATATCTAAACTGATTACCTGTATTAATAAGTTCAAAGTGATTTTTATTTGGGTCAAATAATTCAATTTGGTTTGCACGTATATAAAAATCATCACCAGGCGGTGCAACTAAACCTCCAATAATAAATATTTTTTTATTATTTAATTCTACCTTTTGTGCCCTAGTTCTTCTTATATTGACTTTATCAGTGTACGCAAACTCATTTGTAATAGGATTATAAATCTGTGCGTGCATAGAATTTTCATAATCTTCTACATATTTTTGATATTTTTTAAATAATACAGGATCTTTTTGAATCCTAGGATACCAAATAGCTTTTTGTTCTTCCTTTGTTAAAGAATGCCAAAAATTACTAGCCTTGAAAATAAGTTTAGTATTATACTGCTCATCTGACATACCAATACGTTTTCTATATTTTTTCATTTCTTCTTCTTTTATATCTTCTTTAACTAACGAATAAATTTCACTACGAAATTTTTCTGCCGGTTCTGTCAAATATGGTCCAATAAATAGAACATTACCATTATCAAGAACAAATCCTTCATCTATAAGATATTGATATGCTCCTTTAAAAGAAGCTGCCTTTGAAAAAGAGTTATTATCTGGATTGTATATTAAAGATTCATCCGTTCCAGGAAAAAAAATACGACCATCTTTTAATTTAAATGCATCTGCGCAAGAGTTATTAATTTTAATATCAAATTTGATTTTTTTGAATGAACCTAATTCTTTTTCAATTTCGCTGGCAAAAACAAAAAAAGAAAATCCTATGAAACAAACAAAGAACATAATAGCCTTATAAAATTGATTAAATAATATTTTTTTTATAAATAAATTATTCTTTTTTATCATCATCAAAACCTCAAAATGCTATTCTTATTCCATATATACACAGAAGACTGAAATGTATCATTTCAAATCAGCTCGTGGCCCGTAGGCTTGGTTTAAATCCAACAATTTTCTCCACCAATTTTTATTGCCTTCCGGTTTATTTTGATTTTCTTCTTGATTATTTTCTATATTCTTATTCTCTTTACTCATAAAATTTTCTTAACCCCGAACATACGTGAATAATTGCTACATTATATAATATTGCATTTCTTATTTTCAATTATTTATTATAAGTTCATAATGTTTGCTTAAATACAGCATTAAACATATTTATGTCTATTTTATGCATATCAAAAGAAAGAGAGGAAGATATGCATAAAATGTTTTTAAAGGAAGTAAAATTTAAAATGGCAAGACAGATTGCAAAAGAAAGAAAAAGCAAAGGATTATCTCAAAATGTATTTTCAGAGTTAATCGGAGTGCAAAGAGAACATATAGGAAAAATAGAGACCGGCAGAAGAAACTTAACTTTAGATTTATTAATCAAATCGTGCCTGATATTGGAAATACCGGTAGAAAGAGTAGTAAAAGCAGAAATTTTTCAAAAGCAGGAGTAAAAAGACAATAAATTACAATGTAATTTTATATTTATTTCAGTATTTTCCCAACCGGAAACGTAAGCTTCAAGTTGGTAAGACCCTGAAACGAGTTCAGGGTGACAGGTTATTTTTTTGTCATCCCGAATTTATTTCAATTACTGTCAAGATAATTTTATATAGAAAATAACAAAATAAGTAAAGATAGGAATTATGCCCAAGAGAAATCCTGTAGAATCAATAAACTAAAATGTCATCCCGAACTCGTTTCGGGATCTTACCAATTAAAAATACAAGCTTCAAACTGGACAGCCCCTGAAACAAGTTCAGGGTGACAGCGAATGAAAAAATGTCATTCTGAATTTACAGCTCTTCTTGTTGCCGAC
>CALUSW010000118.1 GCA_944323535.1 Candidatus Gastranaerophilales bacterium | reverse complement strand
AGCCGGGTCGGCTTGCGAGGAGCAAGACGAGCAGGGCGAAAACCCGTTTAATGCGAGCAACCAAGCAGGTGAGTATTAAAGTGGAAATGTTGAATTTTCACTTTAATACGACACTAGATTATATTATCCGGTTCAAAATTTTATATAAATGATTTCTTTATTTAGCAGGATATTCGTGATATGATTTTACCGAAAAGATAATAGAGGATTTAAAATGTCAACGGCTGCAATTGAAGAACTCAGAAAGAAATATGAAGTTGTAATAGGTTTAGAAGTACATGCACAATTAAAGACAAAATCAAAAATTTTTGCATGCGATTCAACCGAATTCGGTAATGAGCAAAATACGCAAATAAGTCCTGTTACACTCGGAATGCCGGGAGTTTTGCCCGTTTTAAATAAAGAATGCGTTAATATGGGAATACTTACCGGACTTGCATTGAATTGTTCGATTCCTCAATATTGTAAGTTTGACAGAAAACAATATTTTTATCCTGATTTGCCAAAAGGCTATCAGATTTCGCAGTATGACCAGCCGATTTGTGTTAACGGTTATATTGATATCGGTGAAAAAAGAATAGGAATAACAAGGGCTCATCTTGAAGAAGATGCAGGAAAGCTTGTTCATATGGGTGCTTCAGGTATTGCGGGTTCAAGTTATTCTTTGGTAGATTTAAACAGAGCGGGAACCCCTCTTCTTGAAATTGTATCAGAACCGGATATGCGCTCATCAGATGAAGCAAGAGCCTATATGGAGGAATTAAGAACGATTTTAAGATATATAGGCGTATGCGACGGTAATCTTGAAGAAGGCTCAATGAGATGTGATGCAAATATTTCCGTAAGACCGAGAGGACAAAAAGAATTCGGTATAAGAGCGGAAATAAAAAATGTTAACAGTTTTAAAGCGCTTCAGCGTGCTATTGAATATGAAATAGACAGGCAGATAGATATAGTTGAATCGGGCGGACAGGTTGTTCAGGAAACAAGACTCTGGGATGATAATCAGGGAATAACTAAATCTATGAGAGGTAAAGAAGATGCCCATGATTACAGATATTTCCCCGACCCTGATTTAATGCCGCTTGAAATTTCAAGAGAATGGGTAAATGAAATAGCTGCAAAAATGCCTGAACTTCCTGCAAAAAGAAGAGAAAGATACGTTTCTCTCGGGCTTACTCCTTATGATGCAAATGTTCTTGTCGAACAAATGGATATAGCTTTATTTTATGATAAGGCTGTTGCTCTCGGTGCGGAGGCTAAAACGGCTAATAATTTTCTGATGAAAGAAATAGCCGCATATATGAAAGAAGAAAAGGTTACTATTGAAGAAACAAAGCTTACACCGGAATCTTTTGCCGAGTTGATTAATCTTGTAACATCAGGTTCTATTTCAAATAACATAGGTAAACAAATAGTAATTACTCTGTTAAAGGAAGGCGGCAGCGCAAAAGCTATTGTTGAAAAACAAGGTTTGAGCGTAATTTCGGATGAAAGCTCTCTTCAAACAATAATTGATAAAATACTGTCCGAAAATCCTTCGCAGGTTGCTTTATATAAAGGCGGTAAGGATAAATTGTTCGGATTCTTTGTCGGACAGGTTATGAAAGAAACAAAAGGCAGAGCTAATCCGCAACTATTGAATAAACTGCTGAAAGCGGCTCTCGATAAGTAAATATATCATAAAATATATTCTTTCAGATTATTAATATTTTCGGCTGTTCTTAGTTTTTTAAGGGCAATGCTTTCTATTTGTCTTATTCTTTCTTTTGAAAATCCCATATCTTTGCCTAATTCTTCAAGAGTCTTAGGGCTGCATCCGTCTATTCCGAAACGGTGTATAATAATTTTTCTCTCTTTTTGGTTTAGTTCTTTAAGGAGTTTATTTATATGCTTTTTAAGCATTTCCTTATGAGCGTTAACTTCCGGCGAGGCATGGTTTTCATCAGCAATATAATCTTCAAGACATAAATTTTCGGCAATGGGAGTATCAAGACTCATAGGCTCCAGTTTAATTGTATTTAACACTATTTCAACCTGCTTTGCCGGGATTTTTATTTTTTCGGCAATTTCTTCAACAGTCGGCTCTTTTCCTTGTGTATAATTAAGTTCAAATACAGCTTTTTTTACAAGCCTTATTTTATCAATCATATGAACGGGAATGCGTATAACTTTTGAATTATTTGCAATTGCTCTTGCAATTGTCTGGCGAATCCACCAGGTTGCGTAGGTTGAAAATTTAAATCCTTTTGAATAATCAAACCTGTTTGCCGCTTTTATAAGTCCTAAAGAACCTTCCTGTACAAGATCCATAAATAAAACACCTTGTCCCGTATATTTTTTTGCAATACTTACTACAAGTCTTAAATTTGCCTGAATAAGTTTTTTCTTAGCCTTTAGCGCTTTTTCTGTATCTCCTTCTATAATATCTTTTCCGAGCTGTTGTTCTTCTGCCCGTTTTAAGAGTTTTGTTTTCCCTATGTCTTTTAAATACATTTGAAGAATGTCATCTTTATACACAATACTGTTAAAGGATGTTATTTCTTCCTGTTCTTCTTCATTTTCATTTAATTTGATAAGATTTTCTTCCATTTCCTCAATATATTGAATGCCCATAATAAATCCTCTTTCTTATTATTATGAATTTTGACGGAAAATTTTATATTGTGTTCCTTTGAATATAAAAAAGCCTTGCGCTTAA
>CALUSW010000117.1 GCA_944323535.1 Candidatus Gastranaerophilales bacterium | reverse complement strand
TAAAAATTTTATTTATCTATAATTGCTATATTTTTTATATATAAAATATATCATTATCTTTTGGCTTTCCGCCTTTCTCTCTCTACAACAGGATTTTAACAGTATATATTTATCTTTACAAAACTTAATGATTGCGTTTTATATTTATAAATTATCCCGGGATCTAATTAAATTTTATATTGTTATTTGCTATGTTTAATCAGATATTACATTTAGAAATATTCATAATTAAAACTTAATGCAAAAATTTTGAGGACAATTTATAAAAACGGAGATATAAATGCAGACAATTATTTTCTATGATTCAAAAGAATATGAGCGCAGTTTTTTTGAAAGCAAATTATACGATAAATATAATTTATTTTTTAATGAAAACGAATTAACTCCCGAAAGCAATTTATCATATATAGAAGAAAACTGCCGGATTATATCTGTTTTTACAAGTTCAAGACTTACGAAAGAAACTATTGATAAATTTAATAATTTAAAATTAATACTGACAAGATCTGTTGGATACAGCCATATAGATACCGATTATTGCAATTCTAAAAATATAATTGTAGCAAACACGCCGCATTATGGAGATTACACAGTTGCCGAGTTTTCATTCGGTTTATTATTAAACCTTTTAAGAAGAATTTGCTATGGCATACAGGAATTAAAAGAAGGCGATATGTATCCTGAAACCTTTGGCACAGAACTATTTAATAAAACAATAGGAATTATAGGGACCGGAGCTATAGGTTCAAAAGCTGTTAAAATTGCTAAAGGATTTTCTATGAATGTAATATGCCATGATACAAATAAAAATACGGAAATTGAGAAAGAATACGGTATAAAATATGTGGATATTGATACATTATGTAAGCTTTCTGATATTATAACACTGCATGCACCTTTAAATCCCGGGACTTATCACATTATTGATAAAGAAAGATTATCACTAATGCAGGAGAATGCCGTAATCGTTAATACAGCAAGAGGAGAATTAATAGATACCGAAGCCTTATATAATGCATTAATAGAAAAGAAAATAAAAGGAGCAGCATTGGATGTATTAGAATTTGAAGAAACTATACAGAACAAACGTCCGGGAGAAAATTTAAATCTTAAAAATCTCAGAATATCGTTAATTAATAATAAACTTTTAAATCTTGATAATGTTATTGCGACGCCTCATATTGCATATGACACAAAAGAAGCTGCGGAAAGAATTTTAAAAGCCACCCTTAAAAATCTGACAGAATTTGAAAATGGAAACACTATCACAAATAAAATATAAGTAAAAAAAAATGCAAGTTTAAAGTAAGATTTAAGAACTTGCATTATTTACACTAGCCGAAACATTAATAACTCTCATATTATACATCTTTTTTTCAGGTTAGTAAAGTATCCTTATATAAATTAAAGGATAAATAATAGAAAAGTTAATAATAATTTACAATAATCTCATTAAAAATGTTAATTAATGTAAAATAAAACGAATAAAAGACTTAAGAATTTTACTTTTAATGCCGATACAGTTAATACAACAATATATATAAAGGAGTATAACCATGGGATTGGCAGCATCACAAGGACGTTATTTGTGCCTTACCGCAAGAAACAGCGACTTGATTTACGAGGGACAGCAAATTTCACAGCAAAGGCTGGCTTTGGCTTCTGAATCACAGGAAATATCAGAAAACTATAATGAAGCAATGAACAATACAATAATGCAGGCAACAACACCTGACGGAGGAACACAGCGCCTTACCTATGATATTATTACAAACCAGGATCCGTTCTCAGGTTTATGCATGAGGATTGTAGACCTTGACGGAAATGTTGTTGTTCCTGCTCAAGCTTATACAATAGAAGCTGTTTCTACAAACGAAGACGGAGAAAGTACAACAACATCTATTTCATCAGCAAGCTCTTTCATAAGTAAATATATGTCAGATCTTGACGGAGACAGTGCAAATGAGATGAGCAGCTGGAGTCTTTCCGATCTTGTATCATATTATCAGGAGAACTACCCTGATTCAGGCGTCACACTTACATTAAAAGATAATATTAATTATTCATTAAAAAATGAAAATGAACATTTTTTATATGATGAAAACTGCACAGACCCTGATTATTTGCAGCAGATGTTAACCTCAGGAGAATGGCTTTTACAGCAGGTATCTACCGAAAATGAATCAGGCTGGGAAGATACGGTATGGCAAGGTTCTACTTCAATATCGGAAGTATATGATACCAGTGATGATGCCGCAGCAGAAGCGGAATATGAAGCAGCTCTGGCTGATATTCAGAAGAAAGACAAAATTTTGGAACTCCGACTTGAGCAGGTTCAGACACAGCAAAGTTCAGTTGAAACAGAAATAGATTCAATAAAAGAAGTTATAAGTAAAAATATAGAAAATTCATTTAAAACATTTGCTTAGCTGATACTGAAACACGGACGTATTTCGCCTAATATTTCTCCATTCTGGGTTTTTATTTTCTTTATATATATGTTGTTAAGAGTGCCGGATGACAATTTATTTACATCCGGCCATTTTAATTGCAATAATGCTTCTATTACCGTAATACTGCGTGCTTCCATACCCGAGTCGGCAATTTTTACGACAAGACATTCCTCTTTGTCCAGATTTACAACAACACAAAGTCCGCAAGCACCAACCTTTGATATAAGATTATCGGAAATATTTATAATTTCAGAATCCAGCCTGCCTTCCCCGCCTATTAAATAGGGATATTTTAAAAAAGCATTTTTTATTCTCTTATATTTGTCATTTGTAAATAAGTTCAGAAAACCCATTCCAAGCTGTTCCAAAGTAGTAGCAATAACAGGCAGTCCGCATCCGTCTTTGCTTATTTT
>CALUSW010000116.1 GCA_944323535.1 Candidatus Gastranaerophilales bacterium | reverse complement strand
TGGTAAGATCCCGAAACGAGTTCGGGATGACATTAAACATTTTGGATGGCATAAAGAACAAATTGTAATCAGGAACTTCGAATTTTCCGTAACCTGTCCTGCTGAACTGGCTGTAAAATCCGTTGAAACAATGTCGAAACGTGATTTTATGCCCCTACCTGGTGTTTCAGTATCTTACCGATAGGGAATTATATTTTTATCCGATATTTTTAATTTCCTTTTCGATTTCAGAAAGAACATTGCGCAGATTAGACTTATCTTTTCCTGCTCCCTGGGCAAACTGCGGCCGTCCGCCGCCTTTACCTCCGGTTGCGGCAGCAAGCTTTGATACTATCTGACCCGCATTTATGCCTTTCTTAACAAAAGAATCACAAACTTTTACAACATAAGTTATTTTTTGTTCTTCATCATCAACAGAGGCAAGAATAATAATACTTTCTCCAAGCTTAGCGGATAATATATCGCAGCCGAGTTTTAGCAAATTAGGCGCAAACGGCTCCGTTTCCGATATAAACAGCTTGCCGCCGTTTATATCCTGCGCTCTTGATATAAATGATTGGAACTTTGTCTTTGCCTGTTCAGCTTTCAAGTTTTCTATTTCTATTTGAAGATTTTTATTATCAACGGCAAGTTTTAAGATTCTGTCCACAAGCTCAATCTGCTGGCATTTAAAGCCCTGGGATAATTTATCGGTAATTTCGGCCTTTTCGTTAAGATAATTAAAAGCGGCATCACCGCATACGGCTTCAATTCTTCTTGTTCCTGCCGCTATTGCAGATTCCGAAACTATTTTTGCAAGACGGATTTTCCCCGTTGATGAACAATGTGTTCCGCCGCAAAGTTCTGCCGAAATATTACCAAACCTTACCACTCTTACATCATCATCATATTTTTCTCCGAATAATGCCATGGCTCCCGATTTTTTTGCCATTTCTATATTCATTATTTCGGTATTTTGTTTTATATCTTCCGCAATCCATTTATTTATAAGAATTTCCGCTTCATGAATTTCTTCTTTCGTCATTGCACGGGGGAAAGTAAAGTCAAAACGAGTTCTGTTTTCTTCAACAAAAGAACCTGCCTGATGAACTTCCTCGCCCAGAATTTTTCTTAATGCAGCCTGAATTAAATGTGCGTTTGAATGGTGTATTGTAATTTCTTTTCTTCTTTCTTCGTCAATTTGAGCAGAAACAATATCGCCCGCTTTAATTTCACCGTTAATTATCTGAGCACGGTGCACAAAAAGTTTATTTACTTTAAATGTATTTAAAACCTCCGCTTTAAAATTTTCGCTTTCAATTATGCCGGTATCCCCGACCTGTCCGCCGGATTCAGCATAGAAAGGTGTTTTATCAAGTACTATATCAATAAAATCGCCTGCTTCAATAACCGCAATAACATTTGCCTGTGCCTGCGATTTTTCATAGCCGAGAAATTCAGTTGAACCAAACTCATTTTCAACATTTACATAAACTAAATCATCCGTAAGACTTATTTTATGAGCGGCGGCTTTTGCTTTTTCTTTCTGTTTTTGCATTTCCGCCTTATAACCCTCAGTATCAACAGTTACGCCTTTTTCTGCCGCGATTTCTATTGTAAGTTCAAGAGGGAAACCGAAAGTATCATAAAGTTTAAAAGCATTTTCTCCGTCTATTTGTTTTGATTTTTGCATTAATTCTTCAAGAAGTTTATAGCCTCTATCCAGAGTAATTTTAAATCTTTCTTCTTCCTGTTTGATTGTAGATTTTATTTTATCGGCATTTTTAACCAGATCCGGATATGTTTCTTTATACAGATTAATAACGGTATCAACTATTTCGCTTAAAAACGGAAGTTCTAGTCCCAAAAGCTTGCCGTGTCTTAAGGCGCGTCTTAAAATCATTCTTAATACGTAGCTTCTGCCTTCATTACCCGGAAGAACACCGTCATTAATCATAAAAGTAACACATCTTGCATGGTCTGTTATTATTCTTAAAGATATATCAGTTTTATTATCTTTTTTATACGGGACTTTAGACATATCAGAAACTTTTTGCAAAATAGGAAATAATAAATCCGTTTCAAAAGTCGACTCTTTGCCCTGAACAACCATTGCAATACGTTCTAAGCCCATGCCGGTATCAACATTTTTCTTTTCAAGAGGAGAGAAATTTCCTTCCTCATCCTGAAACAGTTCCGTAAATACGAGATTCCATATTTCAACCCATCTGTCGCATTCACAGGTTGCAATGGAACAGTTATCGGAACATTTAAGATGTTCGCCCAAATCATAATGTATTTCGCTGCAGGGACCGCAAGAACCTGTTGCCCCCGGAGGACCCCAAAAATTATCTTTTTTACCTTTTCTGATAACTCTTTCAGGGGCAATACCCACATCTTTCGTCCAGATTTCAAAAGCCTCGTCATCATTTTCGTAAATGGTTATCCACAGTCTTTTAGGATCTAATTTTAAATAATTGGTGACAAAGTCCCAGCTCCAGGGAATAACATCTTTTTTATAGTAATCTCCGAAAGCAAAGTTGCCGAGCATTTCAAAAAACGTATGGTGTCTGGGTGTTCTGCCTACGTTTTCTATATCGGAGTCTTTTCCTCCGGCTCTTGCACATTTCTGGCATGACACCGCTCTGGGGGGATTATAAGGCGGTTTTTCCAATCCCAGATAATACGGAAGGAATTGAAGCATTCCCGCTGTCGTTAATAATACCGTCGGATTATCAGGAACCAGGCTTGAACTTGCAACTTCTGTCGACTGGTGTTTATCTCTGAAAAATTCTATAAAAGCTCTTCTTATCTCGTTTCCCGTAAGAGGTTGTGTCATTTTCTTATTCCCTTTTCTCTGATGTTTACTTTAATTTTACAACAAAAAGAAAAATGATATAATTTAAAAATTCCATAATAAGCTTCTGTAAATTCTATATATCTTTATAAAATTAAAAATATAAAAAACTAAAGATATTTTTTGCAAAATTTTCC
>CALUSW010000115.1 GCA_944323535.1 Candidatus Gastranaerophilales bacterium | reverse complement strand
AGATGCTGAAACAAGTTCAGCACGACATTATAACTGTTTTTTAAAATATCAGGTGAAAACTTTATTTAAGTCCCCATTGTTATATGGTGTTTTTTAAACATAATTGTGTTTTAATTGTTTTATAACATTCCGGTATAGGAGAGAATATGAAATCAGTAAACGTAGGAATAATCGGTTTTGGGACTGTAGGTACAGGAGTATATAAGGTCTTACAGCAATTCGGCAATATAAATATAAAAAAAATAGCAGTTAAAAATATTCATAAAAAAAGAGAAATTGAAAATTTCAACAGTTCAATTCTTACAGCTAATGCCGATGAAATAGTAACAGATCCGGATATTGATATTGTAATTGAAGTCGCAGGCGGCATCGATCCTGCTTTTGACTTATTAGAAACCGCAATAGATAACGGGAAACACATTATTACGGCAAATAAAGAACTGCTCGCAAAAAAAGGCAGCGAGCTTTTTAAGCTTGCAAAAGAAAAAAACACGGTAATTTTATATGAAGCTGCCGTCGCAGGCGGAATTCCGATTATAATGCCTGTCAAAACAATTCTGAGTGCAAACAGGATTACTAAAATAGCCGCAATCTTAAACGGAACTACAAACTACATTCTGACAAAAATGGCAGAAAATAACCTCTCTTATGAGGAAGCTTTAAAACAGGCACAGGAGCTCGGATATGCAGAAACAGACCCGACAGGCGATGTGGAAGGATTTGATGCTTCTTATAAAATATCAATCTTATCAACAATTTCTTTCAACAAAAAAGTTTCTATAGACAAAATCTACCGCGAGGGTATTACAAAAATTACGGCGCAGGATATCAAGTCTGCAAAAGAACTGGGATACAGAATAAAACTCATTGCCTTGGGGCAGATGCTTGATAACGGTAAAATCGATGTAAGAGTTCATCCTATGCTTGTTGCAAAAAAACATCTTCTAGCAAAAGTTGATAATGCAACCAATTCTATTATGCTAAAGGGATATCCGGTCGGAGAAATTGTCCTTACAGGTCCGGGGGCAGGCGCTGAACCTACTGCAAGTTCAGTTGTCGGCGATTTGCTGGTTTTAGCTTCAGAACTTGAAGCTTCAGATAAACCGCTTCCCCAGTCAATTTGTCATCATAATGAAATAGCCGACCAAATTGAGATAGGCGATACATATAATGAATATTACATTGCAATAAATGCGGGAAATAATCCCGGAGCTATCGGAATTATAGGAACTATATGCGGAAACAATAATATAAATATTTCAACAATTATGCAAAAAGGAATTAAAGAGGACAATACTGCCGAGATTATTGTTATTACAGAGCGCAGTAAAGAATCGGATGTACAAAATGCTTTAAAAGAACTTTTGAAATCTGATTGTATTAAAAATATAGATAACCTGTTAAGAGTTATGAATTAGGAGGCTTTTATGCAAAAAAATCACTATCAGGGTTTAGTTAATAAATACAGAGAGTATCTTCCGGTTACGGATAAAACCCCTGTTATTACACTTAATGAAGGGAATACCCCTTTAATAAAAGCTGATAATCTGGCAAAAAAAATAGGTTTGAAAGGCAGTTTGTATCTAAAATATGAAGGAGCAAATCCCACGGGGAGTTTTAAAGACCGGGGCATGACTATGGCTGTGACAAAAGCTGTCGAAGAAGGGTCAAAAGCAATTATTTGTGCTTCTACCGGCAACACAAGCGCAGCAGCTGCCGCATACGGTGCAAAAGCAGGTTTAAGAGTTTTTGTATTGATTCCCGACGGTTATATAGCTTTGGGCAAACTTTCACAGGCTATGATGTACGGTGCTGAGATTATTGCAATTCAAGGCAACTTCGATGAAGCGCTCGAAATGGTTATTGAAATTTCTAAAAATGCGCCGATTACTCTGGTAAATTCTGTTAATCCATACAGAATTGAAGGACAGAAAACAGGTGCTTTTGAAATTATTGAAGCATTGGGCGATGCTCCCGATTACCACTTTATTCCGGTAGGAAATGCCGGTAATATAACAGCTTATTTCAAAGGATATGAAGAATTTTATGCATTAAAAAAATCTTCTCATCTGCCTAAAATGATGGGATATGAAGCAGAGGGCGCCGCTGCTATTGTCAGAGGCGAGAGAATTCTTCATCCTGAAACAATTGCTACCGCAATAAGAATAGGAAATCCCGCAAGCTGGAAACAAGCCGAAAGAGCAAGAGATTTATCTGGCGGTAAAATTGACTGCGTAAGCGATAATGAAATTATTGAAGCTTATAAATTAATGGCTTCAACTGAAGGAATTCTGGCAGAACCGGGCTCCGCAGCATCCGTTGCAGGACTCATAAAAGCTGTAAAAGAAGGAATTATAAAAGAAGGAGCTGTCTCTGTCTGCATTTTGACAGGAAACGGATTAAAAGATCCCGATAGTGCAATTAAATATTCGAATGCGGATATTAAAAAAACAAAAGCTGATTTAAAAGAGATTTTAAAAGTTATTAATTAAGAAATGCGGATTGCAAGCAGGTGAGTATTAAAGCGGAAATGTTGAATTTTCACTTTAATACGACATTAGATCATATGATTACTTAATTCTAATACCTGTTTCAAAATCAAAGAACAGAATATCATTTGTATTAATTCTTAAACAAATTTCTTTATCAAACGTAAAATCGGAAGTTAAAGATGCACTGCAGGAGGATTTATTTGCGGTAAAATAAATAATCCTGCTGCTTCCGAGCATTTCAGATATTTCAACCGGAGCTGTAAACTCAAAATTATATGCCGGTGTATTAAATTTTTCCGGACGTATTCCTATTAAAACTTTTTTTCTGTCTTGAACTGTCTGTTTTTGTTCTTTTGACAGTTCAAATTCCGAATTATTAATTGATACTTTGCCTTCTTTTATTTCCGTTTCTATAAAGTTCATGGAAGGAGAGCCCAAAAATCCTCCGACAAATTTGTTAACAGGATTATTATAAACCTCAACAGGACTGCCTATCTGCTGAATAACACCTTTATCAATAACAGCTATTCTATCTCCCATTGTAAGGGCTTCTGTCTGATCATGTGTTACATATATAAATGTTGTTTGAAGTTTTTCATGCAGTTTTTTTATTTCAGAGCGCATTTGAACTCTTAATTTTGCATCCAGATTTGACAAAGGCTCATCCATTAAAAAAAC
>CALUSW010000114.1 GCA_944323535.1 Candidatus Gastranaerophilales bacterium | reverse complement strand
TATGAACAGGCTTTATATTGTAATAGTAATTTTAACATTGATTTTAACCGGATATTTTGTATATAACAAACTGGCTTTTCTTAATGTTGTTGTAAGTTTTGATGAACTAGAACCTTTTGAAAAACAACTTCCGGTTTATTATAAAGGTTTTAAGGTGGGAAAGAGTGTTAAAGTATACCCTGATAAACATTATAAAAATACTTTTGTAAAACTTAAACTTTATCCTGCCGATGTAGAACTGCCGAATAACATATCCGCCAGAATTCAAAAAAGCAAAAGAACTGATTATTTTAACTTGATTGCTCCGGATGAAGCATCTGTTATATTGCTTAAAGACGGAGATACAATAAAAGGTGAATTATCTAAAGATATAAATAAAATATTATCCGAACAATTGTCTGACGGGAGTATTGATAACATAATTGATGATGCTTCAACGTTAATGGAATCGGCTAATGTTACCGTTCAAAATCTCGGGGATGTTTTTTCTCAGATTAGCAGTATTCTTACTGAAATAAGAAGAGATATAATTCTTGCTTCATCTAACATTGCAAAAACAACAACGAACCTTGAGAATATGTCAGATAATCTTAATAAATCTCTTGATAAAGAGTCTATGACCACATCAGTTGGCAACATAGAACAAACAACCGAAAATATTAAAGATATAACTTCATCTTTAAATGATATTTCAATTCAAATAGATAAAACAACCATGCCTATTGTAAATTCAGTGTTATGTCAGACTTATTCAACTATTAAAAATACAAATGAGATAACCGGCGGTATAAAAAATACGTTAAAAAAACGGCTTGGACTTGCAAAAATTATGTTTGGACGCCCTATCAGTAACAACTGTGAATAATGCTTTTATTTATTTGGGATTATTGTTACAATAATTAAATGGATAAAGTATTATTAATATTACCGGATAATAATAAGGGAAAGTTTATTTCAAAAGGATTTTCCGCTGCATTTAACGAGCTTGCTTTCTTTGTTTTTGAAAAAAAAATTTACGATTTAAATATAGAAGAAGTAAAAAAAATTTCGCCGGATATAATATTCATTTTCTGGTCAGGATTGGTGCAAAAAGATATTCTTATTGATTTTTTTGAAAACTATGTATCAGATACAACAATAACAATACATTGTGCTGAATTAAAACGTGAAATTCCCGAAGCCGTTTTAAATAAAGCAAATAATTATATATTCACTCAGGATAGTAATGATAAAAAGAGTTTATATTTTCCTGCCGTTAATGCAAAAGATTATAAAACTAAATTCTCCGGGTATAAGTATTCACTGACTTTTGCAGGGAATCCGGCATATATTGAACGCGAGAAAATACTGGCTTCATTAATTTATGAATTCGGGCATATTAATATATTTTGCCGTTCTTTTGACTTTTATAAAAGTGTTGATGAAATTTATAAACAAAAATTGCTGAATGAATATAACCTTGAACTATACAAAAATTCATATAAAGGATATGTTTCTTCTCAAAAAGAATTGGCTGAAATATTTGTTTCATCAAAAATTAATATAGATATGGAAAATAAAAATAATAAGCCTCTAAACTACAGATGTCTTGAGATAATGGCATCAGGCGGCTTTTTGCTTGCGCCTTATAATACAATAATTACAAAATATTTTGATGACGGAAAAGAATTTGAAACATATAAATCAATATCGGAATTGACTAATAAAATTAATTTTTATTTGCAAAATCTGAATATAGCAAATTTAATAGCGGCAAAAGGAAGGAAAAATACAGTAAGCAATAATTCTTTTTATGATAAACTAAAAGTAATGTTGAGGCTTGTATATGACAAAAATATTGGTAATAGATGATGATGCGGCAATAAACGAATTGATAAAAGTTAATTTAGAATTAGCTTATTATAAGGTTGTTTGCGCACTTGACGGAAATAAGGGATATGCACTTGCCAAACAGGAATTGCCGGATTTGATTATTCTGGATGTTATGATGCCGGAGGTTGACGGATATACTGTTGCAAAAAGAATACGTGAAAATGAATCAACCAAAGATATTCCTATTATAATGCTTACTGCATTAAATATGCTGCAAAATAAGGTTCAGGGATTTAACATCGGTATTGATGATTATATTGTAAAACCTTTTGAGATGGAAGAACTTCTTTTAAGGGTAAAGGCATTATTAAAACGTTCAAATAATATTCCAAAGTCAGTTGCTGTAAAAGAAGTATTAACAAAAGGAGATATTACTTTAATCCCCGAGACATATTCCGTTGAAATCAAAGGGAAACAGGTAAAGGTTACTCCTATAGAATTTGATATTATTAACCTTTTAATGCAAAATTACGGAAATATGGTATCAAGTGCGAAAATATTAAATGATGTGTGGGGATATTCTTCAGACGACGCTGTTGAAACAATCAGGGTTCATATGCGGCATATAAGAACAAAACTTGATAAAATCTCCGGCGGTAATAAATATATTGAAACAATATACGGCGGCGGCTATAGATTAGTTCCGGAAGGAGTTGCTGCTAAAGCGAGGTAGGTTATAATTATAATATGAAAAAATTAATGTTTATTCTGTTTTTTGTTTTCATATTATTACCTCCGTCTTTTTCTTTCGGTATGAATGAGGAAATAGTACTTGATTTATCTGCAGATAATTCAGATGAAATTCAAAATAATGAAATAAAATACGGAAGAATCACTTTTGATAAGACTCAATCTTTTAATGAACGCAATAATTACTATCAAAAATTACTTCATTTTGAAGATACAGAGCAAATTCCCGCTAAAAAATCATATTCGAAAACTATAGAAAGAGCATTAAATAAAAATGCTTCTTTTGGCGGAACATATTCTACGTCGGTTAGTTCAGGTGCTTACAATGATTCATTATCATTATTTTCAAAATTGAGAAAAAAACAGTTTGCCCTAACCTCTTCATACAGCCAAAATAAGCTAAGCCAAATGAATAATTATACACCGGGAAGCATATCTTTTATTCCTGAATTTATTTTGAACCGCCATATTTCTTTAAAAAATGTTTATACAGATAATTTAACGGGAAAACAAACAAAGAATGAACTTGTATTCTCGCTTAAACCTTTTAAAGATGACAGAATGGACTTAAACCTGGGGGCGGGGCAAACTTATTCAATCGATAATAAACCTGTAAAATCCCAATTGAATTTTTCAACAACATACAGATTTTAATT
>CALUSW010000113.1 GCA_944323535.1 Candidatus Gastranaerophilales bacterium | reverse complement strand
GAAGAAAGGGAAATTATGATTGACAGATATTCCAGAGAAGAAATGAAAAAAATATGGGATATTAATTCTAAATTTCAATATTATCTTAACGTAGAACTTGCCGTATGCAGAGCATATAATAAAACAGGAGTAATTTCCGATGAGGTTTTAAAAAATATAACGGATAAAGCTTGTTTTTCAGTTGAAAGAATAGATGAAATAGAAAAAGAAGTCCGTCATGATGTTATAGCTTTTCTTACAAATGTGAATGAAAATGTGGGAGAAAATTCAAGATTTATTCACATGGGGCTTACAAGTTCTGATGTTATAGATACTGCTCTTGCTCTTCAAATACGGGATTCGGGAAAAATAATTCTTGATGATATTGATAAACTTCTTGCTGTTTTGAAAGAAAAAGCAAAAGAACATAAAGATACTGTCTGTATAGGGCGTTCGCATGGAGTCCATGCGGAGCCGATGACTTTTGGTGTTAAAATATGCGGCTGGATTGATTTATTTGAAAGAAATAAACGAAATCTTGAAGGAGCGCTTTTAGAGGCTAAAGTAGGACAAATATCAGGTCCTGTCGGGACATACAGTAATATAGATCCTGAGATAGAACGCCTTACATGCGAATTTCTTGATTTAAGACCCGCCAAATTTTCTACCCAGGTTATAGCAAGAGATATTCATGCGCGCTATATTCAGGCGCTTGCTCTTATTGCCTGTGTTATAGAACAAATTGCGGTTGAATTAAGACATCTTCAAAGAACAGAAGTTCTTGAAGCTGAAGAAGGATTTAAACAGGGACAAAAGGGGTCATCTGCCATGCCTCATAAAAAAAATCCGATTTCTGCCGAAAATTTATCCGGACTTGCCAGAGTTGTACGTTCAAATTCCATTGCCGCTATGGAAGATATTCCTCTCTGGCATGAAAGAGATATTTCACACAGCAGCGTTGAAAGAATTATATTCCCTGATTCTTCAATTCTGATTGATTATATGCTTGCAAGACTTACGGATACAATTAAAAATCTTGTTGTTCATAAAGATAATATGCTTAAAAATACAAATTTATTCGGAGGAATTGTATTTTCTCAAAAAGTTTTACTGAAACTCTGCTCAAAGGGACTTTCGAGAGAAAATGCGTATTCTCTTGTACAAAAAAATGCACTTGATGCATTTAATAATCATGGTAATTTTAAAAATAATCTGTTAAATGACAGTGAGGTTAAAAAATATCTAACCGCTGATGAAATAGAATTATGTTTTAATGTTCATGATTATCTTAAAAATATAAATGAAATATATAAAAGATTTGATGTTTAAAGATTTAAAATTTTTATAATTTCGGGTGTTAACATATCCCATGTTTTTTCTGTCGGGTGATGATTATCCTGCATAGAATATTCTTCTGTTCTTAAATCAACACCGGTTAAATCTTTTGTGGAAACGGTTATAAATCCGTTATTTCTAAGCTTTTTCTCTAATAACTCCCTGTATAGAATTTCCCAATCTTCAAAAAATATAATTATAAATTTAAGTTTTTTATTGTATCTCTCTTCAAGATTTTTTCGTGTTTCAATAAAGTATAAAACTGCATTATCGGTAATTTTTTCGGCATTTTTAGGGTTATTTATATAATTTTCGGCATAAATATGATTTATATGTTTAACAATATATAGTGATTTAAAAAAGTTATAAAAATAATTATTATAATTATCCTGAATTAATTTGTTATTTTTTATGGAATAATGAGGCAGAAGGTGAACATCCAGCATATCAAAATAATACAGCATGGAACGTCTGTAATGGTCGCTTATCATAACATATATAACTGTATCAGTGTCCGGAATTGTTTTATACAAAGAATCTGATGTACTTTGCATATACATATGCTGAAAACCTCCGCCTGACATTGCCCTGTTATATACGGGACGATGGAGTAAATGTGCAAGTTTATAACTTAATGTTTGATTGTAGTTCAAATGCTGACCGAAAGCATATGAACATCCGAAAAGAATAATAGGAGTTTTATTTTTATATTCAAGTCCGTCCGGTTTTCTTCCGAAATAAAAATTATTCCTGCCATTAAAATAACTCTCTAAATCCGATAAATATTCGGGTATATACGGCATGTACTTAAAATTATTTATTTTGTAGACAGCAGGATGAGTTTTATAAAAAACAGCTGCATTATACTTATATATTATAAAATCAAGTATAAAAAACAGACATGTAAAAAGTACAATATTAATAAAAATAATTTTTTTATATTGTTTCATAATATTTTAAAGTCCGAGTTTTTCCGAAAGCGGCGGAATAAGTAAATCCCAGGCCGCTTCTTTAGGATGACAGTCATCTGTTATATATTTGCCGGAAGAAAGGTTTTCTGTTGTTATATCAGATGTATTAATTACCGTATAACCGTTTTCCTCCAGTTTTTCTTTTATATAATCATTTTTTGTATTGTAAAAAAGTACAATATATTTAGTGTTTTTCCAGTGTTTTTGCATTTCATTTTTTGCTTCAACAAAATGTTTAACGGCAAAATTACAGCAATTTTGTTTATTCTTTTGATTCAATATATGTTTTAAAACGTACCAATGATGAATTATATTAACAAAATATAATCTTTTTATTTGTCTTAGAACAGGGTTATTATTTGTTATTTCAATAAGTTTTCCGTCTTTTTCCTTGTATCTTAAATTTTGTTCATCTATTAAAATATTCCAGGAAGAAAATGTCATCAAATAAAGTCTTCTTATATGGTCATCAAGAAAGACATAAATTACATATTCAGGTTCAGGAATTTGTTCATAAATTTTTTCAATTTTGGATTGATAAAGCATATGCTGAATTCCCCAGCCTGTCCAGGCTCTATTGTATACGGGAACTTTAGCATAATTTGCAAGCTTATAAGAAAGTGTCTGCGAATCATTTAACCTATAGCCATAAGCATAAGAACATCCAAAGATTACAACAGGTTTTTTGTCCGAATACTGAAGTCCTTCTGGTGCACGTCCCCAGCCGTTTTCAGGACGCGGAAACGTATAAGGATCAAATTCAAAATTTTTCACTCCGGGGTGAAAAGCTAATCTTTGAATTGACGGAGGAAAAATTCCGGCTTTGCGCATTTTATGATTTTCTTGAAGCCATATAATCCATTCAACGGCAAATAATAAAAGCGCAAAAATAAAAAGAGAAATAAAAAAAATTTTTAGAAGTTTTTTCATATTAAATACTCTGTCAGCCAAAATAACAAAATCCCAGTCTATAAAAATGTT
>CALUSW010000112.1 GCA_944323535.1 Candidatus Gastranaerophilales bacterium | reverse complement strand
CCATACAAAATATCAGCTCTGTTTTGAATTTTATCTTCGTCATTTATCTCAATTAAATTATATAAAGCTTTTGGTTTCATATCCGCCAATGTTCCGTTTTTGAAAAACATCTTCTCAGGATTTGATATATCGGGCAGAGGTTTTATTTCCGGCTGCTTTGTTATTTCTCCCATATCCTGTTTTTTAGTCTTATTACTTACATCCTTCCAATATTGATTATATTCCGCATTCCCGTATAATATCTCAGCACGCCTGTTTATTTTTTCATCCTCTGAGTCTATATTATTTCTCTTCTTTATTATCGGCTCTGTTTTGTTATCTTCTTCTTTGAATTCTGTTTTGCTTCTTCTTCTGTCTCCCGTGTCTATTTTTGTAATATCAGTTCTTCTGTTATCTAGTGCATTATATATCTATATAATCTAGTGTCGTATTAAAGTGAAAATTCAACATTTCCACTTTAATACTCACCTGCTTGGTTGCTCGCATTAAACGGGTTTTCACCCTGCTCGCAATCCGCTTATCGTGAAATTTTGTTCGGACATTCTATATTATTGCTTTCTCCTAACCCCTCTACTAAGTCTAATGCAATCTCAGAACCCTCGGAAAGATTATTTAATATACTTTCCGTATCTATCCTGTTTTTGCTTACTCCGCCTTTTAAGATATAGTTATCTTTATTATTAGTCATTTACCCTCCCTTTCTTTTATGCAAAAATCCCATTCCTGACTATAGAATCATTATATTATATATCTAGACGATATTTCAGTGGATGTTTATTAATGTTTTACAAAAGTTTATATTTCAGTATCAGCCCGTTTGTTCATAAACAATATTTTGCACAATAATCAGTGCAAATAGATTTTACTTTATTTTTTAGAAAAAATATAAAAATATTTTAAGCAAGAATACAAAAAGACATATTTATCTTTTTTTCGGATTATAATTGTAAATATATTTTGGAGAATTTATTTGAAAAAGATAGTCACAGCCGTTATTATATCTTGTCTTACAGCCGTTTCATGCTGTGCTATTGTTGATACGGATAAAATTTCAATAAAAGAAGCCGTAAGTATTGCGAGTAAAAATAATCTTGATATTCAATCGTCAAGATTAAATATTAATATAGAAAAAAACAATATAAAAACAGCGAACAGACTAATGAATCCCGGTGTCGGAGTCTTTTATAATTTTGGGAAAGCCGGAAAAGGCAACCCGCAGCAGGTCGGTTTGTCCCAAACCGTTGAAATCGGAAAAAGAGGAGTCAGAAAAAGTCTTGCAAAATCAACTTTTAATCTTGCGGAAAGAAATGTAGAATACTTGGAATTCGACTTAAGAATGGACGTAAGAGAAGCTTATACAAACCTTCTGGCAAGCAAATCTGTTTTAACAACTATGCAGGAGCAGGAGGAACTCTTAAATACAATGCTGCAGGTAGCAAAAGAAAAATACAAAACAAAAGAAGTTACACAGATAGACGTTCTTCAGGCGCAGCTTTTATTAAACCAAATTATTACACAGGTTAATTCAGCTAAATATGATGTTAAAACTGCGTTATACGAATTTAATAAGGTTATAAACAGTCCTGACGGTTTTTACGATACAATAGAGGATCATTTTACCGATGATTATAAACCTCTGCTGATACCAAAACCGGATGCGGAAATGCCTGATTTTGAAATTATTTCGAATGAAGCAATAACAAACCGGTATGATATAAAAATTGCTTTGCAGGAAATCGAAGTTGCCGAAAAGAATCTGATTGTCGTTCTAAGACAGAAAGTTCCTGACTTAGAAGTATCCGGCGGATACAGTTATCAAAATCCCGGACAGTCAGGCGAAGGCATATTTAAAAACGGGGCATACCTCGGCGTTAATCTCGTTAATTTACCTATTTTATATAATTATAAACCTGAAATTGAAAATGCAAAACTTAAATTACAACAGGCTCATTTAAACTATGCTTCCGTCGAGAATAAAGCTGTAAACGATTTAAAAAAAACTTATGAAAAATTTCTTACTGCTCAAATTAATTTAAACTATTATAATGAAGAATTACTATCAAGTTCGGAAGAACTTATCAAAGCTTCCAGAAAAAGTTACAGAGAAGGCAAAATTGATTTAACAACATTAATTACAATGGAAGAATCATACAGAATGATTACAATTGCACATACTTATGCTCTTGCTGATTATTATAATGCCTGGAATGCTTTTATAAGAGAAGTTAATAATGAAGAGTTTACAGTAAGTACTGATGATGTATAGAGTTTAGCGGGTATATACTCTTGATAATCTTGCTTTTAAACGGCATATAAGTTCATAATTAATCGTTCCGAGTTTTTCTGCCCATTCGTTTATTGAAATGCTTTCTGTTTCATCCTTTCCTATCAGGGTTATTATATCGCCTTCATTTACATTCTGTCCCGTTATATCAAACATCATTTGATCCATTGTAATATTGCCTATTTGAGGAACCTTTTTCCCGTTTATTATTCCGTATATATTATTGGAAAGCCTTCTGTCCACTCCGTCGGCATATCCGACGGGAACTGTTGCAATAAGTGTTTCTTTTTCGGCTACATATTTATGGGAATAGCTGACCCCCGAATTTTTATGTGCGGTATGTATATTTATAATTCTTGCCTTTAAGCTCATAGCCGGTATTAAATCCGGAATTCTTTTTGTAAAAGCCGGCAAATCAGGTAAAAGCCCGTATATGGCGAGTCCCAGACGAACCATATTATAATTTTTTATATCATAGCCGGCAATAGCAGCCGCAGTATTACAACAGTGCAGAATTAAATTCTCCGTATTTACCTGAGATAAAATATCCGTCCATATTTTAATCTGCTGTTTTGTCTTATATTCATCTTCACTGCAGGCAAAATGTGTAAAAATCCCCTGAAGCTCAATTGCTTCTGTATTTTGTACTTTTTTGATAAATTGGACTGCATTTTCAGGAACAACCCCAATTCTGTTCATTCCTGTATCCAGTTTGATATGGGCTTTAGTTTTAAGTCCGGTTTTATTAAAAGTGAGTTCAGCCGCCTCAATGTGATTATTTAAAAATATTGACAATGAAATATTATTTTGTACAGCATAATCAAAAGCCCAGACAGGAGCAGCACCCAGGACCAGAACAGGACATGTAAATTTGTTATTTCTTAACTCCATTCCTTCATCAATAGAGGCGACTCCAAGATAATCGACTCCGGAGGCAAGAAGCGTAGGTGCAATCATAGAGCTGCCATGCCCGTATGCATCAGCTTTTACCACTGCAAGTATTTTTGTATCCGGTCTGACAAA
>CALUSW010000111.1 GCA_944323535.1 Candidatus Gastranaerophilales bacterium | reverse complement strand
AATTTTACATTTTCTTTTAAACAGCATAATTCTTAATCCTTAACAGGATTATTATAGCATTTAAATTATCAATAGTACAAAAATGAAAGTTTTATTTTACTTATTTGCATTTTTTAATTATAAATTTTTTAAAATTAAAAATTTTACTAAGCCTTTTAATTGACTGATGTTATTAACCGGAAAAATTTTGTGCTAATATTAGTATAGAGATTATTAATATTAACAGAGGTATGATTTTATATGAGAATGTCCGGTCTTTTTGTACAGACGCTGAGAGAATTTCCTTCCGATGCTGAGGTAATAAGTCATAAGTTGCTTGTAAGAGCAGGATATATAAGAAAGCTTGCAAACGGGATTTATAATTATCTTCCGCTTATGCAGAGGGTATTAAAGAAGATTGAAGATATTGTACGCGAAGAAATGGATGCGGCAGGAGCACAGGAGCTTTTAATGCCTTTTGTGCAGCCTGCGGAACTCTGGCAGGAATCAGGCAGATGGGAGGTATACGGAAAAGAACTCATGCGCCTTAAAGACAGGCACGGACGCGACATGTGCCTTGGCCCGACACATGAAGAAGTTATCACCTCCATTGCACGTGAAGGAATTCGTTCATATAAACAACTGCCGATTAACCTGTATCAGATTCAATCAAAATTCAGAGATGAAATAAGACCGAGATTCGGACTTCTGCGCGGACGTGAATTTATTATGAAAGACGCATACAGCTTTGATGTTGATGAAGAAGGTCTTGATAAATCATATAAAATAATGGCAGATGCATACAAAAGAATTTTTGAAAGATGCGGACTTGAAGCAAAAATGGTTCAATCAGATTCCGGAGCTATAGGCGGAAGTGTTTCGCATGAATTTATGGTGCTTGTCAATGAATCAGATGAAAATAACGCCGGAGAAAACGATGTATTTTACTGCAGTAAATGCGGCTACAGCGCAAATTCAAACCATGCCGTCTCACTGTTAAATAATGCGGTAACAGACGGAGGATATAATAAAGCAGATATTATTGATACCCCCGCTGTTCATTCAATCGAAGAATTATCAGAATTTTTGAAAATACCGGCAAGCGTAATCTGTAAATCTCTTATATATGTTATTGACGGGAAATATGTTCTTGCTCTTATAAGAGGTGACAGAACTGTCGAAGAAACAAAACTTATGAATGCCTTTAGCGGGAATGAAATCAGAATAGCAAGAAATGATGAAATAGATGAAATTATGCAGGCAAGCGGTTTTAATGCCGCTATTGGTTTTATCGGACCAAAAGGATTAAAAAATATAGAAATTATCGCTGATGAAACAGTTAAAGATTTAAAAAACTTTGTTATAGGATGTAATCAAACAGACAAACATCTTGTCGGAGCAAACTGGGGTATAGATGTTGAATTACCTTCACTTATCACTGATATAAGACTCGTTGAAGAAAAAGATAAATGTGTAGATTGCGGCAGTGAATTAAAAGTAACAAAAGGGATAGAAGTCGGTAATATATTTAAGTTAGGAACAAAATACTCTAAAGCCATGAATGCAACATTTACAGATAAAGACGGTCAGGAAAAACCGTTTATTATGGGGTGTTACGGAATCGGAATTTCAAGGACGGCCGCCGCCGCAGTAGAAAGACATCACGATGAACACGGTATAATATGGCCTCTTTCTATTGCTCCTTATAGAGTTATTGTTGTTCCCGTAAGCGATCAGGATGAAGTTCAAATGAAAACAGCTGAAGAAATTTACAAAAAACTTCTTGCTCATAAAATTGAAGTTATTATTGATGATCGTTCGGAAAGAGCCGGTGTTAAACTTAAAGACGCGGATTTAATCGGTATTCCGTACAGAATTACAGTGGGAAAAACAATAAAAGAAGGCCTTGTTGAATTTAAAAACCGTGCAACAGGAGAAACAACAAATATTACGCCTGATGAGGCAATTGAAAAGATACTTGCTTTATAAACATAATCTAGTATCGTATTAAAGTGAAAATTCAACATTTCCACTTTAATACTCACCTTTTTAATACGCCACTCTCAAAATTTCACTCATGCCGTTGGCTTATCGTGAAATTTTGTTCGGACATTTTATAAAGAGTGTTTGTAAAGAATTGTTTTATAAACACTCTTTCATTATCAATAATTTCCCGTTACATGTTTTTTAGCAGAAGTAAAAAGGATAAATGCAGTGATTTCAATATCTCCTTTCCCGCCAATAAACAAATATCATTCTTATGCATATAAAAGCCGGAATATAAAACCGGTCAGCTTTTCTGCAAATGATGTTTCCTCTCTGATTGAGCAGGGAGATAAAGCTTTAAATGAAAACCGATTTGAAGATGCCCTCAGATTTTATCAACAGGCAAATCAATCAAATCCCGAAGAAAATACAATATACCGGAAAATGGCAAAAGCATATCACCATCTAAAAGATTATACCTCTGCCGAAAAGAATTTTAAGATATATCTGGAAAAAGCGCCCGGGGATACAGACTGCTGGATTGAACTTGGTGAAGCACAAAGACAAAACGGCTACTATCAAAATGCATTAAAAAGCTTCGAAAAAGCTTATTCGCTTGACAGTTCAAATGATCTTGCAAGAAGAAGCATAATGGAAACAAAAAATAATATTTTAAGTATTCATTATCCGCAGCAGGCTGCAGCAGAGAAACAACAGTATGCGGCACAGAATTTAAAAACCGCGCTTGATATGACAGTTCAATACATGACTCCCGAATATATGAAAGATTTATCTGATGTCACAATCGGCTTCGGAGAAACCGCAGATATGGGCGGAACCTCTAATATTGCACAATACGAAAATTATAAAAAAAGCATAACTGTTTCAGATTCTTATATTTATGCTGCACCGCAGGTAATTGCAGCTTATCTTGCGCATGAATCCGTTCACGCTAAAGATAAAGATGCCTATACCTCAATAAAAGAAGAACAAGATGCTTATCAGGTTGCGGCAAAGTTCTGGATACAAAATTCAAACGGAGTTAAAGATCCCGAAATGGATTATGCTGCCGGTTTATATCAACAATCACCTTCCGCTTTAGATAATAGAGTTGAAGAAATATATACACTTCGCGACCCTTCAATAGCACAAACTTCTCCTAATCATCCGCCCGAAAAACTGTTCCATTTTAACCCTCTGAAAAAGAAAGCGGCAAGCCAATCTTTAAAACAATATGATGTTATAGCTTAAATATAATCCAGTGCCGCAACCTATCTCAGACTAATTTTATTAAGTAAATCATTATAAACATCTACTGTCTGATAGCAAATAGGCAGATTACGTTTTAAAAGACTTTTTA
>CALUSW010000110.1 GCA_944323535.1 Candidatus Gastranaerophilales bacterium | reverse complement strand
AATTTCTGTGAAAAGACTCTGAATAAGTTCGGAAGAACGTAACAAATCTGTCATGCTGAACTGCGAATTTTCCGTAAACTAAAGCGAAGCGGAATGCTGAAAAGGCGAGAGACAGGGAAAATGTAGTAAAAACTGAAAAGTTTTTACGGAATGTAGCAGATTTGCGGACGGACGAAGTGAAACGAGTCCGGCAAGCGAACAGAAGAAGCCGACAGGGGGCAAAGCCCCGCAGCGAAGTTCTGTGAAAGCAAATCCAAGAAGCGAATTGCCTGAGCCGTAAGGAAAATTCAAGATGATTTCAGCATCTAGCCAACTTAATGCTTTCACTTCCAATTGGTAAGATCCCGAAACAAGTTCGGGATGACATAATAAAATTAGGAGACAAACAAATTTTGGAGATATAACAAACAAACCTGTCATGCTGAACTTGTTTCAGCATCTTATCAACTTAATACTTTCTCTTCTAATTAGCAAGATTTCGAATGACATTTTAATTTATTAATCTCTCATTATTTCTTTTAAACAAAATATATAATATATCATTAAATTAAATCTTTTTCAGAATTATTTCAAAAACAGTTTCTTCTTTGTTCGAATAAACCAAATTAATGCTGCCGCCTGTAATTTCGAGCTGTTTTTTACATATTGCAAGCCCCAGCCCGCTGCCTTTTTCTTTTGTTGTAAAGTCAGGTTCAAATATTTTATTCCGAATTTCAGGTGGTATCATATCGCCGTTATTTTTTACAAAAACGCTTATATGATCAGGCATAACCTCACTATATATATTTATAGTGCAAGACTTCTTACAGGCCTCAACTGCATTAAAAATTATATTTGTTAACGCACATTGAAATTTTGTTTTATCCGTTGAAATAACTATATCATCTATATTCTCAGTTTTGATTTTTACACCTGCTTTTTCAGCTTTTTCAGCGCACATCATAACCGTATTAAGAATAAGCTGTTTTAAGTTCACTTCTGTAATATAAGGAGCAGACAGACATCTTAAATCACTTATTAACCCCGAAACATTTTCGGAAGCATTCGTTATATTTTTCAAAGCATTATTGACAGATTCAGCAGTCTCACATTCAATTTCAATATTTATAAGACGTTTTTCAACAATCTTAGTATATAGGTTTATTATTGAAAGATTATTTTTTATTTCATGGGCTATAAATTTTGCCTTTTGTGCAACAATATTTGCAGTTTGAATTGTATCATCAGTACAGACAAGATGTTTTTTTTCTTCTTCATTAAAAATTAAGTCTTCATTTTTATCATTCAATAAAGAACAAATACATCTGATAGAATTATTAAGCATTGAATTTTCACGCCTGTCCGGCTGATATTTTAAAATTAATTCTTTTATACCAACAGAAGAATTTTCTGCAATTTTTCCTGCGATTTCTTTTATAATCTTAGAATTGTAAAGAATACATACATCAGTGTAATCACTATTTTCAGAAACAGAGAAATCCCATATTAAAGCTGCGGAATATCTTTGTCCCAGAATAACAACAAATTCGGTATCTTCCCATATATCATCTTTTTGTATATTTTTAATGTTAAATTCTGAAAGGTTATCATTAAAACCGTAAGTTAAAGCTTCGGAAAAAGATAACCGCTGTAATACCGATTTTTTATTTTCTATATCTGATAATTTAAAGAATATGCAGGTTTTAAAACTTTGGTTTGATACAACAGGTTCTAAAATCGCACGAAAGAGACCGTTAACGGTCTCTTTATGGTATTGTTTTACAGAATTTTCAAATATGTATTTATGAAGTGTATTAAATTTATTTTTCATAGATTGATTATATAGCAATTTTCAATTTTTTTCTATTCATAAACCCGTTATTAATCGCATATAAAACAGCCTGTGTTCTGTCATTTACCTGCAACTTTTGGAATATATTATTCACGTGGGTTTTTACGGTAGTTTCACTAATAAACAACTGCTGCGCTACCCCTTTATATGTTACCCCTTGCGTTAAAAGTTCTAAGACTTCTTCTTCTCTTTGTGTTAAATATTGAAGTAAATTTTCTTCTTGAACCGTGTTGTTTGTTTCTTCCCTGAATGTTTTCTGAAAATACTCAAAAAATCTGGAAGACAGGCCTGAAGGCAGATAAATTTTTCCCTGCATAACTTCTTCAATTGCATAAATCAATTGAGCCGATGCCATTGTCTTTAGAATATAGCCTTTAGCGCCTATCTTCATTGCTCTGAAAATCAAATCAGGATCATCATATCCCGTAAGTGCGATGACCTTTATCCCCAAATTTAAGCGTTCTATTTCGCTTATTGCCGTCAATCCGTCTTTTTCCGGCATATTTATATCCATTAATACAATATCCGGCTGATATTTTTTTACAAGATTAATTGCAATATTTGCATTTGTTGCAGTTGCAATTACTTCAAAATTTGTTTCAAGATTAATCAATTCCCTGATTCCCAACAAATGATCAAAATTATCATCTACCAGAATAACCTTTACTTTTCTGTTAAAATCCATTGTTCTTCTCATATACACATTTGCGCTCCCTGTAAATACCTTACATTTTTATATTACATGTTCGGGCATGGCAGCTCATCCACACGAAGATGAATGTTTTATACAAAAAGGTTTATTTAGTTATCTAGATCTTTAGATTAATATAAAATTATTTTTGCGATGAACGTCTGTTTTTAACTTTTTCTTTTAATAACTTATATTTGTTTATTTTTTGGGGTTCTATGGTATCTTCCGGTTTATCAATATTATTTTCTGCTTTATTTGGATTTGAATCAATTATTATAGTTTGAACATCTTCATTTGGCATAAAATCTTTAATGATTTCATCCTCATTATGATTCAATTCTTCTGTAGTTTCTTCAACCGGCAATAATATTGGTTCTGTTATTATTGCATCTTTTTTTTCATAAGCGGCAGTTTCTTCTTCCGGCTTTGGCTCTATTACAGTGCTAATTTTATTGTCTAATTTTTGTTCCGGTTCAGACTCTTTTATATAAACAGGAACAATATTAACAGTATTATTTTCGTTTATTATTTCCCCAATATTTGTTATAGTAAAAAGACCGTCTTCATTTTTTGAGAAATATACAAAAACTGCATTTGAATTTGAAATTAATGTATCTATATTTTTCTCCGTAAGATTTTTAAAATTAACTGCAATAACTGTCTTTATTTTTTCCAAAACATCTTCAAAAGAATTCATATCCATTGCAAATATAAAAGATTTATATCCGTATATTATATACTCTAATATTTTTACAATTTCATAAATTGAAGGTTTTTCAAACAAAAATATATCACAATTTTGTTTTGAGTTTATTTCCGA
>CALUSW010000109.1 GCA_944323535.1 Candidatus Gastranaerophilales bacterium | reverse complement strand
TTTTTAGATATTTCATCATATATTTTATTTATTTTATTATCTGTATTTGTATCCAGTATGTTTATTTGATCTTTTGTGAAATCATAATTTTTAGATATTTCGTTGTAAATACCCTGTATATCTTCATTTGTTGCATTTAGAAGGATATTTGTAACACTTCCGCCAATATTATCTTTTAAATATTTCCCCGAAGCTTTTTGTCTGTATTCCGCGATTTTATTTTTCCTGAAAGTAAAAGATAAATAATAGTAATAAATATCATAAATTATATGTTCAAAAGGAAGCAGCCATGGTTTAAAGCGGCCTGCAAGATGCAGAATATTACATTTAGAAAGGAATGCGGGATTAATTTTTTCATAAAGAAAATATTGAAAATTCCATATTTTATCAAGACTCACAATATCATCCTGAAGCACCGCATTTAATATATCCTGATCCTGCCATAGTATTTTATCGTTGTTATTAACGGCATAGCTGAAGAGTTTTTCTTCAATATTATTTTCGCGCCAATAATTGATATTGATAAGAATAACTCCTGCATTAAAGTAGGTTTTAAGTCCGAGTCTTAAGGCTTCTTTATCTGATTCGGCATCAGGAACCATTGCGGCAGCCATATTATCAATATTTGTTTCAAATAAACTTTTTAATGAAGATCTTACTATTACATCGCAGTCAAGATAAAGTATTTTATCAATATCGGGGAAAAATTCCGGAATTTTAAATCTGAAGTATGTCGGAAGAGTGACATGATAATCCTTATGTTCTTCGCCTTTTTCTTTGAGAAGAGGACAGGAAGTGAAATCTTTCTTATTAACCTGAATATATTTAATATTGAATTTTTTAAACTTTTTTAAAGTTTCAATTGCTGTTTTGTCTTTCTTGCTCAAGCCTCCATCGAGTATATAAAAATTGATATTTTCTTTTTCATCAGAATTTTTTAAAATTGAAACAATGGAAGCAGCAAGCTGCTCGGTATATTCCGAATCTAAACTGTAACAAATATTATATTCCTGCATATAATTTATCCCAATCTATCACTTTGATTGTACAATAACTAAAGAAAAAAGAATATATTTTAACAAAAAATTAAAGTATTTAAAAAAAATGACGAACATGATGTTGACGGAACAGGTTAATATAATGGAAATACAAGAGGATACAGAATTAAAAAAAGTAGGATTGGAATTAATGTTTCTCACTCCTGAAAAATGTTCAAGAGCTGAGGGAATTTCTGCTGTAGAACTTTCTAAATCCCTTAATATGCCTCTTGATGTTGTAAAGAAAAAATTAAAAATTCTTCTTGATAAAGAAATAATAAGAGTATACGGAATAAATCCAAAGCTTTGGAAATTTGATGAGTATAAATTCCAAAAAATGGATGAAGATGATGACGTATACAGGCTTTTATGTAATTTTGATGATGTGGATTTTGACAGGTATTTTTCTTATAACTAACACTTTAGGATTTATTTATTGAAGAATAAAAAATTTTTTACAAATTTTTTTTACGATTGTATAATACAGTTATTGGTAAATAGAAGATAGGTGAATTATGACAATAACTGCCGAGAAAGAGGGATTAATTACACAGGTTATAGGCCCTGTAATTGACGTTGAATTTAGATCAGGTGTTTTACCGGAAATCAATGATTCAATCGAAATTATTGTTGATGATAATAATAAAATTGTTGCGGAAGTGCAGCAGCACCTGGGAGAAAACAGAGTACGCTCAGTTGCCATGTCTTCAACTGACGGTATAAAAAGAGGTATGAAGGTTATAAATACCGGAGAACCTATAAAAATACCCGTAGGGAAGAATATACTTGGAAGAATTTTAAATGTACTCGGACAGCCTGTTGATAATGAAGGTCCTATAGAGGCAGATACATATCTGCCTATACACAGAGAATCACCTTCTCTTGTTGATCAGAATACTGATATTGAAATTTTAGAGACAGGTATAAAAGCAATAGATTTATTGCAGCCATACCAGAAGGGCGGAAAAGTCGGTTTATTCGGTGGTGCCGGCGTTGGAAAAACAGTTTTGATTATGGAGTTAATCCATAATATTGCATCGGAACATTCCGGCGTGTCTGTGTTCGGCGGTGTAGGAGAAAGAACCCGTGAAGGAAATGACCTCTGGAATGAAATGAAAGAATCAGGAGTTATAGATAAAGTTGCGCTTATATACGGACAGATGAATGAACCGCCGGGAGCAAGAATGAGAGTGGGTTTATCGGCGCTTACGGCTGCGGAATATTTCAGAGATTATTCAAAACAAGACGTATTATTGTTTATAGATAATATTTTCAGATTTGTTCAGGCAGGTTCGGAAGTATCTGCCTTGCTCGGCAGAATGCCTTCCGCCGTTGGATATCAGCCTACACTGGCAAATGAAATGGGTGAGCTGCAGGAAAGAATTACATCGACCAAAGACGGTTCTATTACTTCTGTTCAGGCGATATATGTACCGGCCGATGACTTAACAGACCCTGCTCCGGCAACTACATTCTCTCACTTGGATGCTTCAACAGTATTATCAAGACAAATTGCTTCTCTCGGTATTTATCCGGCTGTTGATCCGCTGGCTTCTAACAGTAAAGTTCTTGATCCGAATATTATAGGAGAAGAACATTATAATGTTGCAAGAAAAGTTTTGGAAATTCTTCAAAAATATCAGGAATTGCAGGATATTATCGCAATTCTGGGGATGGACGAATTATCGGAAGAAGATAAAGAAACCGTTAACAGAGCGAGAAAAATTCAGAAATTCTTATCTCAGCCGTTTAATGTTGCGGAACAATTCTCCGGTATTCCGGGTAAATATGTAAAACTTGAAGATACTATTGCCGGATTTAAAGGAATTATTGAAGGTCAATACGATAATATTCCGGAACAAGCTTTCTATATGGCAGGTACAATAGAAGATGTTTTGAAAAACGCAGAAAAGGTAAAATAAGCTTTTATGTCTGATAAAACAATACATTTTAAAATAATAACGCCTGAAAAGATTGTATATGAAGATGATGTTGATGCAATCTATGCGCAGGGTGAAGCCGGAAGCTTTGGAGTTCTGCCAAATCATATTCCGTTTATGTCTGTTCTGGCAGTAGATGTTGCTAAAATAGAAAAAAACGGTGAGACAAAAATGTTTTCTATTATAGGCGGTGCTTTTCAATTTAAAAATAATGAGGCTATAATTCTGACAGAAGTTGCCGAATGCGGAAGCGATATTGATACAACAAGAGCTCAGCATGCAAAAGAAAGAGCAGAGGCGAGATTAAGTTCTGCCGAAACTCAAAAAGATATTAAAATAGCAAACGCAGCTATTGCGAGAGCAATGGCAAGATTAAAAGCAGCAGCAAAAAGCTGATTTGTAATTTGTCCGAACAAAATTTCACGATAA
>CALUSW010000108.1 GCA_944323535.1 Candidatus Gastranaerophilales bacterium | reverse complement strand
AAACAAGTTCGGGATGACATAGTAATTTATTATCTTTTCTCTATTTCTTCTGAATTTACAGATTTTATGAATAGAGTATACTCTGACTATAACCATAGTTTTAACTAAAAACAGCTGGTTATAATCTATTATTCAACAGTTCTGCCGAATTTTCAGCTTTTACTACTCTTTCTATAAAAATTTTCAATATCAGACATACAAGTATTCAAATTTTTATTACATATTATTATGTTTTGCTATTTAATAATTTATTAGTTAACTATTTTCTTAAATATAATTATTACTTACAATTTATCCCTTTACAATTTGAAACAACAAGATTTGTAAGTGCAAAAAGAGCAATTGCATTAGGAATCACCATCAAATTATTAAACATATCCGTAAGTTCCCATACAAAATCACTTGATACAAGGCATCCCGCCATAATAAAAGATAGTGCAATTATCATATAAATTAATTCGGCAATTTTAGGATATTTTCTGCCAAAAAGGTAAATAACATTTACTTTCCCGAATAAATTCCACCCGAGAATTGTTGAAAAAGCAAAGAAAAATAAACATACAGCAACAAATATTGCACCGGCTGAACTACCAAATATTGTTCCGAAAGCTGTCTGCGCAAGATTTGTTTTATTTAAAATGTCAATAACAGCTTCTGTATAACCATTTGCGAGCATACCATCACGCGTATAAAGTGTTGAAAGTATAATTAACGCATTTAGCGTCAAAATTATAAAAGTATCTATAAATACTCCAATCATAGCAACTGTTCCCTGTGTATGCGGGTCTTTAACATTAGCGAGAGCATGAGCATGCGGAGTAGAACCCATACCCGCTTCATTAGAGAATAGTCCACGTTTTGCACCCTGGCTTATTGCCTGTTTAATTGCATACCCAAAACTTCCGCCTATTATTGCCTGCGGCATAAAGGCATATTTAAAAATCATAAAAATTGTTTCCGGTATATATTGTATTCTTGCAGCAAGAATAATAAGCCCGCCGATTATAAAAAACAAAGCCATAAAGGGTACCATTTTCTCTACAACCGAAGCAAGACGTTTAATACCGCCTATAAATATAAATGCACAGGTTATAACAAGCAAAATACCCATTACTGCGGGCTTAATACCAAAAGCTACCTCCATACAACAGGCAATTGAATTAGATTGAACCATACAGCCCATAAAGCCTAAAGCAAGAATTATTGCAACCGCAAAAAATCCTGCCAGAAATTTACCGAATTTTCCTTTAAACGCAGTTATAATATAATAAACAGGACCGCCTTTTATATCTCCGTTTTTTTCAATTATTCTTGTTTTAATTGCCAGTGAAGCTTCGGCATATATCGTTGCCATACCGAAAAACGCAATTACCCACATCCAAAAAATTGCCCCCGGACCTCCGATTAGAATTGCACCGGCCGAACCCACTATATTTCCGGTTCCGACCTGCGCAGCTATCGCTGTAGCAAGTGCCTGAAAAGATGTCATTGAATGTTCATTTGTTTTATCGAAAATATTAATTTTACCAAATACATTTTTAAAACCTTCTTTAAAACATCTTATCTGAACAAATCTTGTTTTTATTGTATACCAGACTCCGACTCCAACAAGTAAAAATACTAGTATATAATTTGAAAGGTATTCATTAAATTTAACGACAAATGGATATAAAAATTCTTCCATAGTTTCGGTCTTTTTAATACTAATGGGTTTATTATACTTAAAATATAGTGAAATTTAAATATTTTATCTGCAGTTAAAAATATCTATACCTTAAACAGAATATTTCTGTTTTAAAACTTTTTTGAGTTATACTTAAACTATAAAGAAGGCGTAATTATGTATAATCCTAAATCCGAAAAAGCAGAAGAATTCATTTCAAATGAAGAAATTTTAAACACAATTGAATTTGCAAAAGAGAACAAAAATAATTTAAGCTTTATAAATGAAATTTTAGAAAAAGCAAAAGAGAAAAAAGGACTTTCCCATAAAGAAGCTGCCGTTTTGCTGCTATGCAGCGAGAAAGAAAAAAATCAAGAAATATTCAATCTTGCAAAACATATAAAAGAAGATTTTTACGGCAACAGAATCGTTCTTTTTGCGCCCTTGTATCTTTCAAACTATTGCATAAACGGCTGTACATACTGTCCGTATCATGCAAAAAATAAACATATTCCGAGAAAAAAAATGACGCAAGAAGACATAAGAAATGAAGTTATTGCACTTCAGGATATGGGACATAAACGTCTTGCCATAGAATCAGGCGAAGACCCGATAAACAATCCTATTGAATACATTTTGGAATCAATAGATACAATATACTCCATTAAACACAAAAATGGAGCTATAAGACGGGTAAATGTTAATATAGCCGCCACTACGGTTGAAAATTACAAAAAACTCCACGAAGCCAAAATCGGCACATACATTTTATTTCAGGAAACGTATAAAAAAGACAGTTATGAAAAACTTCACCCGACAGGCCCAAAACATAATTATAACTACCATACCGAAGCTATGGACAGAGCAATGAAGGGCGGAATAGATGATGTCGGAATAGGGGTTTTATTCGGACTTGAAAATTATATTTATGAATTTATAGCTCTTTTAATGCATGCTGAACATTTAGAAGCACTATACGGAGTCGGTCCACACACTATAAGCGTCCCCAGAATAAGAAAAGCCGATGATATTGATCCGTCTGCTTTTTCAAATGCAATAGATGATGAAACTTTCAAAAAAATTGTTGCAGTAATCAGGATAGCAGTGCCCTATACAGGTATGATTATTTCAACACGCGAGAATAAAGAATGCAGAAAAGATTTGCTTGATTTAGGAATTTCGCAAATATCGGGCGGTTCTAAAACAAGTGTTGGCGGATATTATAGACCCGAACAAGAAGATGAAGATTCAAGCCAGTTTGAAGTAAATGACAACAGAACTCTGGACGAAGTTGTAAGGTGGCTTATGGAACTTGATTATCTTCCGAGCTTTTGCACCGCCTGCTACGGCAGCCACAGAACAGGCGAAAGGTTTATGTCTATATGTAAAGATCAGCAGATACATAACTTTTGTCATCCTAACGCTATTATGACCCTTAAAGAATATCTGCTTGATTATGCTTCTGATTGTACAAAAAATATAGGTGAAAACCTTTTAATAAAAGAAATCAACAAAATTACAAATAAGGAAGAAAAACAGGTTGTTTTAAAAAACCTTGAACTTATTTCAAAAGGCACGCGCGATTTAAAATTTTAATATAAAAATTGCATTTATGCCGATTTATTAATAAAATAAAATTAAATAACATAATGGAGTTGAAATGAGCGAAAATAAAATAATTGTGACAATATCAGGCAAAGACGGCATAGGTATTGTAGCTGAAATTGCGGCTGTTCTTGCAAAATA
>CALUSW010000107.1 GCA_944323535.1 Candidatus Gastranaerophilales bacterium | reverse complement strand
GCCTGTTCATTTGTAAAAACAGAAGCCGCAATATCCCCTGCATTTTTTACAAATTCAGGGTTTGAACATAACGTTTTATCCTTCAATATTTTATCCAGTAAAATAATTATATTTTCTGCATCTTCCCTTGTTCCCTTATCACGCACAATATAACTTGCAAATTTCATAAATTCGGGATTTGAATAAAAACATTCATCAGATAGTATTTTATCAAGCAAGCTTTTTTTGCTTCAACAGCTTCTTCTGTTGTGGTATAAAGCAAAACAGAACCTATATCCTCCATAAACTCCGGTGAAGAATAAAGTCTTTCGTCCGATATTATATAATCTGCAATTAAAGCTCTTCCCTCTGTTGAAATATTTGTTATAATACCGCCTGCATATTTCATAAATTCAGGATTATTAAATAATTTTTCATCGGATAATATTTTTTGGGCAATTTGAAGATTATATTTATTAAAAGAAGAAATCTTCGGAAAAGCTTTTTTTATATTTTCTTCGGAAACATTTTTCCCCTGCTTCCCTTTTACTGTGGAAAAATCAACGGTGTCTTTTTTCAAAGGTCCAAGATTAGGATAATAATATTTTTTACACTCCTTATTATTTTCCTGTTTACCTTTCCGAATATTGTTAAAAAAAGTGAAAATTCTCATTCTTAAACCTTTTTTGCAGGATATAATAATACTATCGGCACTCAAACATAAATCTTTAATCAATTTCTAAAATAAATTTTCTAATTATTTGATATTATTATAAATATGAAAATACTTTTAGTAACGGATTTATATCCGATAAATAACGAAAATATAACTAAAGCTCTTTTTCTATTTGCTATTGAATGGCAAAAACAAGGTCATTCAGTTGAAGTTATAAGACCTAATTTTATATTAAACACACTTATCAGAGGGCGCAAAATATCAGAAGAAAAAATATATTATGAAAACGGCATAAAAATCTATAATTTAAATTTCCATACTCCTTTTTTATTCAATGTATACAATAAACTGCCTGACAATTTTAGTTTAAAAAATTATGATGTAATGATTTCCCATATGCCTTCAGGCGCATTAATGGCAAGTAAACTTTTGAAAAAAGAAAAAATAAAATATATATGTGCTGTACATGCATCCGATATTGTTGTTTTGAAAAATATTAAATATTCAGTCTATTTCAGAAAGCAACTGGAAAAAGCTTATAAAACAGCAGACAAAATATCCGCAAGAAGTCCCGTTTTAAAAACAAAAATAGAAAGAATTTTCCCCTTTGCAAAAGAGAAAACTTTTATTGCTTACTCGGGTATTGATGAAAAATTTATAATAAAACCCGAATTAATAAAAGAAATTGATAAAAATAATTTAAAACTAATTACAACGGCTGCTTTAATAAAAAGAAAAAATATTAGTCCGGTCATTAAAGCACTTAAAGAAGCAAATATAAAGAATTTCAAATATACAATAGCCGGCAAAGGCAAAGAGAGAAAAAAACTCGAAAAACTTGCAGAAAAATATAATATCAGAAATAATATCACATTCACAGGCAAGATTAATAATAATCAGGTTATTGATTTATTGCGTCAATCAGATATTTTTATAATGGTCAGCAAAAATGAAACTTTTGGTTTAAGTTATCTTGAGGCTGCAGCGTCAGGAAATATTATAATAGCAAAAAAAAATGACGGCATAGACGGACTTTTAACAGATGAAGAAAATGCGTTCTTTGTTTCCGCAAATTACAAAGAAATAGCAGCATGCCTGAGAAAAATTTGCGAAACAGAAACTAATAAATTAAATGAAATAAGGACAGCGGCAATTAATATAGCTTCTCGGTATACTCTTTCTTCTGCTGCGGAAAATTACCTTAAGAATATAAAATAGATATTTTTGTTTTATAATAAATTAAAAAATAGCGGAAGAAATGAAACAAGAAACACTGACCATAATAAAAAATCTTTTAAGTAAAAAATCAACTGACGTCTTTATAGCGGAAAGTAAGTCAACGGAATTAAAAAAAACATTAAATATATTTGATTTATTAATACTTGGAGTAAGCGCGGTAGTAGGCACGGGGATTTTTACAATCATAGGAAGTGCAATAGTAGGAAGCAGTGAAGGAGCAGGAGCCGGTACGGCCGTTGTAATATCAATGTTAATAGCAGCTCTTGCAAGTTTATTTTCGGCTCTGGCATATTCAGAGATTGCGGCAATGATACCGGTAGCAGGAAGTGCATATACGTTTACCTATGCAACAATGGGCGAATTTATGGCCTGGATGGTCGGCTGGATATTGATGCTTGAATATGCAATAGGGAATATAACGGTAGCAACAGCCTGGACAGGATATTTAGGGCAGTTATTAAAAGGGTTTAAACATATTCTTCCAGATTTTGTAGTCAATTTCCCCTTATGGCTGAGAAATGATTTTCGTTCTATGTATGCTATTTGTGATAAATACGGCTGGGATGTACATGATAAAATGCCGTTTATACATCTGCCGTTTGGTCTGGAAATTCCTGTTGCGGTGAATATTCCGGCTATATTTATAGTACTTGTTCTTACAATACTTCTGATAAAAGGAGTAAAAGAATCAACCAGAGTAGCCGGTATTATGGTTTTTGTTAATTTATCAATAATTATTTCTTTTGTTATTGTCGGAGCAAAATATGTTGCGCCGGATAATTGGATTCCTTTTGCACCTAACGGAATTGAAGGCATATTGGCAGGAACATTTATAATCTTTTTTGCATATATTGGTTTTGATGCAATTTCAACGGCAGCAGAAGAAACAAAAAATCCGCAGCGGGATTTGCCTTTAGCCATAATAGGAACTCTTGTTTTATGCACAATCTTATATGTTTCGGTAGCACTTGTTTTGACAGGTGTAGTTCCTCTCGGGAACATTGATACTCAGGCCCCATTAGCACATGCTATGCATGCAATCGGCAAAAACTGGTACGCAGGTGCAATATCAGTAGGGGCTTTATGCGCTTTGACTTCTGTTTTATTGGTATATCAACTGGGAACAACAAGAATTTTTTACGCTATTGCAAGAGATAATTTCTTGCCTAAAAACATAATGAAAATTCATCCTAAATTTAAAACCCCACATATTATAACCTGGATATCAGGTTTAATAGTAATCATCGGTTCATTATTTATGGATTTGAATATATCCGCAGAGCTTTGCAACTACGGAACTTTCGCCTCTTTTGTTATTATTTGTATTGAGGTCTTGATACTAAGAAAAACGGAACCAAATAGACCCAGACCGTTTAAGGTTCCTTTCTGTCCTTTATTTCCCGTTTTAGGAATAATAATGTGCTGCTGTTTTATGATATATAAAGGAATATCAGGCGGCGATTCATCTTTATATTTCTTATTATGGATAATTATGGGGCTTGCTATTTATATATCATACGG
>CALUSW010000106.1 GCA_944323535.1 Candidatus Gastranaerophilales bacterium | reverse complement strand
CCTCTTGTTGCCTACAATAGGCGGCAGAGAGGTGCTCGAAGAGTATTTCAGAGTCTTACCGGTTAGAAACAAAAACATCAAACCGGTATTTTATGCTATTTCCTTCTCTTTCTATTGTTATTGTTTGGTTTAACCCCGGCATTAGGAGTATATGAAAAAACTTCGTTTCGGGCTGAATTTTTTGCGGATATTTTTTATTTAATTAAATTTAAAATTTGCACTATTAATTTTTTTATAGCAAAATATTATAAGTAAAGGGGTTTTTATAGTGAATATTACAGTGTTTATAAAACAGGTGCCCGATACAAATGATGTCGTATGGACTGAAAATAATAATATAGACAGGGCAAAAATGGAATCTGTAATAAATCCTGCTGATAAACAGGCATTGGAAGCAGCATTAAGACTAAAAGATGAAGGTAATGCCCATATAACAGCTGTTACAATGGGACCTGATAAAGCAATTGCAGTTTTACAAGAAGCTGTTGCGATGGGTGCTGATGACGCTTTTTTACTTTGTGACAGTAAGTTTGCAGGTTCCGATACTTGTGCAACATCTAAGGTTCTTGCGGCTGCCGTCAAAGAAAAACTTCCGGAAACAGACATTATATTATTCGGTCAAAGTGCCATTGACGGTGAAACCTCTCAGACGGGGCCTTCTACCGCTGTCAGGCTTGATATTCCCTTTATAACAAATGTAAATGAAATCTTTGAAATAAAAGACGGAAAAATTATTGCTGCTTCCGAAACGGAAAAAGAAAAAAATATTTATGAAATAGCGCTGCCTTGTGCAATATGTATTAATAATTATGTTTTTAAGCCAAGATTGCCAAGAATTAACGGTTATATTAATTCACAGAATTATAAATATAAATCTTATAATTTGTATGAGCTGAATCTTGATGAAACACAAACCGGCATAAAAGGCTCGCCTACTTTTGTTTCCAGGGTATACAAAAATGACGAAAAAAGAAATTGTCAATTTATTGATGCGGAAAATACAAAAAATATAATACAAGAAATAAAAAAACTTGCGGAGAATTAATGGAACCTAACGGTATATTGGTATATATTGAATTTAGCGAAAATTTTGAAATCAGACCGGTTTCTCTCGAATTGCTGTCCAGGGCCGCATTTTTACAGACAAAAATATGGAACCAGCGTGTTATGGCTTGTGTAATTGGTCCCAGAATTAATTATGAAAATATAGTACAAAAATTATCAGAATACGGGGCTGATGAAATAGTTATAGTTTCAGATAACAGACTGGATAAGTATAACCATAATTTTCATCCTGAAATATTTACTCAAATTGCAAAGAAATATCCGCCCAGAATAATATTAACAGGTGCCACGCCTGAAGGAAAGGAAATAGCTTCTTATACTGCAACTAAGCTTGAAACAGGATTAACCGCTGATTGTACAAATCTTGATATAGGAAAAGAAAATCTTCTTTTATCTACCCGTCCAACTTTCGGAGGGCAATTAACTGCTGATATTTTATGTAAAACATTTCCGCAAATGGCAACTGTTCAGGAACATGTTTTTACAGCTCAAAAGCGGGCAAAATCTCCTAATGTTATATTTAACTGGATAAATATTGATAATATCGAAAAAAGAATAGAACTTATAAAGACAATAAAGAAGCATAGCGGAAACAGAGATGTTGCTTCCTCTGATATAGTTATCTCGGGAGGTCTTGGTGCTTGTAAAGATAACGGGTTTACATTAATATATGAATTGGCACAGAAACTTAAAGCTGCTGTTGCCGGTTCAAGAGAAGCGTTTGAAAAAGGTTATATTACTAAAGCGCAGCAAATAGGACAAACAGGAAAAACCATAGCCCCGAAATTATATATTGCGGTGGGAATTTCCGGAGCATTACAACACTTAACCGGAATTAAAAACAGTGGTAAAATAATAGCCATAAATAAAGATAAAAATGCTCCTATTTTTGAGCATGCCGACATCGGAATAGCCGGAGATTTATTTGAGATACTGCCCGCTATTATAAAAGATTTTGATACAGAATATAAAGAGGAACAAAATGAGCAGTGAAACAAATGAAAATGAACAAATAATGAAACCATTTTCTACAGTACAGTTATTAAATTTTTGTTTAGGTTTTTTTGGCTTGCAGTTTGCCTGGCAGATGAGAATAATATTGTCAGGTCCGGTTACTGAAAATCTCGGGGCATCACCTTTAATCTTCGGGCTTATATGGCTGGCGGGGCCTGTTACCGGTATGGTGGTTCAGCCGATAATCGGTAATTTAAGCGATAATACACATACTATTTTTGGTAAAAGACGTCCGTATCTGCTGGCAGGTGCAATATTTGCAAGTTTAGCTCTCTGGGCATTTCCTAATTCCGCATTGTTGTCTGAGAAACTGGCTCATTTTCTTCATATTCCAGAACCTGTTTTTGGAGGTCTAATAATAGCCGCAATTATGATATGGGTTATTGATGCCTGTGTAAATGCGGCGCAAGGTCCATATAGAGCCCTTGTTCCTGATTTGGTTCCGCCTCAGCAGCATTCACTTGCAAATGCATATTTAAGCTTTGCTATTGGTTTGGGTTCTGTTGTTGCTGCCGGTACTGCTCCGTTTTTAAAATATGTATGCAATTATCAGATGAGTATTGAAGCACAGTTTATAATGGCTGCTTTAGCTTTTTCTCTTGCTATGTTATGGACTTGTATAACCATAAGAGAACATAAATATAAGAAAAATGAAGTTAAAACTGATATTAAAGCGGAAGAAACTCTTAAAAATGCTACATCTTTCATTCAAAAAGTTATTGATTTCTTCAGATCGTCTCCTGAAGTGGGGAAAATATGTACACTGCAATTATTTACATGGATTGGTATAATGAGTTTGAATATTTTCTTTACCCAGTATGCAATTCATACTGTATTCGGAATACCTGATTTGACTACGGTATCTGAGGAAATTAAAAATTCGTATACGGCAGCAATAAGTAAGGCGACTAATTTTTCTTCAATTTGTTTTGCTGCGCAAAATTTAATTTGTTTTCTTGTTTCAATTCCGATCGGTTTATTATCAACAAAATTCGGTAACAAAAGGGTGCACTTTATTGCACTTATGTCGCTTGCTCTTGCATTTGTCGGTATGGGGCTTTATCAAACTCCAGGTTTTGTATTAATTTGTATGGCAGTTTCGGGTATAGGCTGGGCAAGTGTTCTTGCTCTGCCGTTTGCTATGCTTTCCGAATTTATTAAAAAAGGTTCGGAAGGCTCTGTAATGGGAATTTTTAATATTTTTATTGCCGGACCTCAGGTTTTGGTCTGTACTTTGCTTGCCTGGTTTATTAGCCAGTGTGTATTTGATATACCTGCAGGTATAAACTATCACTGGGAATATGCATTCTTTATCGGTGCAATTACTCTTTTAATTGCGGCTGTTATTACAAATTTAATTAAAGAAAAATAAA
>CALUSW010000105.1 GCA_944323535.1 Candidatus Gastranaerophilales bacterium | reverse complement strand
GAGTATGATTCTATTAAATCGTCTGTCTTTTCATAATTTTTTGTGATTTCGCCATATATTTCAGCAATCTTATCATTAGATTTTTTTATTTCATTATGCAAGTTATTATAATTCGAAGCAGCTAAATCTTCCGTATACTTATAATTTTTTGTAATTTCCTCATAGACTCCGGATATTTTGGTGTCTGTTTTTTGTTCTATTTCAATAGATTTTTTTTCAAGGGCTTCAATATTTTCCTTGCCTGAATTACTTATTTTTTCCTGAAGATTAGAAAGTCCGTTATCAATATATCCCGAAAGTTCATCTGTCTTTTGGGAAGTTTTTTCAAATAATTGTTTCGTATACCCGTAATTTTTATCTAAATCAGAATAAAGCAGATTAAATCTTCTGTCTATTTCTTCGGTATTAGACATTTCAGAGCGAAGCCGGTCTTCTACTTTATGAATATCAAGATATTCCGTAAATACTTTCTGGTTAAAATTTTCAAAAGTATTATTCATGACCATTAAATAGCCCTGAAAATGATAAACCCTTTTCCAATAAGGATTATCAATATCTTTAATTTCAAGGCTTTCAAAAATTTTTTTCATTTGAAAGAAAAACTCTTTATGATAATTTTCTTTTAAAAGAGTATAGCGGTGAAAAAGATCATTTATTATCCAGCCCTTAATTTTATATTGTAAATCTTTTAAATATGGTGTATTTTTTAGTTTTTCATACGTTAGAGAAACCATAGGCAGTCTGTCCAGAATTTTATTATTGAACTGCTGCATTGTTGAGTTTTTGCGGTTAATTCTGTAATTATAGAAAAATTCCCATATAATCTGTATTTTTTCTGCAGGAAGATAAGTTCCGAAGAAAAATGGCAAATCTTCATATATAAATCCTTCCGGAAATTTTTCGCCTGTTTTTTTTAGATATGAGCGTTTATATATTTTATTCCAGAGTGCTACATTTATATCAAGAATATTATCTTTTGTATCTTTTGCACTGAATATATTGTTTTTTAATCCGCAAAGCGGTGCTAATGAATAATAATCGGAGGTTATATATTTGTCGTTTAAATCATCATATTCTTTAACAAGGCACATTATAATATCGCAGCCGGAATTTTTTGCTGTATTATACATTTTTTCAAACATATCCGGCTCTATAAAATCATCCGAATCCACAAAACCAATGTACTCGCCTTTTGCAAGTTCAATTCCCCTGTTTCTGGCAAAGCCCTGTCCTTTTCTTTCATTTAGCTCTATAAGCTTAATCCGTTTGTCTTTTTGCATAAAATCAAGAACAATGCTGCGGGATTTATCGGTTGAAGCATCATTAATCAATATTATTTCAATATCTTTTAAAGTCTGGCTGATAACTGTATTAAGACACTGCTTAATATAGTTTTCCACATTATTAAAAGGTATTATAATTGATACTTCCGGCATTATGCTTCACCTGAGTATTTCTTAGGATCTTCTTTTATTTTTTGTATTTTTTCATTTAATTCTTTATATAGTTTGGTTAGTTCTTCGTAGAAAAGATTATTTGTATTATTTATATGAGAGTATATTTTGTCTATATTTTCCTTCATTGATTTTTCAATATCTATAATATTTGCGGCATGATTTATACTTTCCGCAGGCAAAGATGTTACAGCCTGCAATTTTGACTCTGTTTCATCCGCATTCATATCAAGGAGTCTTTTTAAGTTTACATATCTTACTATTATTTCTTTTTCAAGTTCATTCAGTTTTTTATAAATTAAATCTTTATCGTTATTTAACAGTGAAATAATATCATTATCCTTGTTTTGAACAATTTCTTCCGTGTAATGATAATTTTTTGTTATTTCTTCATAAACTTTATTAATTTCACAGCCTTTTTTATTTATCTCCGAATTTATATAATCATAAACTTTTGATATATCAGAGTAAATTTGTTTGCTGCTTTCTTCAGATAAACATCGTAAATCTTTGAAAAGCTGTTCCTTTTCATTTTCAAATTCGGAATTTTTATTATAGAATAAACTTTCCAGCTGATTAAATCTTAAAGTTAATTCGTAGCTACTGTTATTGATAGTTTCAATATTTTTTTTGCTGATTATGTCAAATTCTTCTTTTAATTCTTCTATTATTGATTTTAATATATCCGAAGCCCGATTTGTTTCTGCAAGTACTTTTTCTTCAATCGCAGCTGCTAATTCTTTATCATTCTCAATAAAAGTGCGTCTGTATAAACGATTATTTTCAAGTTTAATATTTTTATTTGATATAATATCAAAATATTTTTCTTTAATAAAATCAGAAGGAAGAATATTATCGGAAGATATAAAGCAGATAAAATCTCCTGAAGATATTGCAATACCCATTTTTTTTGATACTTCTTCTTCATTATATTGAGGCAGACTTATTAATTTTATTTTCTCATTAACTGCCGCAAAATCTTTTGCAATATCTTCCGAGTTATCTGTTGAGCCGTTATTAATACAGATAAGCTCAAAGTCCTGAAAAGATTGTTTCAAAATACTTTCAATACAATTTTTGAGCGTTTCTTCCGCATTGTTATATATTAAAATTAACGATATTTTAGGCTGATTCATCTTTTATCTCTTTTTACTGATTTATATCTGTCCATAAATTTTACAAAAATGTTCTTTTTGCTTTCCGCAACCTCTTTTTCTAATTGAGATATTATATTCTCCATATTTATCAATTTATTTTCATATTTTATTCTTTGCTGATTTATTTTTTCATCAAAATCATTTTTTAAATTATTCAAATTCTGCTGATACTGTATATCTAAGTCGGATATTAAATCACGTATATTTTGCTGTATATTGTTAAGTGTATTTTCATCAGCCTTGTAATTCAGTTTATCTTTTATAATATTGATTTCATTCGTATTATTTTCACTATATTGCCAGAGACTGTTAATTTTTTGGTTAAAAGAATTTTCGAGTGCAATATTCCAATCTTTTATATCTTTATATAATTTAGATGTCCGGTTATTTGTATGAGAATATATTTCTTTTAATTTAAGATTAGAGCTTCTTTCTGCCTGCTCGTTTTGTTCTGATAATTTTCTGTTAAAAACAGTATTTATTTCATTTAATTGCCGCTCTTTTTCAGCTTCAATATCTTTTTTTGTTTGATCTATATATGTATACAATTCATTTTTTGCAGATGAAATATTTTCATTTGCAGAGTTTTTTATATTCTCTATCTTTTGGTTTGATTTTTCTTCTGATTCCAGAACAAGATATTCTGTATATTTATAATTTTTTGTTATTTCGTCATATACTTTAGAAATTTTCTCATCAGTCAAAGTGTTTATGTTAATGCTTTCCTGTTTGATATTATTTTCTAAGTCTTTTGTTTTTGCAGAGTTTAAAGTAATTTGCTCAAAAATATTATTTATTTCATTTCTGTGATTATTTATGTTTTCTTCAATTGAAACAAACTTTTTATTTTTTTCTTCATTTAAATTA
>CALUSW010000104.1 GCA_944323535.1 Candidatus Gastranaerophilales bacterium | reverse complement strand
GACGGTTGATTTTAGGTGAAAGAACAGAGTTATTGGGAGTTTAAGGCTAATTTATAGTGTTGAGATTTGATGGGCTTTTCTTGCACTTTTGTCACAATTTTTGCACTAAATTGCACTGATATTCTTTTATTTTGAACTTGTTTCAGCATCTATTCTGCATGGTGTTTGAGTTTTAGCCCTGATACTTTTAGTGCAAGAATTGTCCGTTTTAAATTATCTTTCAATTTGATATGTGTCAAAATATCTCTGAAATTGAGTTTTAGGACTTGATGTTTTTCTAAAAACAAGCGATTAATGTCATGCAAGCGAAAGGAGCATGCAATGACAGAAAAAGATTATCAATTGTTTGGAACAAAAGTTTTAAATCTTAAAACTAAAGAAATTGGTTTATTAATTTTGTGTTTGGAAGAACAAATTTGCTGATGATAAAGTGGATTATGCAACCTGTGTTGATAATCAAGAGAAATGCTACAACATTGAATTAGATAATATTGAGATGTTAGATGATTTTGAAAAATAAATTAACTAAAGAAGCACTAAATATTACATATTCAGAATTTAGAAAAGTTGAATTTTCACTTTAATACGACACTAGATTATATAGGTTTGCAAAAGAAATTAATGCAGCTTTATTGCTTGTGCAAAGATTGTAAGCCTGTTTTAATTTCTTTGCATTGTGCATAAAACGAAGTTGTTTTTCTTCTGTCTGTATCATAAAGTTTGCTGCTTGTTTCAAGCATTTTAATTGCTTAACCGGCTTATTTATGAAAAAGTAAGGTGCGACAAAGATGTTTAACATACCTGCAAGCACTTCTAATTGGTTTTTTACTATAACAACAGCTTGCTCGTCGTCATCAAGACTTTTAGTTCTTCCGCCGGTATATGTTCCGATGGCTTTATTCATATTTTTTAAATGCCGATATAGTCAACTACAAGACCTCTGTCCTTACCTTCATATACTCTGTTAACTCTTGAAACGGTTTGAATTAATGTATGAGAATGGACAGGCTTATCAAGATACATTGCAAGTCTTTTATCTCTCATCAGCAATCTTGACAGAAATAGCATTGTGAATGATTTACCACAACTAGTAGTTCTCCAATAAGTTCCACCTTTACCATCACCATTTGGTTTTATGTTAAGTTTGATATTATCTAATAACTTGTGTGATGCATAATACTGCGGATACCTGCAAACGATTTTTAAACTGTTAGTTGATTTATCTGGGAAATATATAAAATTATGTATAACATCAAGCAACGTTTCTTTATTGAATAAACCTTCGATCATTATTTCTAAAGAATCAATGCCGTCAGCTTCTTCGCCTATAAATTCTGTTGTTTGCCAAGCATAGAAGAATTCATATTTAGCAAAAATAGAACCGTATTTATTATTAACACCATCAGATATTACACAGAAAGCATTGTATTTAAATAATTCAGGAATATCTCTTGTGTATCTGATTGTTATCTGTTCAAAAACATCTTTAATTGTCGTATTTTCTTTTACTGCACTTTTAAATTCAAACACAATCAAAGGCAAACCGTTTATATAAATAATTGCTTTCTATTATTGCTGTTTCTAATGTTGGTTCATTGAACATTTTTAATTCCTTTATGATGAAATAAATGATAATTTACTTTATCAAACGAGTTCAATATAGCGATTTTAGCCATTTTTAGTTTAAACTGTTATATAAATCTCTTTTTATAAAATTTGGAAATACGCTTTACGTGTAGTAAAATATTAATGTATGAAAAAGAAATTAATATCAGTATTAATAATAAGTGCAATGTGCCTGCCTGATTTATTACTGCCCGCATATACCGCAGAACCTTTCCGCGGTCATATTGAAGAAACAAATATAAGAAATCAGGAAAATGATAAAATATTTACAAAAGAAGTAAAAAAACTTGAAGAAGATAAAACAATAGAGCTTACCGTTTCTCAGGTTCTTGCCGGCGCGACTTCAATAGAAGGCGATGAGTTTTTCGCTGAGGTTTCTGAAGATGTACTCGCAGGCAGCGGGGTATTGCTTCCAAAAGGAACAGTAGCTCACGGAACAATAAAAAATATAGTTGACCCTAAACGTCTGGGACGTGACGGATATATTGAACTTTCTTTTGATTACCTGATTACTCCTGACGGCAGAGAAATTCCTATAGAAGGCGGAATGACTTCAAAACTGCATCCGGCTAAATCTGTTGCTAAAGTTGCAGGCGAAAATTTGGCTTATACCGCAGTCGGCGGTGTTTATGGCGCAGCTGCAGCCGTTGAAATTGCAGGTATAGCAGGCGCTGTCGCAAGCCAGGGATATACTCTGCTCGGCGGTGCTGCTTTAGGCGGTGTTATTGCTCTGGGTTTAAGTTTATTCAGAAAAGGAAGTGATGTATTAATCTCTCCCGGTGATGAAATAAAAGTTAAAATAAGAAGTACGGAAGCTATTCCGGTTATGACTTTTGATGCCGTAAGGCAGGATGAAATTAAATATGAAGGTCTTGATGTAAGCATTACCGATATTTTTCTCGAAAAAGATCCATTTGGAAATCTAAACACAATTACATTGGACTTAATAATCAAAAACCAATCAAAAACAGATTTTTCAACATTTGATATAGCAATGGTTAATGATCTGCACAACAGTTATAATCCTTCAATATTTACGGATTACAAAAACTCGCTTGCCATGAAAACAATAAAAAGAGGGGAAAATATATCAGGCGTGCTTTCTTTTTCTGTTGATAATCCGAACAGGCAGCACTGGCTCGTTTTTTATGACAGAAGAACACATAAACCGCTTGCTAAAATTTCGGTTGATAATGCAAAAAAGGACTTAAATATTACAGATTTAACAAAAAAAAGGAAAAAGAGGAAAAAAACTACAGATCCTAATATAATATAAGGACTTTTTATGCTGGAAATAGACTTATTTGAGAATATAGAAAATAATAATGTACTGGAACTTTTAAAATGTATAGGAATTAAAACTAAAACATTCAAGAAAAATTCTTTCATTATTAAAAAAGGAAGTAAGATAGATTTTCTTGGAATTATATTAAGCGGCTGCGCTGTCATTTTAAAAAATGATAATTCAAACAATCAAATTTTACTTGAAAACTTAAAAATAAACGATATTTTCGGACATAATATTGTCTGTATGGGAGAGAATAAAAGTCCTGTAGATATTTGTGCAACAACAGAATGCGAAGTGCTGTTCCTTCCGTTTGAAAAAGTTGTAACCCCCTGCGAGAAGCTCTGCAGCTGCCATTTACGGCTTATAAAAAACATTATGAAAATGATTTCAAAAAGAAATTCTTTTTTAAACAATAAAATAGATATCATAGGCAGAAAGACAACGCGGGAGAAAATATTGGCTTTACTGGAAATTTATAAATCAGACGGCGAAATTTTCTCTATTCCGTATTCACGTGAAGAAATGGCAAAGTTTTTATGCGTCGACAGAAGTGCAATGTCCAGAGAATTATGTAAAATGAGAGATGAAGGCATT
>CALUSW010000103.1 GCA_944323535.1 Candidatus Gastranaerophilales bacterium | reverse complement strand
ACCCTGAACTTGTTTCAGGGTCTTACCGGTTTGGAGTTTACGTTTTAGGTTTGGAAAATACTGAAATACTTTTCGAGCACCCTCCCTTGTAAGCCTCCTTTTAGTCGCAAACAAGAAAAACTGTAATTTCTTTTAGGTACAATGCCTCTTTTCAACCATTTTCAGGATAAATTGCTATATAAATCCCAAAAACTATATTCCATTTAAGAATTGTAATAATTTTTCTATTATATATTTTTTTACTCTGTTATTGCATCATAACAATCATCGCATATTGTTTCATAACCCGAATGGCTGCCTAATTGTCTGTATTTCCAGCAGCGTTCGCATTTTTCGCCGAGTGCTTTTGTTACATATATGCTGTATTCATCTTCTGTATATTCATTTAATACATTCTGCGGCTTTTCTTTTACCACAAATGCCTGAGATGTAATAAATATATTACAGAGTTCTTTTTCATATTTCTTTAGAAGTTCATCATCTTTTGTAACAATATAGACAGCCGTTTCAAGCGAACTTCCTATTTTTTTATCTGCTCTTAAAGGTTCTATTGCTTTTGTTACAATTTCTCGTACTTTTAGTATCTCCGTAAATTCTTTTTCAATTTCTTCATTATTCCAAGTCGGGTTTACCTCCGGCCAATTTGAAAGAAGAATACTTTCTAGGCCGTTTCTTTGAATTTCAGGAGTATTCTTCCATATATCCTCGGCCTGATGAGGCATTACGGGAGCAAGTATCCTTGTAAGCGCCTGTGATATTTCATATAAAACAGTCTGGCAGGCACGTCTTGACAATGATTTTTTACCGCTTGTATACAATCTGTCTTTTACAATATCAAGATAAAAAGAGCTTAAGTCAACCGCTGCAAAATTTTGCAGATACTGAAAATACCGGTAAAATTCATAAGCTTCAAATGCATCCGTTACATTATGAATAAATATATTTAATTTATGCAGCGCAAATTTATCTATCTCTTTTAAATCTTCATATTTAACATAATCGGTTTTAGGATTAAAATCATATATATTCCCGAGAAGAAATCTTGCAGTATTTCTTGTCTTTTTGAATATTTCAACAAGCTGTTTAATTATATTATCGCCGATTTTAATATCATTCCTGTAATCAACCGACGCAGCCCAGAGCCTTAATATATCCGCACCGTAATTTTTAATTATATCATCGGGTCTTATATAATTACCGAGTGATTTAGACATTTTTCTTCCGTCTTCACCGAATACAAATCCATGCGTTAATACTGTTTTATAAGGCGCTTTACCTGTTGTTGCAACAGAAGTTAAAAGCGACGACTGGAACCAGCCTCTATGCTGATCAGACCCTTCCAAATACATTTCAACCGGCAAAGAGCCAAGTTCTTCCTGTCTTTTTTGAACAACAGCCCTATGTGTACACCCCGAATCAAACCAGACATCCATAATGTCTGTTTCTTTTCTAAAATGCATTCCTCCGCATTTTGGACATTTATAGCCCTTAGGCATAAGTTCTTCCACACTGTGATTAACCCAGGCGTCGGAACTTTCTTTTTCAAACAGATTAGCTATATGGTTAATTGTTTCGTCATTAACAATAACCTCTCCGCAATCTTCACAATAAAACACCGGAATAGGCACACCCCATGCTCTCTGGCGGGAAATACACCAGTCAGATCGGTTTTCCACCATATTTGAAATTCTCGTTTCACCTGCAGCCGGTATCCATTTTACTTCTTTTATTGCGTTTAATGTTTGTTCTTTAAACATATCAACCTTAACAAACCACTGGTCTGTTGCTCTGTATATAACGGGGTTTTTGCATCTCCAGCAATGCGGATAGCTGTGTGTAATATCCTGTTTAGCTAAAAGTGCATTATTATTTTTAAGTTTGTTTATAACAATTTCATTACCCTTATAATAAGGAATACCTTCCAGGTCTGAGTCTTCAAATTTATCACTTTTTCTCCATATACCTTTTGAATCGAGCGGAGAAAGAGTTTCAATACCATATTTCTGGCAAACTTCCCAGTCTTCAAGACCATGTCCCGGAGCTGTATGAACGCATCCCGTACCTGCATCCAACGTAACATGGTCGCCTAAAATAATTTTGCTTTTTCTGCCATATAAAGGATGGAATACATTCATTAATTCCATTTCACTGCCTTTAAGAGTGCCTAATTGCTTTATATCGAATTCTTCCCATTTTACATCGTTAAGAAAACTGTTTAAAAGCTCTGCGGCAACAACATATCTGTCATTTTGATATTCAAAGACAGTATATTCAAGTCTTGCATTTAAGCAAACGGCAAGATTGGAGGGAATTGTCCAGGGGGTTGTTGTCCATATTACAATATATAAATTTTTATCTGATTTATTGTTTATTTTTTCATAAACTTTATTCCGGTCTTCTTCTTCAAACTTAAAACGCACATAAATACTGGCAGAAGTATGATCGGCATATTCAACTTCGGCTTCGGCAAGTGCAGTTTCACATGAAGCACACCAGTATACAGGCTTTAATCCTTTTTGAATATAGCCTTTTTTATACATTTTGCCGAAAACTCTTATTTGTTCAGCTTCAAAATCAGGTGCAATTGTCAAATAAGGATGTTCCCAGTTACCCCAGACTCCGAGTCTTTTAAATTCCGACTCCTGACCTTTTAAGTTCTGCATAGCAAATTCGCGGCATTTAGCTCTCAATTCACCGGGAGTAAGCGCTTCTCTTCCTCCTTTTATTGTTTTAACAACGGCATTTTCAATAGGCAGACCATGAGCATCATAACCGGGAACATAAGGAGCATAGCAGCCTCTTTGTGCTTTATATTTTGTAATTATATCTTTTAAAATTTTATTTAAAGCAGTTCCTACGTGGATTTTGCCTGAGCTTAAATATGGAGGTCCGTCATGTAGTACAAATTTATTTGATTTATCTCTTTGGGCAAGATTTTTTTCATAGATTTTATTTTCTTCCCAGAATTTTTGGGTTAGAGGTTCTTTTTGAATTGCATTAGCTCTCATTTCCAAAGTAGTTTTCGGTAAATTTATACTGTCTTTATAGTCTTTTTTTATACACTCTGTCATTTTATCCACCTGCCTGTATTTTAACAAACAACATTTTAATATAAACAAGTTAAATAGTACATAAAAACCCGATATAAACAAAAAATATCCGTTAAAAATCCAATTATAAAAAGTTATTAAGAACTTATCCGGAATTTTTCATTTTATTTATTACTGCTGTTGTTGACTTGCCTTCTACAAAAGAAATAAATTCAATTCTTCCGCCTGCTGCCATTATTTCTTTTGCTTCGGGCAAAGTTTCAATTGTATAATCCGCACCTTTTGTATGGACATCCGGTTTTATTTGTAATAGTAAATCAACAGGAGAATCTTCATCAAAAATTACGACATAATCAACACTTCTTAATGCACTTAATACCTCTGCACGATCGTTTTCGTTGTTTATAGGGCGGCTGTCGCCTTTTATGCTCTTAACCGATTTATCAGAATTTAAGGCAACAATCAAAACATCACCAAAACTTTTTGCTTTTTGTAAATATCTTACATG
>CALUSW010000102.1 GCA_944323535.1 Candidatus Gastranaerophilales bacterium | reverse complement strand
AAATTCAAGACCGTTTCAGTATTTGATAAGATTGAAGTTTTCATTCTCTATTGGTTAGACCCTGAAACAAGTTCAGGGTGACATAATATTTTAAATATTATAATGTAATTTTATTTATTTCTGTTCCGAGCATAGCCTTTAAGCATAGCCTTTAAGTATATCCTTATAGCATAATTTGCAAATGTATTTTCAGACATATTTTTATTATTTCTAACTGATGAAAATCCGAAACAAGTTCAGGATGATATTAATAAACTAGCTAGTCATGCTAAACTCGTTTTACAAAATAAATTAAAATTTGTTGTCGTCCTGAACTTGTTTCAGGGTCTAACAGGCTTGATGTTTTAGTTTCATACTGGCAAGATACAAAACAAAGTTCAAAGTGATAATTTTAGTTTGCCTTAGTGTAAACTGCGATATAAATCCCAAGTTTTAATACTTTACATTTAATTACTTTTTTATTAATATAGAGATACGCAACGGAGGAGTGCCAGAGCGGTTTATCGGAGCGGTCTTGAAAACCGTCGTACGTGACGAGCGTACCGTGGGTTCGAATCCCACCTCCTCCTAATTTAAAACCACCTTTAAAGGTGGTTTTTTAAGCATAATTACAGCTGTATGTAGTTTTTTATCCAGTGTCGTTTAACTGTGGTTGGGGTTATCTGATATATTTTAAAGTCCAATTTGTCAGAAAATCAAATCTTATAATGTCATCCTGAACTTGTTTCAGGATCTTATAATAATACAGCTTTTAGCCAATTTTTACAGGTCGGAAGCTGAGTGATAAAGTGTTCTTAAACTGCTTGGAATTGGACTTTATTAGGACTAGAATCTACAAAAACACTTTTAAATCCGTCCAATGTTTACTGAAATTAAAGAATTTTAGAAGCCCGTAGGTTCTATACCCAAGGATAAATTTTCTTCAAAAGACATAGTTACCTCCAATTCTTTTTTATTATTTGGACATCATCACTTCTGATTTCTTGAAATTTATTGTTATATGTATATCCACCAAGAACAAATAAATTATTATCATTTTTATAAATTCGTGAATTTCTGTGTGGACTTAAAAATTTAGGACCTTCTGCTACAATAGATTTTGCATAGTCAACATAAACCGTTTTATTACACAAATAATCTCGCCTAAAATTAACACCATTACCACAAGTAATTAAATATTCATAATCATCTACTTTAATAAATTTATGTTTATTTAATAAATTCTTTTTTATTTTTTCACCATAACTATAGTCTGTAACATTACTAATTTGCTCAACTAAAACTTTATTTTTTTCAATTTCTTCTAAACTTGCAAGTATAAACTTATTTTCATCATTTTTAAATATATAAGTCGAATCAACATTTAAAAATAAAATATCTCCATTTTTTAATTTAATATTAAACAAATTATTTTCTAGTGGTTTTGTGTCCATTATTGCAAGAAACTTATTACTTTCTGGAAGATATAATTCAATATGATCCCATAAAGAACCTGACTCCAGTAGAGAAACATCATTTATTCTTATAGGAATTATTATTTTACCATTGTCTAGAATTAATATATCTTCTCTTTGTGGCAAATATTTTGGTTGTTTTGCAAAATCAGGAAATTTTTTAACTTTTAAATTTTTAAAATTCAAATAATATAATGACTCTTTATTTGAAAGTATACTATCCTCATTTATTTGTCCCTTATAATAACTTTTTGATTGACCACTATTGGACATAAATAATAATCCATCTTCATTATGTGATAAAAGATAACTATTTTCAAAACTGTCTATTTTTACTTGTCTAAATTCATTTTCATTAATATTGTAAATATATTGAATAAAATTATTTCCAAAAAAATCAAAATAAAACAAAATCTCATTTTTAGATAAAGGAAAGACTCTTGAAAAAGAGAAATGTTCATAATTCTTTACAAGTTTTTTTATAACTTTCTTTTTTTTGACATCATAAATCTTGATCTCAAATTTACTTTGCTTCGGTTTAGATTTATAATTGACTGTTTCATTAATAACAAATATCAATTCTTTATACTTTTCTATTATTAATTTCGATTTATCAGATCCAATATCGATATTGAAATCTTTATAAATGCACACAGGTTTATCCAAACAGGAAAAAATCATTTGATCTTTATAATACGAACCTAGCAGCCAAAATAAAGAATTAAATATAACAATTGAAAAAAGGAGCATTAAAATTACTACTATAAATCGTTTCAAAGAAATATTTCTTTTTAATTTATTATATAAATTAATGTTAACATCCGATTTAGATTTATCATCAGGAAAAATTTCCGTAATATTTTCGGGTAAATCTTTTCCCCAAATTTTCTGCCAGATCTTTTTCAAGTTACCAATTGAAAATAAACTCAAAATTTTATTCCATATTTTTTGCTTTTCCTGTTTTTGCTCTATATTCTCTTTATTTTCTTCACTCATTATATAATCCTTATTAAATGTCTTAAAACGCAAAATGCTGATATGGTCTTTACCACATCAGCTTTATCTTCTTTTTAGAAAGTAAAATATCTTTTCAACTTCCCTCACTTATTTCAAAAACTAAAATTTTTTTATTTTAATTCTTAAAATTTTAATTTTTACTCATATTACCATTTTTATTTACTATGTTGCAATAGGAATGACGCTCTATTGAGAATTTCTAATTTATACTGTACTTGTTCGCTGTACAGTTTTACAACCCGATTTTAAGTTGTTTTACGATAATAAAAATAATATACAAAATTAAACCTGTATAACATTGATTTTATTGCTTTTTAACAATGCTTTTGTAACTTTTAAGAATATAGTAATTTTTCTTAATATAAAATTTTTACCTTAATTCACAAACAGTTTAGCATTTACAATATTATGTAATTTAATTATTTTATACTTACATTATATTGTAATATTATACTGCTGGTTTTAATTCCTTTAATGTCGGATTATGGGGAACCGGACATTTTTCACAGAATCAGAGATTTTCGAAAAAGCAGTCAAACCCAATCTCCAGACTCCAAGTTGGTAAGATGCTGAAACAGTCTTGAATTTTCCTTACGGCTCAGGCAATCCGCTTCTTGGATTTGCTTTGCGCTCACAGAACTTCGCCTGCGGGGCTTTGCCCCTGTCGGTTTTTTCTGTTCGCTTACCGGACTCGTTTCACTTCGTCCGTCCGCAAATCCGCTATATTCCGTAAAAACTTTTCAGTTTTTACTTCTGTCTTGTTTTTGCTTTCTCTCGGACAAGTGTTTGCTTCGCTGCCGCTGTTGCAAACTATTGTCCTCTCATATTCGGGCTGGGATACTTCGTATCATATCGCCCTACGCAAAAACGCTTCACCTGCCTCTTGCCATTTCAGCATTCCGCTTCGCTTCGGCTTACGGAAAATCCGCAGTTCAGCATAACATAAAAAACAACCTGTCATGCTGAACTTGTTTCAGCATCTGACCAATTTGAAGTTTTCATTCCCTATTAGTAAAATCCCAAAACAAGTTCGGGATGACATAGTAATTTATTATCTTTTCTCTATTTCTTCTGAATTTACAGATTTTATGAATAGAGT
>CALUSW010000101.1 GCA_944323535.1 Candidatus Gastranaerophilales bacterium | reverse complement strand
GCAAAGCAAATCCAAGAAGCGGATTGCCTGAGCCGTAAGGAAAATTCAAGACGGTTTCAGCATCTGACCAACTTGAAATTTTTAGGTTGGGTTTCAACCCAACAATGATAATAAAAAGTTAAGAAAAGAAAATTGCATAAGATATCTTTTCGGCTTGATGTTTTCATTTCCGACAGGTAAGTCCATTTACTGTCTGTTATTTAAACCTAACATCTACCTTTGTTTTTTTAGATAAAAACATTTTGTAGCATAGCAAAAACAAGTTTAGTAAGGCAATTTTAGTTATTTTTAGTATAAATCACAATATAAGACAAAAATAAAAAACCCTTTACTATAAAAGTAAAGGGTTTTTATTTTTTATTTTATTTTCTGGTTTAGTTAGGAATAGATAAATCTTCTGTTAATTCTAACCAAACAAAATCTCCGTCGTTAGCTTTATAAGTTCTACCAGGAGTAGTAAGACCTGTTAACAGACCTACACCGGCACCAACAGGAGCACCGATTGCAATGCCTTCTCCAAAATGGTCATCATCTCCTTCAGCGATAGCAGCAATACCCATACCAACACCAGTACCGACTACAGCACCGCCAACAGTATAACCTACCGGTTTTGCCCATCTGTTTTCGGTTAATACACCGTTATTGTTGATAACTTCTGCTTTGAATGGTACGCAGGTTCCATTTGGAAGAGTCATTGTTTCAAACTCTACAGTAACTTTATCATTTTTATTCCACCATTTTTTAGGTTCAACAGAAGTAATTTTAGCAGCCATTGTTGTATCAGCAGGAATTACTAAAGTACCTTCTTCGGTATATATATCATTTTTGGCAGTAAATGTAACTGTATCTCCTACTTGAGCATCTTTAGATGAGAAATATGTGTAGAAATATCCTTTAATAATATTTTTTGCAAGTACAATTTTTCTCATATTTGTAATTTGAACTTCATCTACTTCTGCTTTTTTAGTTACATCCAGATGTTCAACCGAAATAACTGATTCTTTGCTTACATATTGTTCTTTAACAGCGCTGATGGATTGTTTTAATTTATATAATAAAACTGCAGCTTCAGCTCTGTTCAGGTTTTTATTAGGCAATAACTCATTTGCATCGGGATAATTAACATATATACCAAGATCTATTGTTTTTGCAAACTGTTTTGCAGCCCAGCAAGGAACGCTGTCTTTATCTGTAAACGGATCTAAAGATTTAACGTTACCTTTGTAATCTTTTGTTATATGGCTTATAACTGAAGCAGCTTCTGCTTTTGTCATAATTCTATCCGGTTTAAAAGTACCGTCGCTATAACCATAAATCAAACCAAGTTTAGAAGATAATAAAATATCACCATAATCAGGTCTGGAAGAAACAACATCCGAGAACGGATTTGTTTCTGAAAGTGTTGTAGCTCTGTGACCTAAAGTTTTTAGAAGAGCTGAGTTAAAATCAGATCTTGTAACTTCTTGTTCCGGAAGGAAAGCATTCTTCTTCAATGAAAGAATACCGTCATTTACTACTGCCGTAATTTCTTTATTAGCCCAATAATCAGCCGGAACATCTTTGTAAACAGCTGCATTTGCGGAATTAAAAGCGGCCATCATGAAAAATACAGCAATCATAGCTAAAATCTTTTTCATTTTTTTCTCCATCTTTTAGTAAAACTAAACTAACTCAATTGAATTATATACTAATAAAATAATTATTGCAATCTTAATTAAAATTTTACTTTTTTTTGTTTTTTATATTATAATTTTTGTATGGACTTGTAGCTCAGCTGGTAGAGCAGTTGACTCTTAATCAATTGGTCGAGAGTTCGAATCTCTCCAAGTCCACCATAAAAAGTATAATAACTTTTGTTATTGTACTTTTTTATTTTGTGGATAATAGGTATATGGGACATTGAGACGGCGAAAATTTAATAAAAAATTAAACACACAGCCGATTTTGAGGCTGTTTTTTAGTGTTGAGATGAATAGGTCTTTTTTTATTGGATTATTCGGAGTGTCGGAGGAGTTACGTCCGACCGACACCTTAGGGCTTGCTCGGCTAACTTCGCATTGCCCTACCGAAAATCCGCAGCACTTAACTACTCATTTTTACACTAAATTGCACTAAAATTTTGTCACCCTGAACTTATTTAAGGCTCTAACTCGCCCACAAAGCCTGTTTAAAGCCAGTGTAATTAAGTGCAAAAAAGTGCAATTTTATTATCGCTTACAAATTAAGATGTGCCGAATTGTTAATGAGATTTGGATAACTAAAATAATGTTAATTAGTATTTACATTATTTTGTAAAAAATAGTTGACAATAAGCAAAAAATTTGTTATAATTAGTATACTGGAGTTCCATTATGTTTAATATTTTAAAATACTTGAGGGAAACTAATAACTACTCTCAAGAACAAGTAGCCAAAAAATTAGATATAACAAGACAGTCTTATATAAAATACGAGAAAAATATTTGTATAAGCGATGTTTCTTTGTTAAAAAAAATAGCTGAATTATATGATGTTGATTATTCATCTATTATAGAAAATAAGCTCCCTAAAGAATATACATATAATGTAATAGACGATAAAAAAGAACATCCAAAAGAAAATGATTTAAGAATAGATATACCAATTGAAAATATAGAAAAATTTAAGCAGGTATTTCTGTATATATTAAAAAAAGTTGGAGCAAAACCAAATGTTGGGCAAACAGTTTTATATAAACTGTTATATTTTATCGATTTTGATTATTATGAATTATTTGAAACCCAATTAATGGGTTTAAGGTATATAAAAAATCATTACGGTCCTTCCCCTGTTGCTTTTGCAAAACTTGTAAAAGAAATGGAAAATGATGAAGAATTAGAAATTATTAAAACCAAACGATTTAATCATGATATGACAAAATATTTACCGCTTGTAGAACCTGATTTAAGTTTATTATCAGCAAAAGAATTAGCACATATAGACAAAGTTTTGGAAAAACATTCTGATAAAAGTGCAAAGGAATTATCCGAATTTTCACATAAAGATATTCCATGGATTAGTGCCGACGAGCAAGCTCCTATTGAATATGAAGCTGTTTTTTATAGAAATGAAGATACTTCAGTAAGAGAATATAATGACGAAGACTATTAATTATAATAAAATCCCTGAATTTGAAAAAGATTTCAAAAAATTAGAAAAACGGTACCGAACACTGGATGCTGATTTTGAAAATATGAAAAAGAATTTACTGGAAGCTCACTACATTAAAGGTGCTCCTCTACCGCCAAATGCTTTAGTTGATATAGAAGGCATGTGTAAAAACAAATACCGTTCAAAAAAAGTTAGAAAATTTGCATGTAAATCATTAAAAAATTTAGGCAACCGTTCTGGTATAAGGGTTATTTTTGTTCTTGAAGAAGAAATTTTGAAAATAACTTTTATTGAAATTTATTATAAAGGAGACAAAGAAATCGAGGATAAAGAAAGATTGAAACGATTTTTAGATACTTTAAACATGTAAAACATAGCAAGTTCTAATTATTTTTTATTGTTTTATTCTTAATAAGTTCTTAATAAAGTATTTTGATTAAAAGACTTGACTTTTATT
>CALUSW010000100.1 GCA_944323535.1 Candidatus Gastranaerophilales bacterium | reverse complement strand
GAAATACTCTTCGAGCACCCTCCCTTGTAAGCCTCCTATTGTCGGCAACAAGAAGAGCTGTAAATTTAAGATGACATTTTAATTTATTGTCTTTTCATTGTTTCTTTTTAATCTGTAGTTTTTATAAGCAGAGTATAATCAGGCAAAGACAAAGATTTTAAGCGAAATCAACAGGTTATTGTTTCTCGCTCTTTTACGGAATATTTTTAGCAAAAAAATAAAACTCCTGAATTTTATTCAGGAGTTTTATTTTCGAAAAAGTTATTTATTATTCTGCAGCTTCTTCTGTCTGTTCTTCTTCATTTTCGATAGAAGCTATATCTTCATCATCCATTGCATATTCTTCCTGTTCACGGATTTCTTCTGCAATTTCATCAACTTCATCTTCTTCCGGTTCTTCTTCTGCATGTTCCTCAATATGTTGATGCTGCTGTGCATATTCCATTTTTTCAGCCTGAGAAACGCTCTTTATATCTATTTTCCAGCCTGTCAATTTATGAGCCAGTCTGACATTTTGTCCGTCACGCCCGATTGCAAGACTTAACTGATCATCAGGAACAATAACAAAAGCTTCTTTAGCACTGTCATCATCTGCAAGAATATCAACGGATACTATTCTCGCCGGCGATAATGCGTTTACTATATATTCAACAGGATTTTCGGAATATCTTACAATATCAATTTTCTCGTTTCTTAATTCTCCGATAATAGTTTGAATTCTGCTGCCTCTCGGTCCGATGCAAGCACCGACGGAATCTACATCAGGATCATTGCTGGCTACGGCTATTTTCGTTCTGTAACCTGCTTCTCTGGCTATAGATTTAATTTCAACAATTCCGTCTTCGATTTCCGGTACTTCAAGCTCAAACAATTCTCTCACTATTTCGGCATGAGCATGCGAAACGATAACTTGAGGGAGTCTTGCCGTTTCTTTAACATTAAGAACAAAAACTCTTATTCTGTTGCCGGGTTTATAGTATTCTCCGGGAATTTGTTCTTTTGGCGGCATTATTGCATCGGTTTTGCCTATATTAACAATAACGTTTCTGTTTTCAACACGCTGAATAATACCTGTCGTTAAAGAGCCTTTTTTATCCATAAATTCATCAAGTACAAGTTTTCTTTCAGCTTCTCTTATTCTCTGTGTTATAACCTGTTTTGCGCTTTGAGCCGCAATCCTTCCGAAATTTTCAGGTGTAACTTCAATTTTTACTTCATCTTCAAGTTCCACTTCATCGTCGATTTCTTTTGCATCTTCCAAAGAAATTTCAAGGTTAGGATCTTCAACTTTTTCAACTACAAGCTTTGTTCTGAATACCCCGATCTCGCCGGTTTGTTCATCCAATATAGCTTCAACATTAGGAACATCTTTTTGTTTCAGATGTTTTTTATAAGCCGTTACCATAGCATCACATAAAGAAGAAATTATAACATCTTTAGATATGCCCTTTTCTCTTTCTAATTCTTCGCAAGCTTCAAATAATGCCGTTCCGATTTTAATCATCGTTTTTCTCCTATATTTCACTCGAATATAATTTTGCCGATAAAATATTTTCGTTTTTAATTAAAATATTTTGTTTATCTTTATATGTATAAACAGTTAATCCTTCATTTTCATCAAAATCAACTATTTTTGCTACAAATTGCTTTTCTCCCGATTCATCAACAGGTTCTTTCAATTTAATATTTATGTCTTTTCCTTTAAATATCAAATATTCTTTATTTGATTTTATTTTTCTTTCAACTCCGGGAGAACTCACCTCCAGATAATATTTGAAAGGAATTAACTCTTCAAGAAAATCAGACAAACTTCTTGAAACCTTCTCGCAATCTTCAAGATTAACGTCACGTTCCGTTGAATATATGAAAATTCTTAAAAACCATCTGTGATTTTCCTTAACAAGTTCAACTTCAACAGGAATAAGTCCGAAACGCATAAGAGTATTATCAATAATCGGTTGAATTTTTGTTAAAATTTCACGCTTGTTCACATATTCAAAAGGAGCAGCATTTTTATTCGATTGAGATTTATTGTGTTTATCTCGTACCAAAATTCTAACTCCTTTCCTTAAATAAAAAAGAAACGGAATACCGTTTCTCTAATCAACATATTTTTATAATAACACAATAAAATATTTTTTAAAGTAAATTTTTAATTAAATTAAGAATTCTGTAATAAACATTAAAGAAGGCAGATTTAATTTATTAAAATATTAAGATATAATAATACTAAACAGAAAGAAAATATATGAAATCCGTAAAAGAAGTAGCAACAGAAACAAAAATACTTGAAAGACTTGAAAATTTTTCGGTTTGTAAACAGTTTGCCGAGGTTTTATTTGCAGATAAAGAGCTGCAGGAAATGCAGGAATATGCAAATAATGTTTCAATAAAAAGATTAGGATACAATGACCACGGTCCCGTACATATGAGGCAGGTTGTAATAAATGCAATAAAAATGCTTAAAATTCTAAATGAAAGCGGTATAAAAACATCACTTGAAGAAGAGGAAACCGGAACTTTTGAAGACAGCTTATGTGCGGTAGTTATTGCCGGACTTATGCATGATTTAGGAATGATGACGGGAAGACAGGGACATGAAGAAATGTCTGTTATGCTGGCTTTACCTTTAATTGACAGAGCGCTTGAAAAAATATTCGGTGAGGATATACACAAACGTGTAATTATTAAATCACTTGCAGTTGAGGCAATAATCGGACATATGTCATCCAGAAAAATACATTCAATTGAAGCAGGTATAATTCTTATAGCAGACGGGTGTGATATGACAAAAGGCAGAGCAAGAATACCATTAGCTATTCATAATACGCCAAGAGCCGGTGATATTCATAAATACTCGGCTAATGCCATTACAAGGGTCGGTATACGCCATGGCGAAAATAAACCGATTAAAATTGATATTGAAATGTCATCCGAAGCCGGATTTTTTCAAATAGAAGAAGTTCTTTTGACAAAAGTAGATGCAAGTCCGGCAAAGCAATACATTGAACTTTATGCAGGTATAACAGGGCAGGAATCTAAACGATATTTATAATTATTAAGCTTTTTGCTCAAAATCAATTAATTTTTCCATGATTGAACACAGCTCATAAAAACGTTCTTTGTTATGAATATAATTATAACCCAGCACAACTTCCAGAGAAGTCGCAGTTGAATGAAGATGTTTATTTATTCTTCTTGCGGCAGAGGTTGGAATATTTCTTGCACGGCGGGCTAAATCTGTTTCTTTTTCTGTAAGGTGCGGCATTAACTTTTCAAGCAATTCAGTTTGAAACGCGGCGTTAACATAACTTACCGTATATGTATGCAGGCGTTTTAAATTTGACGTCATCATTATTGTTTTTTCTCTGATAAAAACTTCATAAACGGCATCACCTATATGAGCGTAATTTTTTATATTTAATTCCTGCAAAATATTATTTCTTTCCATAATTCAACATTTAAAATTTTACAACAAAAAGACTGAATTCTTAATATATTGCATATTTTCAGACAATTATAAATAAAAATTTTTTAATCTCCGAAGATAAAGAAGGGGATGTTGCGCTCGATGGCATATTGGCGGAGGAAGGCGGTTCTGTCTTTAACGG
>CALUSW010000099.1 GCA_944323535.1 Candidatus Gastranaerophilales bacterium | reverse complement strand
ATCAAAGACGGAACTAAGCTCTACGCTTAGTTTTTTGTCTTTATAAATAAAGTTCGAACCTATTAGTTTTAGTTTATAAATATTTGTCCGAGGAAGATTACGATAAGTATATTGAGAGCAAGGCGTAAGTCAATTTAATGCGAGCAACCAAGCGGATGAGCAACCTGACGGTGACGCTGAGCGATTCTGTAGATTGAAAATTATGGATGTGAAGGTAAAGCTGAATGACTGAGATAGCAAAATGAATCTTATGCCCGAGAGCAGGGAATGTCAATACTGCAGGCGGTACGTTGCTGTACTGGATAAAAATATTTTAAAAACAATACAAAGTAGATTAACTCTAGCTTTATGGAGTTGGCAAGATAATTTTCTATGTTCTGCTAAGAAAACAATGAAACACAGAACTTTTAAAGAGGTATAAATATAAAAAATCGGGATGACAAGATTCGAACTTGCGACCCCCGCGACCCGAACACGGTGCGCTACCAAACTGCGCTACATCCCGATTTTTTATGTTTAATTTTCATATGCAGCACACTCACGGTGTTACTTCTCCTCGAACGTGACATTTAGTCACCTTCTCGCCGGCATAGTCAAACTGCGCTACATTTCGATATTAGGTTTTTAATGTTTTGGAACAAACCGTGACATTTCTCTAAATGATACTTTATAATTTTATCCAGCATTTCTTTCATTGAATTTCCGGTTTGTCCAATATAATTATTCTAATACTAAAAAAATTTTTTTAAACCCCTTATTTTAAAAATATATTCCGGCAAAATTTTAAGATAGTGAGAGGTAAGTTTTGACTCCGGATTATATACTGTTTTTTATGATAATAGACTTTTCTTGTTCTTTATTTTATAATTGGATAGTTAAAATTCACAAATAAGGAATAAAATGACATCAGACAGTATTTCGGCGCAGAGTTCAACTCAAACAGCTGAACCTGCCGGGGTAAAAAAAGATAATCTTTCTTTAAAATTTAATGCAGTGGTTAGAGCCTTTATTGCCAATTTATTAATAGCATTAATAAAACTTATTTCCTGGTATTTTACAAAAAGTTCAGCGATGTTCGCTGAGGCTGTTCATTCCGGAGTTGATTCATTTAACAGTATTTGCCTTATGGTTGGTTTAAAAAGAGGTTCAAGACCTGCCGACGGTGTTCATCCTTTCGGGCATGGACTTGAGACTAATGTATGGACGATTATTGCTTGTATTTTAATGTTTTTTGGTGCTGCAGTTTCTCTATACAGTTCATACAGTAAGATTTTTATTAATACCCATGGTGTTATGGATTTACTTAACCATTATGAAGTTTTGGCAGTGATACTTATTGCAAGTATCTGCTTCGAATCATGGGCTGTAAACAGTGCTGTTCATGCTGTTCTTGATGAATCTAAAGTTAAACATACAAATCCTTTCATTGATTTCATAAAATCAATGAAATATGTACATAAAATCAACACTCCTACTACGAAATATGTTTGGTATGAAGATGTAGTTGCTCTATCGGGTGTTATTATTGCATTTATTGCAGTTTCTGTTTCAAAATATATTTTGCCAGAAAATCTTGCTCATATTCCGGACGGTATTGCATCAGGAATAATAGCATTAATGCTTTTATTTTTAGCGGGATATATGCTTAAAAATAATGTTAATCTTTTAACGGGGTTATCAGCTGAGCCACAGGTCGAAGAGGTTATTAAGCAAATAGCAGAAAATCTTCACTGCGTTAGCTGTGTAAAAGAACTTAAAACAATGAATATGGGAACTTCAGGCTTAATTGTAAACCTTAAAATTGAAGTTGATCCCGATATGCAGGTGAAAGAAGCTGATGATATTACGGAAATGGTTGAACGTAAAATAAGAGAACATTTTAGTAATATCTCTCATATTTCTGTTGAGATAGATTCTAATGACGCAGAAGAGAATTGGGAAGATAAGTTCGATAAAATAATTCAGGAAGGTGAAAAGATTGAAGTTATAGACAACAAAGAAGCCGGTATGCTTTCTAATTTCTATTCTTTTGCACAAACGGTTGTTAAAGAAATAATGGTTCCGCGTCCTAAAGTTATTTTTGTTGATGCTGACGATAATCTTGATAAAGTTATTGATTTGATAATAGAATCGGGTCACACAAGAATTCCCGTATATGAAGATACTGTCGATAATCTTATTGGTGTAATTAATGCAAAAGATGTATTAAAAGCTTTGCGGGATAAAACCTACGAAAATGAGGGATTTGAGCTTAAATCACTTGCACGTGAAATTTTAATCATTCCTGAAAATAAATTTATCAGTGATTTATTAAGTGATTTTATTTCCACAAAAAATCAGATTGCCGCCGTAGTTGATGAACATGGCGGTATTGCGGGTATTGTTACGGTAGAAGATATCATTGAAGAAATTGTCGGAGAAATTTATGATGAATTTGATGAAGCACCGACACCTGAACTTATTAAAATAGATGATTATACTCTAAATGTTTCAACTCAAATGGATATTGAAGATATAAACGAACGTTTTGATCTTGATATCCCGAGTGAAGATTTTCAGACTTTAGGCGGTTATGTTTTCGGTCTGTTGGGAAGAGAACCCGAAATAGGCGATAAAGTCGAAGATCGAAATTTATCCTTTGAAGTTACTGAACTTGACGGAATGAGAATATCAAGAGTTATTATGAGAAAAGATACTCCGTTTATTGATAAATCTGAAGAAGAACAAAAGACAGATGAAACATTATAAATTCGGATATGCTGCGATAATAGGAAGACCAAATGTCGGGAAGTCTACAATCTTAAACAGGTTTGTAGGACAAAAAATTGCTATAGCCACAAACAAAGCACAGACAACAAGAAGAAGAATAAACGGGATATTTACAAGTGATGAAGCTCAAATAGTTTTTGTAGATACTCCGGGAATTCATAAACCTGTTGATAAACTCGGTGAATGTCTTGTTAATGAAGCAAAAAGTGCAATAGATGATGTTGATATAATTCTTTTTGTTGTTGATGGTTCTACTTCTGCCGGTAGAGGCGACAGATGGATTGTCGATAATGTTTTAAAAAATTATAAGAATCCAATATTAATTGTAGCTAATAAATATGATTTAATAAAAGATGCTGTAAAAAGGGAAGAAAATCTTATTTCTTATAAGACTTTATTTAATGAAAATTATCCCTGTATAAAAATTTCTGCTAAAACAGGAAGAAATTTTGATACATTAATAACGAATGTAATAAGAAAACTTCCTGCTGGAGAGAAAGTATATGATGATGAGTATATTACAGATGAAACAATGAGAAATGTTGCACGCGAGCTTATAAGAGAAAAAATTCTTTTATATACTCATGATGAAGTTCCGCATAGCGTTGCCGTTATCATAGAAAGCTATGAGGAAAAAGAAAATATTGACAAAATAACAGCTAAAATTATAGTAGAACAAGATTCTCAAAAAGGGATATTAATAGGCAGGAATGGTTCTATGCTCAAAAAAATAGGAACAGAAGCCAGAAAAGAACTGGAGCTTACGGCAGATAAAAAAGTATATTTGGACTTGCAGGTAAAAGTAATTAAAGACTGGAGGAAAAAATCTAAAGATTTAGATAAGATGTATTAAAATACTGTACTATCAGATATTTT
>CALUSW010000098.1 GCA_944323535.1 Candidatus Gastranaerophilales bacterium | reverse complement strand
GGATGGAGCAGTCTGGTAGCTCGTCGGGCTCATAACCCGAAGGTCGTTGGTTCAAATCCAGCTCCCGCAACCATTTAAAAAAAAGGGTTTTAGCTAAATTGCTAAAACCCTTTTTTAATGCTTTTGTGTAATATTTGTGTAATTGCTCACATTTTAATAATGATAAAATTTAATAAAACTGTTTAAAAAAATTCTTTTTTAGCAAACTCTTTCCCATAATACCCAAGTCCTAAGGCTTTGTCTTGTGATAAGCCATAAAGTTTCATTTGCCATTCTAAACTGTCATTTAATTTAGTTTCAAAGGTATCAATTCCATTAATACGAACTTTTTCATTTTGCTCAGGAATTCCGTTATCATTAAAATCAATATATACAGTATCACCATCAATAACCTTGATAACTTTATGGGAATTTGCTTCAGCAGATGCAAGATTTACACTAAATGTTAATGCGAATAATAATAATATTATTATATTTGTTTTCATTGATATTATTATACATAAAATAATAAAGAAAATAATATACAAATATAAAATATATTTTATTCTGTAAAAAACAATTGACTATTTAGTATATTGGTATTAATATACCAATATACTAAAATTATTATTTTTGTTACTTATTTAAGTTTAAGTCTTAATACATATTATGTATTATTAGTCGACCTAAATGATGAAATTAATAAGAAATTGAGGATTTTAATATGTTTAGAGAGATGAGAAGAAAAAAACAACAACTATCTCTTGAAGAATGTCAGGAAATTTTAAATAACGAAGTAAGAGGTGTCTTATCAGTTAATGGAGATAATGGTTATCCTTATGGAATACCAATAAACTATAAATATTCTACAACTGAAAATAAAATTTACTTTCATGGGGCAAAAAAGGGACATAAAATTGATGCAATAAAAATGAATGATAAAGTATCTTTTACCGTCTTTGAAAAAGGAATACCTGTCGAATCAAAAAGAGGTTTAGATGTTAGGAGTGTAATTATTTTTGGTCGTATAAAATTTATTGAAAATAGAGAAAAAACTTTAAGCATTTGTCGAAACATAAGCCGACAATTTGATTTTGCAGATGAAGACTTCATAGAAGATGAAATCAAAAAATTTGCAAATGCGGTAGCTTGTTTAGAGTTAGTTCCTGAGCATATTACAGGGAAATTAATTAATGAAAGCTAAATTACTTTATACAATATCTAAAAAAGGAATTAAAAAGGATTGATATGATTAATATTTCAGAAGCGACAGCAATAGGGCTACATGTAATGATTTATATTGCAAATCGAAAAGGTGAAATTGTTCCATTAAAAGAGATTGCAAAAGTTTTTTCAATCTCGGAAAATCATTTGTCTAAAGTTTTGCAAAGACTCGTAAAAAGTGGTTTTTTAGCTTCCGTCAAGGGTCCTAAAGGTGGTTTTTGTATTGTTAAAGGAAAAGAAAATTCAAGTCTTATGGACATTTATGAAGCTATTGAAGGAAAATATATCCGTAAAGATTGTCTGTTCTCATCAAGACATATAACATCTTGTTGCTGTATTATGAAACCGCTTATTTCTTCAATCAATAATATGTTTGAAGAATTTATGAAAAACAACAGTATTAGTAATTTAAAATTGTAGGAGAAAATTATGAATATGTTTTGTTTTCAATGTGAGCAAACCGCTCAGGGAAAAGGATGTACGGTACAAGGTGTGTGTGGTAAAAAAGCTGATACTTCAAATTTGCAAGATGAGCTTACAAGCAAATTAATTGAGCTTGCAAATTGTGCAGAAAAAAATGATATAAATACTGAACTTCTAATTAATGGTTTGTTTACAACAATTACAAATGTGAATTTTGATGATAAATCTATTAAGGAATTTATTGAAAAAGTTCAAAAAAATATTAATTGTAATTCTAAATTTGATATAAAAACTATTTGGGATTGTAATGAAGATATTAGAAGTTTAAAATCGTTAATATTATTCGGATTAAAAGGGGTGGCAGCTTATGCCCATCATGCAAAAGTTTTAGGCTATAAAGATGTTGATGTTGACAATTTCTTTTATGAAGCATTACAGGAAATTTCAAAAGATTTATCAGCAGATGAGCTATTAAATTTAGTTTTGAAAACAGGTGAAATAAATTTAAAATGTATGGAGCTTTTAGATAAGGCAAATACTGAAACTTACGGAACTCCTGCACCTAGAAAAGTTACAACAAATATTGAAAAAGGTCCTTTTATTATTGTAACAGGTCACGATTTGCGAGATTTGAGCTTGCTTCTTGAACAGACAAAAGATAAGGGTGTAAATATTTATACACATGGGGAAATGCTTCCTTGCCATGCTTATCCTGAATTGAATAAATATCCGCATTTGAAAGGTAATTTTGGAACTGCTTGGCAAAATCAACAAAAAGAATTTGATAATGTCCCTGCCGCTATTTTATTTACAACAAATTGTATTATGCCTGTGAAAGACAGTTACAAAGATAGAGTATTTACAACCTCAGTTGTTGAATATCCTGATATGGTACATATTGGAGAGGATAAAGATTTTACACCAGTAATTGAAAAAGCTATTGAACTTGGCGGGTATAAAGAAGATAAAAAAATGACTGGTATAAATGGTGGCGATACCCTAACTGTTGGATTTGGACATGGAACAGTTTTATCTGTAGCTGATAAAGTTATAGAAGCAGTAAAATCAGGTGATATAAAACATATTTTCTTGGTAGGCGGATGTGATGGTGCAAGACCTGGAAGAAATTATTATACTGATTTTGTAAAGCAAGCTCCGAAAGATTCTATTATTCTCACATTAGCTTGCGGCAAATACAGATTTAATGATTTGGATTTAGGTGAGATAAATGGAATTCCGAGATTATTGGATATGGGACAGTGCAATGATGCTTATTCAGCTATTAAAGTAGCAGTAGAATTATCTAAAGCTTTCAATTGTTCAGTAAATGAGTTGCCATTATCGTTAGTTCTTTCTTGGTATGAGCAAAAGGCAGTTTGTATTTTATTGACTCTTTTATATTTGGGCATTGAAAATATAAAACTTGGACCTACATTACCTGCATTTGTATCACCAAATGTTTTAAATATATTAGTTGATAAGTATAAAATAAAGCCTGTTACAACACCTAAAGAAGATCTTAAGGAGATTTTGAATAGATGAGCGAAATAATTAATTTAAAAGATATTGAATATTCTGATAAAATTAATAAAAAACTTGTGTTTGACAACGAGCAGAGTTCTTTGACTCTGCTCTCGTTCAAAGCAGGTGTGGAAAGAAGTCTGCATTGTGATGAAAAAGATGAAGTTGCTCAAATTATTGAGGGATTGGCAGATATTACAGTCGGTGATAAAGTTTACAGATTGAAAGCTGGAGAAATGATTGTAATGCCTGCAAAAACACTTCATGGGCTAAAAGCTGTAGAAGATACAAAGATGTTACTATTACGCCCAAAACATATTCACTAATTAAAAATGTGAAATTTTTTAATGCTATTTATATGATTTATTTTTTAAAAGTTTTTAACAAAGTTAAAATTTGTTTATAAGCTATATTTTTTTACAATGAGCTTTACCAAAATAATCAAACCATCTGTAAATTGAAATCAAACCATTTGTCTTTTTACAGTTGTACGGATATTTTGATTATTTTAGTAAGGTCAAGTTTTGTATGAAACTATAAAATTAATGAGAAAAATTTGTT
>CALUSW010000097.1 GCA_944323535.1 Candidatus Gastranaerophilales bacterium | reverse complement strand
ATACAAAAATTATTTAAATATTGTCCGAACAAAATTTCACGATAAGCCAGCGGCGTGAGTGAAATTTTGAGAGCGGCATATTGAAAAGGTGAGTATTAAAGTGGAAATGTTGAATTTTCACTTTTATACGACACTAGATTATATGTATTAATCCCTCATCAGCATCAAAAAGAGCTTTTATTCCGACAGGCACCGTATCCTTTATTTTCCCGTGGGTTATTTTAAATCCGCCATGTACAGGAATTTTAAGGGAATCCGCAAACTCTTGTATTACTTCATCAAGCAGGTTTTTATCTTCTATATCTTTAAATTCTCCAAGAACAATACCTTTAACATTTTTTCTAAGTTTATTAATATTAAAAAGCTGGGTAAGCATTCTGTCTATTTTATATACAGGCTCGTTAAGATCTTCAAGGAATAAGATTAAATCATCATCGGGTATAAAATCTATACCGCAAAGTGAGTTAAGAGAAGCCAGATTTCCGCCCCAGAGCCTTCCTTTTGCTTTGCCATTATAGTATGTTTTTCCGTCTTGTGCCTCTAAATCTGTTATTATACCTTCAAGAACAGAGAAAAAATTGTTTTTTGTATATTCTTCAATATTATCCCCGAAATCCCCGTTAGCCATAGGACTGTGAAAAGTGATTAATCCGGCTTTTTTATAAATCATGTTCAATAGAATTGTTATATCGGAATATCCCGCAAAAATTTTAGGATGATTTCTTATAATATCCCAATCTATTTTATTTATCAGTCTTAAAGTTCCGTACCCGCCTCTTGCACAAAGAATCATATCAATATTTTTATCCAGAAAAAAATCATGCAAAATATGAATACATTCGTCGTCGTTATTTCCGGCCATATATCGGTGAAAAGTTCTGCAGGTATCGGAAACAATTACATTATAGCCTGATTTTTCAAAGAAAGCCTTTGCTCTCAAAATTCTTTCATATTCTTTTATTTTTCCTGATACTGCAATAATTCCTATTGTATCGCCTTTTTTTAATTTTTTTGGCTTAATTGTTTTCATGCCGAACACTTTTTCGTTTAATTAATATATAATTGATATTATCAAATATTTATGGAGCAGGCAATTGGAAACAAAATATATTCCTCTATACAGAAAATACAGACCGCAGACATTTCATGACCTTATAGGACAGGAAAATATAGTGCAGGCATTGAGCAATGCTATTTCATTAAACCGTATAGCCCATGCTTATTTACTTTGCGGTCCGAGAGGAACGGGAAAAACTTCATCTGCAAGAATACTTGCAAAATCATTAAACTGCAAAGAAGGTCCTACTTTAACTCCTTGCGGAAAATGTCCTGCCTGCCTTGATATTATGAATTCTATTCCCGTTGATGTTATTGAGATAGATGCGGCAAGTAACAGAAGCGTTGAAGATACGCAGGCCATACTGGAAAAAATTCAATATGTGCCTGTTAACGGACGCTATAAAATATATGTAATAGACGAAGTCCACATGCTTTCTAACCATGCTTTTAATGCTCTGTTAAAAACACTTGAAGAACCGCCGGAAAATGTAATTTTCATTCTGGCGACAACTGAACCGCATAAGGTGCTTGATACCATTATTTCAAGATGCCAGAGATTTGATTTCAGAAGAATTACGACGGATGATATTGTAAAAAGACTTGAATATATTTCTGCGCAGGAAAATATCAATATTTCAAAAGAAGCATTATATTCCATTGCAAAAAATTCTCAAGGCGGGATGAGAGATGCTCTTGCTCTTTTAGACCAAATTAGTGTTCTTGGCGTAAATAAACAGATTAATACAAATGATATTAATGAAATACTTGGCAAAATTTCATACGACTCTTTATATGAAATAACTTCCTGCGTCATTGACGCGGACTGTTCAAAATCAATTTCGCTTATAGATAATATTTATTCGAAAGGAAACGAGCCTGTCCAAATTGTTACTAATTTAATCCGCTATTTCAGAGATTTAATGATTATTAAAAATTGCAGTGATAAAGAATTAATCTATTCTCTTACCCAGATTAATGAAATGAACTATGATAAATTAAAACCGCAGGCAGAAAAATTTTCAGTTTCGGAAATTATTCAGATAATAGATAAACTATCTTATTATGCATCGCAAATAAAAGAAACAACGGATAAATATTTATGGCTGGAGCTTTGCATTATAGATTTAACAAATTATAAGAATCTGCCGTCAGTAGATAATTTATTAAATAGAATTCAGACATTGGAAAAGAAACTTCAAAACGGAGAATTTACCGTTCCTGCCGCAATTGAAAAGCCTTCGGCAATTTCCGTTAAACCTGCCGGAGCTGATATTATAGAACCTGATAAGATACACTCTTCCTCTCAAATAGGTAATATCAAACCGGATATGTCCGATTTTAAAGAATCATCAGAAAAGAAGCCGGAAGAAAAAAATATTTTATCAACTTCTATGGAAACTGTGAAATCAGAAAATATTGATACGGAAAAACTATGGGTATCAATACTACAGAGTATAGACAGCCCGCCAAACAGAGCGTTCTATTCCAATCTTGCACGTCCCGTTGAAATCTGCGAAGATAAAATAATAATTGCTTTCAAAAAAGAAATGTTTGTAAAACAGGCAAAAGAAGGAGCAAAAAAACAGGCACTGGTTGATGCGGTTTCTAAATATTTGAATATCAAAAATCCGAATATAGAAATAATTATCTCGGATAATATTGATTTATCCAAAAAACCTGCAGCAGTGCAGCAGCCCGTACAAAATCATACGCAGGAAGAAAATATTACAAAACAGGAAGAAGAAGAATATCACGCATTTGTCGAAGCAAAAAGAGAAGAAAATAAAAGCAGCAATAAACCTGTAGATTCTTCAAGCCAGGCCGCAATGGTTAAAGACTTGTTTGACGGTAAATATATTGATTAACATCAAATCAGATATGATATTTTACTATAAACTGTCATATCTGAAACCCTTTCCGGAAGAGATTGTAAATCCTTTTGCTTCTAAGTCTGTTTTTAGCGTGCCTGTTGATTTTTTATCCGGATAAATTTCATAAAGACTTTTATATTCATCAATGGTTATATTATCCATAACAACATTTGCGCCCGAGTTGAGAGCAATAATTCTTCCGTTTTGTCTAAGAGTTTCCATTGCAGTAGTTGCGGGAATATTTATATCCGGCATTAATAATCTTGTAACAGACATAACTTTCAGGGCTAAATCAAAATTATTTTTATTCCCGTCCGCCAGCGGAGTATCCGGATGAGGGATGAATGGGCCTATACCTATCATATCCGCATCAAGCTCTTTAAAGAACAAAATATCATCTGCAAGCGATTCGATTGTTTGCCCGGGGAGTCCCACAAGACAGCCCGTGCCTGTTTCATATCCTAATGATTTTAAATTAAACAGGCAGTTTCTACGGTTTTCAAAACTCATGCCGGGATGCAGTTTTGAGTATAATTTTTTGTCGGTTGTTTCTATCCTTAATAAATATCTGTCGGCTCCGAACTTTTTAAATGCTTTATATTCGTCATATGTTCTCTCACCTATACTTAAAGTCAGAGCAATATCATATTCTTTTATCTTTTTTATTAAATAACAAAGTTTATCAACAGTCCAAAAACCGTCTTCACCGCCTTGAAGAACAATTGTTCTATATCCCAGTTTAACTGCTTTTTTGCAGCAAGACAAAATTTGTTCATCAGTCAGTCTGTATCTTTTAACCTTCTTATTTTCACATCTTAAGCCGCAATAATAGCAGCTGCACTTGCATATATTAGTAAATTCTATTAACCCTCTTAA
>CALUSW010000096.1 GCA_944323535.1 Candidatus Gastranaerophilales bacterium | reverse complement strand
TTTGGCTGCTCGTATTAAATTATATCTCATACAGCTGCTTCTTTATCTGCAACATTTTAGCTTCTGCTCATGTAAAAGAACAGATGATTTGATTATATAAGTGTGTTTAAATATTTTGTTGTTCTTAAGGTTTTAGACGAATTAGAAAAATAAAAAATATACCTAAATAAAGAAATAATCACATCATCTGTCCTACGCAAAGCTCTTATTTTATTACATCACTCACTTTATTACAGCAAGAGTTCTCATCCCCTATATATTCATAAAAAACAAAAAACAGAGAGAGAGGGATTGTCTTGCTCGTTCGCATTAAACGGCATTTCGTGCCGAAGACTCTTCGTCTCCGTCACTCCAGCCTCTGCTCACTCGCGCTCGAACCAATACAAAACTTCGTTTTGTGAGGGTTCTCATCCCCTATATATTCATAAAAAAAATAAAAAACGGAGAGAGAGGGATTCGAACCCTCGGCAGAGTCACCCCTGCACAAATTTTCGAGATTTGCACCTTAAACCGCTCGGACATCTCTCCTTTGTATTCATTCTATTAAACAAATACTTTTTTTTCAATTATAAAATTTGTCCGAACAAAATTTCACCCGCTCCACTTCGTGGCTTATCGTGAAATTTTGAAAGCGGCATATTGAAAAGCGGATTGCGAGCAGAGGGTGCAGCCTATTCGGCTTGCGAAGAACGAAATTCCGGACGGAGTGAAACGAGTCCGAAAAACAATAGCGAAGCTGACGGCAACAAAGTGAAGTCAGCGGCAGCAATTAGCGTAAAGGAATTTTAAGAGAGCAAAACGAGCAGGACGAAAACCCGTTTAATGTGAGCAACCAAGCAGGTAAGTATTAAAGTGGAAATATTGAATTTTCACTTTAATACGACACTGGATTATATATTTAAATTACCATTTGCCAAAATGCATTTTTTGTTTTGCATTGTATTCAATTTGTTCAACAAACGGTCTGTCATCAACAGGATATCCAAGTCCTATATAACACGGCAAAAGATAATTATCAGGTGCACTAACGGCTTTTGCAGCATTTATACCTTCTATTCCTACAGGTATTCTCATAGAACATGCCAGACCCTCCGCCGTTGCAGCTAAGAATATATTTTCTATAACACACCAAACAGATGTAATTGGATTTAAAGAGCTTACGGAAGTTGGATTCATTACTCCTGAATTTGACTTAAAAAACGGCAAAATAACATGAGAAGCATTATAAAGCATAGAATACTGTCTTGGCATAGCGATTGCATACATTTTTTGCTGGACTGTTCCGTCTTTAAGTGTTTTCTTTAATATTTCAAGAGTCGGAACTATACCCTGTTTTACAAATTGCAGAGCATTCTCTTTATCTTTTTTATCTTTAAGTATAACAAATTCCCAGTTCCTTAAATGGTCATGAGTCGGAGCTTTTAAACCGGCATTTATGATTTTTCCAAAATTTCACCAGAAACTGCTTTATCCTTAAAATCTCTAACAATATGTCTTTTGTCTATTGCTTCATATAAATCCATAAATTTTTCCCTTAGTCAAGTATTTATTTTTTCAGTTTTATAAAATGGTTCCGCATGTATCGTTATATCTGCATTATGTAATATATTTTTCATTTCATTTTCTATTTCATCACAAGTTTTATGGCATTCTGAAATTGTTAAATCGGGTTCAAAAAATATAGTTAATTCTATATCTTTACATTGTCCTGCTTTACGGGCTTTTAAATCTTTATATCCTTTTATTGAACAATTATTTTTTAATATTTTTTCTATTTTACTTATGTCTTCCTCGGGCAGGGTTCCATCCAGCAAATTATTTAGTGTATCTTTGGAAATAGAAAATCCGGTTTTCATTATAACAACAGCTACTATCAACGCTATAATTGAGTCTAAAGCCACAATTCCGGTAATCTTTATCAATACTAATCCAATTAATACGCCAAGAGATGAAAATATATCGGTTCTTAAATGCTGTGCATCCGCATATAAAGAAACAGAATCAGATTTCTTTGCAACATAAAATAAATAACTGCTTACAATAAAATTAGCAATCACCGCAAATGCCATAACATATATTCCAAGCATTGATTCAGTATTTATACTATATCCCGATACAAGTTTCGATAATGCTTCATATATAATATAAAATCCTGCAAATATTATAAGCCCGCCTTCTATAAAACCTGACATGTCTTCATACTTGCCATGCCCGAACGGATGATCTTTATCTGCAGGCTCTGATGACCTTGATACTGCAAAAAAAGTTAAAACAGATGCAAGAAAATCCGATATAGAATGTATTGCTTCAGATATTATACTGATACTGCCCGAAATTATTCCCGCAATAATCTTCAGCAAAATAATAATGCTGTTTGATGTGATAGATAACCCCGCTGCAAATTTTTTTTCCTGCTCTATTTTCATATCCGGTAATATTTTCTGTTTAGTGTTATTATATTATAATTTGAATATGAATTCAAAAAATATAATAGGATTTTGGGGGTATCCTCACCCGGAGTTAATTAATCAATACAAAAAATTGTACCCGCAGGCCAAATGGGTTGATTTTGATATAGATTACGGATTTACAAAACAGGACATTCTGCCCGAATCATACTGTACAATAATTAAGAATATAATTAATGCCGCATTTTATTATAAGAATAATTTAATTGTTATACTGGCGCCTATCGGCAAAGATAAATGCGACAGCGGCTGGTTTGCTTACGAAATATTAAAAGATATGGGATTTAATATTGTTTCCACAATCTTTGAAGAAAAAAAATATAAAAGAGATGTTAAAATTTCAATATCCGGCCTCCCGTTAAGGCAAAAAGTAGAATTAATCACAAAAGGAATATACTCGCTTGAAAATTATAAATTAGAACCTTGTAAGGCAAAGTTCGGATTCTGGGGAGTCCCGCCAAATGATTTATCAATATTGGAATTATTTCCAAATGAAACTCATTTGTACGGCTGGACAAGATGTGTTGAAGCAATGGCGCCTGCCGATATAGAACTTGAAATGTTTGTGGATGAAAATGTTCCGACAGTATTTTACTCCCAGTCTTTTTGTTCAAAAGCACAGCTTGCAAAATATCTTGCCGACAAATATAACGGGCTTTATATTGATATAGATGATACTATTACAAATTCTACCAGAGCAAAAATAGAAGCATTTCTGAGGTTAAGATGAGTGAAATAAAAATTGTACTGGATGCAGGAACTACATGGTCTAAAATAATAGAAAAATCTTCATCTTCATTAATGCAGCCATTTGAAGATTATTATGTAAAAAGTGAAAATAATTGTAAATATTATGTCTTACCGTCAGGTTTACTGAATAAAATAAATTTTAAATTTGATAAAGCAACAGGGCATATGTCATTAAATATGCTAAACAGTAAAAAAGACTATGAAAATGAAGTAATTGCCTTAATACAAGGATTTAAACGAAAAGTAAAAGAAGACGGAATAATCCTCGATATGGGAAGCAGAGATTCAAAATGGGCACAATTCAAAGACGGTAAATTTAAAGATTTAGACTGGAACAATTCTTGTTCAAGTTCTACCGGCGCTACTGTTGAAATGCTTTTAAAATTCTATAATATAAATACTGAAGATTTGAAATACACACACGAAAAATATGTTATAACCTGCGGAATTTTCGGATTGGAAAAAATAATGGATGATATTGCAAATGGGAGTGACGCGGCAATTGCTATATCTAAATTTATACATGGAATTGCATTTAATGCATGGCAATTCGCAAGAAAACCCAAAAAACTTTATTTATCGGGCGGTTTTTGCGAGAATGAATGTTTTGTTGCCTCTTTGAACCGTTATTGCGAAGTCATTCCGCTCGGCAGATTTTTATTATGCGACGGTCTTATTTAAAATACGGGCAAATAATCTAGTGTCG
>CALUSW010000095.1 GCA_944323535.1 Candidatus Gastranaerophilales bacterium | reverse complement strand
AACAATTTAGCGGCAGGTGAAAATACCTGATATTTTTTCCATACAACATCAAGCCCCGATTCAAGTTTCGGACTTAAAGGTTTAAAACATATATCGCTTTCTTTTGATGTATCTGCAAGTTTATCTAATGTAACAGCATAGCCCACACCTGCTTTTACCATTACGGCAGCATTATATACAAGGTTATAAGTGGCAGCTATATTGAGTTTATTATAACTGTCGCCAAACCAGTCCAAAAATCCGCTGTCTTTAGAATATTTTGGCGACATCTGGCGTGATGAAATAAGAGGCAGATTAATTAAATCATCAAGTACAATATAATTTTTATCTGCCAATGGACTGTCTTTTCGCATAATAACACCCCAGACATCTTTCTCCGGAAGAGGGATATGGTCATATTTTGAAAAATCAACAGGCTGAATTAAAATACCAAAATCCAACAGTCCCCTGTCCAGTTTTTCCATTACATCTTCCGCATTGCCGGAATATAAATGAAATTTTATATCGGGAAATTCCGATTGAATTTCTTTTATTATTTCCGCAATATACTTCATAGAATCAGATTCTCCGCCGCCTATATAGATATCTCCGCTTATGGTATCCGATATCGCCATAAATTCGGCTTCTGTTTTATCGGCTAAATCTATAATTTCCCGGGCTCTGTTGCGTAAAATCATGCCTTCCGGAGTAAGTGTAACTTTATATTTCCCCCGAATCAGCAGCTTTTGTTTTAATTCTTTTTCAAGCTCCTGCAACTGGCGAGTTAAAGTCGGCTGCGTCAGATGGAGAGAATTCGCCGCTTTTGTTATACTGCCTTCTCTTGCAACTGCCAAAAAATATCTTAATACCCTTATTTCCATATTAAAATAATATATTTCCTAATTATACCTGTCAAGCATTTTTAATTATTTAATATAAGTATTTGCTATTTATCAAATATAGTAAATAATAAATATACAGGAGATTATTTCAATGTTTGACAATCAAGATAAAATTATTCAAAACCTTAAAGATGCAAACTGTAATAATAATTTAATATCAAAATTTCTTGAACATGAAAAATCAAATAAGGTAAATGAACAGCTAAAGCTGCTTTCTATACACAGAAAAAATCTTTTAGATACTCTTCACGAAAATCAAAAACAAATAGATTGTCTGGATTATTTGATTTTTACCATAAAACAGAAAGGAATATTATGAAAATAATAAGAGTTAATACTCCCCGCGGATTGGAATTAAAAGGCGCTATCTGGAATTCAGATAATAAAGATACCGTAGTAATTATGATAACGGGTATTTGTTCAAATGTATTTCAAAATGATATTCTTACCGCGACGGGCGAGCTTTTAAGCCGGAACAATATAGCTTTTATAGCCGGGCATGCAATGGATTCTTTTTCCTGCATTGCATATTCGGATTTTTCAACCGGAAAACAGAAATATACAGGGACTGTATTTGATGATTTCTCGCTCTGCTATGAAGATGTTGAAAGTTATGTAAAATACGCAAAAGAACTCGGATTTAAAAATATAATTTTAGCGGGGCATTCTCTTGGTTCAAATAAAATTATTAATTATCTTGGCTATACTAATGATAATTTTGTTAATTATTTTATAATATCTTCGCCGGTTGATCTGGCATATTGGTTTAACGTTATGCCAAATGTAAAAGACTGTCTTGAACTTGCACAAAAATATTCTGATGAAGGAAGGGAAAATGATATACTTCCTTATCTTTTCGGAGGATTTTCGCCTATGTCCGCAAAAACCGTTTTATCTTTTTATAATGCATACAATTTAAAGAACTGCCCCGTTATAAGCAGCGAAGGAGAAACAGAATCTTTAAACAATATTAAAATCAACGGTGCTTTTGTAATAGGTGAAAAAGACAGTTTAACCGATAACGACCCTGAAGGATTTATGAAGAAAATAAATTCATATTGCAAAAAACCTGAAAATAATAAAATAATTATAATAAAAGATGCATCGCATATTTTCTACAATAAGCATGAAGAATATGCGCAAACTATTTTGGAATGTGCCCGAAATTATTTATTTGCAGCGGTATAAAAATATATAAAAAGGAGAATTATATGTCTAAAAAAGTTTTAATCATAGGAACAAGCCCGAGAATTAACGGAAACTCAAACCAAATTGCAAAAGAATTTGAGAAAGGAGCGGTTGAAGCAGGCAATGAATGTGAAATTATTTACCTTGCAGAAAAAAATCTTGGTTTCTGCAAAGGATGTCTTGCATGCCAGAAAACAAAAAAATGTATCATTAAAGATGACGCAAATGACATAGTTGAAAAAATGAAACATTCCGATGTTATAGTCTGGGCAACCCCGATTTATTATTATGAAATGAGCGGACAGATGAAAACTATGATTGACCGTACAAATCCTTTATTTGCGGATGATTATAAGTTTCGGGATATTTATTTAATTGCCGCTGCTGCAGATAACGGAAGCTATTCTGCCGACGGTGCGTTAAAAGGTTTAAACGGCTGGATTGAATGTTTTGATAAAACTTCTTTAAAAGGTGTAATTAAAGGATTTGGACTCGAAGGCATAAATGATATAAAAAATCATAACGATATACTTAAAGAAGCCTATAATGCCGGCAAAAATATAATCTAGTTTCTCTCTCCCCCCCCCCGTACAATCCGGTGTTGTATTAGAATAAAAAACTCTATATTTCCATTTTAAAAATACAGGAGTAAAAAATGTTAAAAAAGCTATTGATTTTTATAGGATTATTTATATTTATTACAGGAGGCAGCCTTATGAGCGAAGCAAAAACAAATATTTGGGATAAAACTTTCCCGAAAAGCGAAAAAGTTAATATTAAAAAAGTTCACTTTACAAACAGATACGGTATAAAACTGGCAGGCGACCTATATACTCCAAAAGGTAAAATATCAAAAAATATGCCGGCAATTGCGATATCAGGTCCCTTTGGCGCGGTAAAAGAACAGGCGTCGGGATTATATGCTCAAACTCTGGCAGAGCGCGGATTCATCACCCTTGCATTTGACCCTTCATATACTGGAGAAAGCTCCGGAAAACCCAGAAATGTTGCTTCACCGGACATTAATACGGAAGATTTCAGCGCCGCTGTCGATTTTTTAAGCAATCAAAAAAATATTGACCCTGAAAAAATCGGAATATTAGGTATCTGCGGCTTTGGCGGTTTCGGTCTGAATGCTGCCGCAATGGATACAAGAATTAAAGCTGCCGTCGCCGTTACCATGTACGATATGACGAGAGTAAGCGCAAACGGATATTTTGACTCTCTGGATGAAAATGCGCGCTATGAACTCAAACAAACCTTAAATAAACAAAGAACAGAAGATTACAAAAATAAAACTTTTGCAAAAGCCGCCGGACTGCCTGATAAACTCACAGGCAATGAACCGCAGTTTGTTCAGGATTATTACGGATATTACAAAACAAAACGCGGTTTCCATGAACGTTCAATTAACTCAAACGGAAACTGGAATACAACGTCATCTTTATCTTTAATTAATATGCCTATATTGCAATACAGCAGTGAAATCAGAAATGCCGTTCTTATTATTCACGGAGAAAAGGCCCACAGCAGATATTTTAGTGAAGACGCATTCAAAAAACTAAAAGGTGATAATAAGGAATTATTAATTGTAAAAGATGCAAACCATGTAGATTTATATGACAATTTAAAAAAAATACCTTTTGATAAAATTGAAACTTTCTTTAAAACATATTTAAAATAATTTTAATAAATTATCCGAATAAAAAACACGGATTGTATTATTAAGTGCAATCCGTGTTTTTTAAACCTTATTATAACCGTGATTGAAAATTAAGATGACAGAATTTTATTAAAAACAGTAATGCGGCTATTAATAATACCAATCCGAAAATTATAAAAGTATTTGCAATTCCGAAAATTTGTGCAACGCTTCCCGCAGCAAAATTACTTATAGATGTTGCCCCCATAAAACAAACGGTGTAAATACTCATAACTCTGCCGCGTTTATCATCATCAATAACCGATTGTAAAAGAGTACTGTCCGAGGTAAAAGAAGAAGTCATTCCAAACCCTACAAAAAACATAATAATGCATGCTGCCGTTATATTACTGTTAAATCCCAAAATTATAAATCCGCTGCTTAAAATTACAGAGCCGAAACACAATATATAT
>CALUSW010000094.1 GCA_944323535.1 Candidatus Gastranaerophilales bacterium | reverse complement strand
TTGTCAGACTCAAAATTTTGCGCAAAACAAGGAAGGGATAAAACCGGAAGAATTAAACATACAATAATAATAAATTTTTTAACCATATACTAATCATCTCCTATATAAAATGATTTAATTATAAAAAAGGAAAAGTAAAGAATTTTCATTATCGAAATTAATATTTTTTGTATAAATTACATATTCCGGTAACTAATAGAAAGATATTAGATAAAAAATAAGTATAAAACGCAGCAAACATTGTCATTGTAAAATTGCAGAAAAATTAATATGTTTAAAACGGATAAAAATAAAAAAGATGCAGAAATCAAAATATTTTCTGCATCTTTTTTGATGGTATTAGAACTTTTTATGCAAATATATCAAATTTTTGAAGCGAAGAGTTATCATCAACATCATATTGTTTACCGTCGATAGTTACAACTTCTTTCGTTTTATCGCAGGCAATAGGATCTGACACCGTTTCTAAATCATATTGCTGACCGTCAATAATAACTACTTCTTTATAGCTTGGCTGTAAAGTAGACAATCCTGATTTTTCATCCAACACTTTAACAACATCATAAGTTTGACCGTCAATAGTCACTGTTTTATGTTTTTCAGCAGCAATAGAATTTGACATATTATTAAAAGAAGTCTTTGGCGCAGATGCAGCCGATGAATATCCTGTAGTATAAGGAACAGAATAATTTGACGAAATTGAACTTACCATAACAAAACCACCTTCCAAAATAAACCTTACTTATATTTAAAAACATCTTCTTCAAAAAAATTGCACACGATTAATTTTTTGTATATATTTCTTAATAATTTATTTTCCAAAATTTTCTTTGTTTAGAATATAATTTTAAAAGATAATACATTAGGAGAGAGTGCAGTGATTAAAGATAAATATTATCCGCAGGAAATAGAAAAAAAATGGCAGAAACACTGGGATGAAACGAAAATAAATAAAGTATACAATGATTTTGATAAAGAGAAATACTATGTTCTTTCAATGCTGCCTTATCCTTCGGGCAAACTGCATATGGGACATGTAAGAAATTACACTATATCCGACGTAATTGCACGTTATAAGAGAATGAACGGATTTAATGTACTTCACCCTATGGGATGGGATAGTTTCGGGCTTCCCGCCGAGAATGCAGCTATTCAGCACGGTGCAAATCCTAAGAAATGGACTCTTGATAACATAGCATATATGAAAAAACAGCTAAAAGCACTCGGACTAATGATTGATTGGGACAGAGAAGTTACTACATGTCTGCCCGAATATTACAAATGGACACAGTATTTCTTTGTAAAAATGTTCAAAAAGGGTCTTGCTTATAAAAAAGAAGCAGCTGTCAACTGGTGTAACAATTGTGCAACCGTTCTTGCAAATGAACAGGTAATTGACGGCAAATGCTGGAGATGCGACGGACAGGTGGAAAGAAAATATCTTTCTCAATGGTTCTTAAAAATAACAGATTATGCGCAGGAGCTTTTAGATGATATTGATAAATTAAAAGGCTGGCCTGACAGTGTTAAAACAATGCAAAGAAACTGGATTGACCGTTCGCAAGGAGCCATTTTAAGATTTAAAGTAAAAGAAATCGAAGGGCTTGAAGTTCCTGTTTATACAACAAGACCTGATACGGCATACGGTATAACATACCTTGTTGTAGCTCCCGAATACAAAGATATTGAGAAGTTAACAACCCCCGAAAATAAGGAAGCTGTGGAAGCATACAGACAAAATGCAAGGAAAATGTCAGAAATTGAAAGATTATCGACAGAGAGAATAAAAACCGGCGTTCCGCTAGGAACTCATTTAATTAATCCCTTAAACGGAGAAGAATTCCCCGTTTGGACTGCCGATTATGCTCTTGCCGAGTACGGAACAGGCGCTGTAATGGCAGTTCCGGCACACGATGAAAGAGACTTCGCATTTGCTAAAAAATATAATCTCCCGATAAAAATAGTTATTCAGAACCCTGAAAATCCGGCTGCCGAGTTAAAAGAAGCATATACAGATAAAGGAGTTCTTGTAAATTCAGGAGATTGCAGCGGACTTGATAATGAAAAAGCGAAACAGGTTATTATAGAAAAAGCTGTAAAAGGCGGATTTGGAGAAGCAAAAGTACAATTCCGTCTTCGCGACTGGCTGATTTCAAGACAAAGATACTGGGGAACACCTATCCCGATTGTATATTGTCCTAAATGCGGCACCGTTCCTGTTAATGAAGAAGACTTACCGGTTTTATTGCCTGAAGACGTTGATTTTTCAGTAAAGGGCAAATCTCCCGTTGCCACATCGGAAACATTTAAACATACAACATGCCCGATATGCGGCGGACCTGCAGAGCGCGAAACTGATACAATGGATACTTTTATGTGTTCTAACTGGTATTTCTACCGCTATACCGATGCAAGAAACGATAAAGCTCCTTTTGATAAAGATATATTGCACTACTGGGCGCCGATTGACCAGTATGTAGGCGGAATAGAACATGCTATATTGCACTTGCTGTATTCAAGATTTTTCACTAAAGCATTAAGAGATTTAGGTATTATAAATATAGATGAACCGTTTAAAAATCTTCTGACACAGGGAATGGTTTTAAAAGACGGATCTAAAATGTCCAAGTCAAAAGGAAATACCGTAGATCCTGATGAAATTTTTGAAAATTACGGTGCCGATACGGCAAGATTGTTTATATTATCCGATTCACCTCCGAACAGAGATTTTGACTGGTCTGATGCGGGTGTTGAAGGCTGTTATAAATTTTTAAACAGATTGTGGAAAATTTATTCGGCTTATCAGGAAAATATTATTCTTGATTATAATCTGCCGGATATATCAAACCTGTCAAAAGAAAATAATGCTCTTGTAAGAGAAGTACATATGGCTGTGAAGAAAATTTCGCAGGATATTGCAAATGAATTCCAGTTTAATACAGTTATTTCAAAATACAGAGAATTCACAAACGTAATATATGACTACTTAAATAATAAAAAAGACTTCTCGCAAGAAGATAAAGAAGTATTTAGTTATGCCGTTGTAACTTTCTTAAAACTTCTTGCGCCGGTGCTTCCTCATATGACGGAAGAAATTTATGAAGGTTTAGGGGGCAAAGACTCCGTACATAAACTAAAATGGCCGGAATATGATGAAAATCTTGCAAAAACAAGCACAATTACTCTGGTTGTTCAAATTAACGGAAAAGTAAAAGACAGAATTGAAGTTGATGCGGAAACCCCAAAAGAAGAGCTTGAAAAAACAGCATTAAACAGCAATAAGATTAAAGAACTTACTATGGGCAGGCAAATAGTTAAAGTAATTGTTGTTCCGGCAAAACTGGTAAATATAGTAGTAAAATAAAATTATATATACAAAATGACCGCCTTAACAGGCGGTCATTTTATTTATACATCTATAATTTATTCTTGTACTTCGGCATAGGTAAGCTTAAAAGCAAGCGCAGCTAAAATACCGCCGATTATATTTGCCAATATCGTTAGACCTGCAAGTTTCCATGATACAGCATTTACCATTCCGACAGACAAGGCAACTGCAGGATTAAAAGCACCGGCGCAGAACGTTCCGCCTACAGCAACAGCACCCGCCAGTACTGTTATACCGATTGCAAACCCGAAATATGAATTTCCGTTTGTTTCTTTTACTGTTGCCGTTTGAAGTACAACATAGCAAAGTGCAAAAGTAAACAATATTTCAGCCGTCAATAGCGGTACAACCTGAAAATCAGAGGGTCTGAAAACCTGAATTTGTCCTATCATAAGATAGAAAATCCAAACTGCAATAATTCCGCCCAAACACTGCGCAACAGCGTAAGGAATAAACTGTTTTAAGGGCAAAGCACCTCTTATGCAGGCTGCAATAGATACGGCAGGATTATAATGTCCGCCTGAAATATGACCTCCGGCATATACAATTGCAATAAGAACCCCGGCAATTGCTAAAGGAGCAAGACCCTGCGCAGAATACGAACAACATATAACAGTCATTACAAGGAAAAAAGTTCCGATAGCTTCAACTAAGTATTTTTTTAAATTATCTTTCATTTAGTCTCCTTTACAAATTCAAAAATACCAAGTATATATTATATGTTTTTTGTACTTTTGTAAATTATCACAATGAATTTACATTTTTTTACTGCCGAATATAAGGAGGGTTACAAGTGAAGACGCTCAAAGAGTATTTCGGAATCTTGCCAGCCGGAAATGAAACATCAAACCGGTCAGACCCTGAAACAAGTTCAGGGTGACCGGTTGGTTTTCTATGTCATCCCGAATTTATTTCGGGATCTTACCAATAAGGAATAAAATCTTAAAACCGTAAAATATCTTATGCAATTCTGTTTTCGTTCCTTTCTATCAATTCTGTTGGATTAAAGTCCAGACTCCAAGCAGGTCAGACCCT
>CALUSW010000093.1 GCA_944323535.1 Candidatus Gastranaerophilales bacterium | reverse complement strand
ACCTGGCAGCTACACTGCGGCGGATACAAGCTCACAAGCATCACCTGCGGTTCTGCTGTTCGTTTTGTAAAAAAAATCCACTCACGCCTACGGCTTATCGTGAATTTTTCCTCGGACAAACTATTCCTGAATTTGAATGGAATCTTTACTGCCTTCCTGAATTTCAATAACCAGTTCACCATCTTTATCATTCTGCGATGCTATCATGGCAACAGCGGAATAATAACCTTTCTGCTGATAATATTTCATGATATCTTTTCTTATAGCAGAAATATTCTCAGGGCTCATCGGCTTATCGATTTTATCCTGTACGACAGTTAACAATTCACCGGAAGGAATAGAACTGTTATTAATAAAAATTACCGATTTTAATTCTGAATTTGTAATTTCCTGTTTTGGAAGTTGTTTTGTACTTATAATTGCACTATTATTATTTCTGGCTCTTGTTGCAGCTTCATGAACTCTTAAATCACGCATATACTGGCTGTTAAGCGCACCTGCATCATATCCGCCGAAAGCAGATGCAAATGAAATATTCATTGTTGCACAAAAAACACAAAAAACAGATAGCAGCTTTTTCATAAATAATCCCCTTTTATACTTCCATACGCACATTATAGCATATAAGAAAGTAATTGCATATTTAATTTTAGTTTTGTAAATTCCTCTAAATTATATAATCCAGTGTCGTATTAAAGTGAAAATTCAACATTTCCACTTTAATACTCACCTGCTTGGTTGCTTGCATTAAACGGGTTTTTGCCCTGCTCGTCTTGCTGTCTTAAAATTCCTTTACGCTCATTGCTGCCGCTGACTTCACTTCGTTGCCGTCAGCTTTGCTATTGCTTTTCAGACTCGTTTCACTCCGTCCGTCCGGAATTTCGCTCATCGCAAGCCGAATAGGCTGCACCTTCTGCCCGCAATCCGCTTTTCAATGCGCCACTCTCAAAATTTCACGATAAGCCAGCGGCGTGAGTGAAATTTTGTTCGGACAGTCTATTTTATTTGAAAGAATTATATTTATGGTATAATTTATCTGTAGTAAATTAATAATTTTTGATTAAGGGCATGTGTTAAATAAATAAAAATAGAAAAGGGTTTAAAATGACAGTAACAATTGAAAAATTAGACAATAACGAAGTAAAACTTAATATAGAAATAGAACCTGCTGTTTCTTCACTGGAATATGATAAAGCATGTAAAAAACTTTCGCAGAGAGTAAGAGTCCCCGGCTTCAGACAGGGGAAAGCACCAAAAAATATTCTGGAAAAATATGTAGGTATAGCAGCATTACAAAGAGAAGTTTTAGACAGCCTGCTTCCTTCTATATTTCAAACAACAATTGATGAGAATAAATTTGATCTGGTTTCAGCTCCGAGTATAGAATCTTATGATTTTAAAGACGATAATTCCTTAACGGTTGTTGCTAAATTTGAACTCAAACCGGAAGTTAACTTAAGCGAATACAAAGGTCTTGAAATTGAAATTGAAGAATATAAAAATGCAGAAGATGTTATTGAAAAAGAACTTAAAAATCTATCTGAAAGATTTTCAACATTGAATGATATTAAAGACAGAAAATCAAAAAATACGGATATAGTTAATATTGATTTTAACGGGTATGTTGACGGAGAAGAAATAAAAGGCGGTTCCGCAAAAAATTATATGCTCGATATTGCAAACTCAAACTTTATTCCCGGCTTTGCAGAGCAGCTCGTTGACAGGGAAGTCGGAGAAGAATTTAAAATCAACGTTAAATTTCCCGATAAATATCACGACGAAAAATTGCAAGGTAAAGATGCTGAATTTAATATCAAATTGAATGCAATTAAAGAAAAAATTCTTCCTGAAATAAATGATGAATTTGCAAAAAAAGTTAATTCAAAATTTGAAACTTTAGATGCACTGAAAGAAGATATACAAAAATTTGCGGATAATACAGCAAAAGCTGAAAACGAAAAAAGAACAGCCGCTAAAATATTTGAAGTTTTAATTGAAAAAACACCGATAAATGTTCAGGATTCAATGATAAACCGCGAAGTAAGAGCATTAATGGAAGAATTTAAGCAGAGAATAAATATGCAGGGCGGAAATTTTGATAAAATGCTTGAACAAGAAGGTCATCAAAAAGTTTATGAACAAATGAAGGAAGAAGCCCTAAAAAGAATAAAGACTTCATTAATAGTAGGTAAAATCGCACAAAATGAAAATTTAACTGTAACACAGGATGATATCCAATCTAAAATAGTTGATTTGGCTAACATATACAGAACTTCGGCAGATAATATTATTGCTGAAATAAGAAAAAACGTAAATCTGCTTCATTCAATCAATCAGCAGATTATAACGGAAAAAGTTACCAGAATATTAATTGATAATGCAAAAGTAAGTTACAAAAAATAATTAAATACAGGTTAGAAAGGGAAAATATATGAGTTTCGTACCCGTAGTTATAGAACAATCAAGCAGAGGAGAAAGATCATTTGATATTTTCTCAAGACTGTTAAGAGAAAGAATTATATTCTTAGGTACTCCCATAGACGATATGGTAGCAAATTTGATAGTTGCTCAGCTGTTATTACTGGACAGTGAAAATCCGGAAAAAGATATTATGCTATATATTAACTCGCCCGGCGGAAGCGTAACGGCAGGATTTGCGATATATGATACAATGCAGCATATAAGAGCGGACGTATCAACAATATGTCTCGGACAGGCTGCTTCAATGGGTGCATTTTTGCTATCCTCGGGAACACCCGGAAAAAGAATGGCATTGCCGCACTCTAGAGTATTAATCCACCAGCCCTTAGGCGGTGCGCAAGGTCAGGCTACCGATATAGAGATTCAGGCTGCAGAAATTATCAGAATTAAAAAATCTCTAAATGAAATTCTGGCTAAAAATACAGGACAATCCATTAAGAAAATAGAAAAAGACACCGACAGAGACTATATTATGACTCCGGAAGAAGCTTTAGAATACGGTATGATTGATAAAGTCGTAACGGCAAATACGCAGCCAAAACCAAATCAGGAGATAATTTAATGGCAGTACATGACGACAGCCGTCTTAAATGTTCATTTTGCGGTAAAACACAGGAGCAGGTCAAAAAACTAATCGCAGGTCCCGATGTATATATCTGCGACGAATGTGTTGAATTGTGCAATGAAATTTTAGATGAAGAGTTTCTTGAAAATAAAGAAAAAGCAGAAGATACCGAAGCAAAAGAAACAGATATTACAAAGGTGCCCAAGCCGCATGAGATAAAGAAATATCTCGATGAATATATCATCGGACAGGATGACGCAAAAAAAGTACTTTCGGTAGCTGTTTATAATCATTATAAAAGAATTGCACATAATGCATCATCGGATGAAAAACAGGTTGAAATTCAAAAGAGCAATATCCTTCTTGTAGGACCTACGGGAAGCGGTAAGACTCTGCTGGCACAAACTCTTGCAAAAATGCTTGATGTTCCGTTTGCAATTGCTGATGCAACAACATTAACGGAAGCCGGATATGTAGGCGATGATGTTGAAAATATTCTGTTAAGACTCTATCAGAATGCTGATTTTGATGCTCAAAAGGCTGAAAGAGGCATTATATACATTGATGAAATAGATAAAATTTCAAGAAAATCCGAAAATACCAGTATTACAAGAGATGTATCCGGAGAAGGCGTACAGCAGGCACTTTTAAAAATGATAGAAGGAACCGTGGCAAATGTACCCCCTCAAGGCGGCAGAAAACATCCTCATCAGGAATTTATCCAGATAAATACCGCTAATATATTATTTATAGTAGGCGGTGCCTTTGTCGGATTAGACAAAATTGTTGAAAGACGCGCAGGAGATTCAACAACAATAGGCTTTGGTGCGGGCATGGCAAAAACACAGGCGGAAAAAGAACTGGAAGCCGCAAAAATGCTAAAGAAACTCCAGCCCGAAGACTTGCTTAAATTCGGTTTAATTCCCGAATTTATAGGAAGAGTTCCTGTATATGCAGTTTTGGATCCTTTAGATGAAGCAATGCTGAAAAATATATTGACCCAGCCTAAAAATGCATTAATAAAACAGTATCAATGTTTATTAAATATGGACGGCGTGGATTTAAAATTTGAGCCTGAAGCTATTGATTTAATTGCAGAAGAAGCAATTAAAAGAAAAACCGGAGCAAGAGCTCTGCGCTCAATTGTGGAAGAAATAATGCTCGATATAATGTATGAAATACCCGAGCGCGAAGGAGTAAAAGAATTTACGGTAACGGCAGATATGGTAAAAAAGAAAAAAGATACTGTTGCTGAACTCATAAAGCTCCCGACCAAAAATGAAGAGCAAAAGAATAAGGAAGAAAACATTCCAAAGCTTAAAACAAATGAAGAAATTGCATAAACAAAAAAGACACTTTATAAAGTGTCTTTTTTGTTTATATATAATCCAGTGTCGTATTAAAGTGAAAATTCAACATTTACACTTTAAT
>CALUSW010000092.1 GCA_944323535.1 Candidatus Gastranaerophilales bacterium | reverse complement strand
ACTAGATTATTTAAACAAAAAAATGAAAAATATAACTATTTTACTAAATAAAATAGTTCAAGATTATGATAATTAAATATAAATAGCAAGTTGTTTTTTTTATTACACCATATTCGTTTTAATTTTTAAAAATATAAAGATAATTAGAAATTGAATGACTTAAAATAATAATTTGTTAATCATGCAGCAGTCTGCATTTTATAAAATAAAAAACCTGCCGTAATTAGGCAGGTTTTTTCATTTTCCCCAAATCTTTTCCCAGTCTGTAGTACGCTCTTAATCTTTTTAATCAAGCAAAGTTTCAAGTATACTTGCATTTTTGATAGCAAGGGCATTTTCTTTAACTTTTTGCTTGTGAATATACGTTCTCAATGCTTCACGAATAAGTTCGCTTCTTGTACGATTTTCACCTTCAGCAACTTCATCAATCTTTGTTAAAAATTCTTCGGGCATTGAAATTAAAACTCTTGCCATTTTTTATTCCTCTTTTTAATTAGCTCTCGTACTTATATAAAAACTTTTGAGAAATAAAAATTGCATATTTTATATATACAAAATGAAAACCCTTTGAAATACAAGGGGGTTTTCATGTTTACATTTCTTTACATTGAGTTTATTTGTTAAATGCTTTGAAGAATTCTTTTAAAAATTCATAGCCTTTAAGGTAGGATTTGTAGTTTATCATTTCATCTGTCGAGTGCATATTATATACATCGGCAAGTCCTGCAAGAACAGGTTTAAAAGATTTGCCGTATTTGTTTTTATTGTTTGCATAGATATGAGTTTCGGCGCCTGCATGAAAAGAAGATATATCTAATTTAACATCAGCAGCTTCACCTGCCTGTATTGCCGCATTGATAATAGTTTTATCATCGCTTTTTTCAAACGGCGGCAAATGCTCTATTGTTGTAACATTCGCAGCTGCAAGAGATTCATATTTATTGTTAAATCTTTCCGTAATTTCTTTTATTTCATTAATCAGATTTTGTTCAAATTCTTTGCTTGAACTTCTGATTGAATATGCAGCGCCTGCTTTTGTATTTATTATGTTTGTTACGGCATTATCAAGAATATAATCGGTATATTTATTGCTTAATATATCCGCTGACTTAATATTGTCAATTGCAGCTTCAATACCGCCGCCGATAATAACCCCGAGATTTATGGAGGTAACAACGCCCATTTCATCTTTTTTGTATACGCCCTGAGGTATTTCATTTACAAGTTCGGCTATTAATTTACCGGCGTTTAAACGTGTTTTATCATCAATATCAATGCCCGAATGTCCGCCTTTTAGTGCTTTTACGTTAACAATCAGTTTTGTATAGCTTGCCCCGGCAATTAATACCTGACCGAGTTTATCCGCATCCAATACAAGAATGTGCTCCGCTTCAATTTCGTTCATATTAACGTTGTGGATGCCTGTCATATTTTGTTCTTCATCTTTTGTAAAAATAATTTCAAGTCCGCCGTGTTTGAATTCTTTATTATTTTCAAGTTCAATTGCCAGCATAATTGCTGCGGCAACGCCCACTTTATCATCTGCTCCCAGAGTTCTTGTTTTATCCGTTTCAATAAAATCTCCGTTTAATCTGAAGTTAACGGGAGAATTATCTCCCACGACGTCCATATGTGCACTTAAAAGCAGCGGTTTTTTTGTTTTATCCGTTGCTTCAATTTTGGCGGTTACATTTCCGTAATTGTCTTTACATGCTTTAATATTATGATTTTTAAAAATAGAGATAATTTTGTCGGCAACTTTATCTTCTTTCAAAGATGGAGAAGGTATTGATATTAATTCGCAGAATAAATCAATCAATTTGTTTTCTTTTCTTATTTTTTCCATTGTTTTGTCCTCGTTATTCTTACTCATAAATTATAGACTATATTGAATTAATAGTATATAATAATATATAATAGACAGGTTTCATAAAATTATATTAACTAAATATAAAAAGAGAGAACAAGGAAAAATTATGGCAAAAGTGTTATTATCAATCCCTGATAAATTTTTAAACCAGATAGATGAAATAGCCAGTAATGAACAGAGAACGAGAAGCGAGTTGATAAGAGAAGCTTTAAGAAGTTATATGAAACGAAACATGCTGTTTGATACAAAGAAAGCCGCATCGGATGCGCAGGTTTTAGATACACTTCTGGATTAGGTATTTTAATATTTCTATTCAAGTTGTAATGCTATAAATACCTGTACTTTGCTGTACTTGAAATTTTATATTTTTGTAATAATATCTTATTAACACAACTTTAAAGCGTATAAATAAGCGTAGAGGATTTACATGACCCGAAAAGTATTTATATATGTTTTTACTGTTTTGTTTATGTTAGTAGGTTTTCCTTTAAAGTCGGCAGCGCAGGCTGTTTCTAAAGTCACGATAAAAGAATTAATCGTAAAACATTCCATAGAAATGGGACTGGATCCTGCTATTGCGCTTAGTATTGCGAAAGCTGAGTCCGGATTTTGTCATGAAAAGAAAAGCAGATACGGAGCTATCGGTGTTTTTCAGCTCATGCCGGCAACCGCAAAGAGAATGGGATATAATCCGTATCATATTCATGAGAATATAAAAGGCGGAATAACCTACTATAAGATGATGTATAAAATGTTTGGTTCAATGGAGCTTGCGTTGGCTGCTTATAATGCAGGTCCCGGAAATGTCAAAAAGTATAAAGGAATACCTCCTTTTAGCGAAACAAGAAAATTTGTTTCCTCCATAATGAGCAGTTATAACAATCTTAAAAATAATCCGGATCCTGTAATTGCGCAATATAATAGTTCAGTAAAGGATATTAATTATATTACAGATGAGTCTGATTTTAGGATGCAGCAGGAGGCTGTTTTAAAGTCTTATTTATCAAGTCAGGGGATTTAGAGTATGTTTCAGGAGATAAAAACACACGAAATTACTACCGACGTTGTGATATTTACAATAAAAGAGAATAAGCTTCAAGTGCTGCTTGTTAAGCGTGCAAATGAACCGTTTAAGGGCAGATGGGCAATCCCCGGAGGGTTTATACGATTATCTGAAAATCTTGATAATGCCGCATTAAGAATTTTAAAAGAAAAAACAAATGTTGATAATATTTATCTTGAACAGTTGTATACGTTCGGCGATCCTTTGCGTTATCCGAGTTCAAGGGTAATTACCTGTGCTTATTTTGCTCTTATCCGAAGTGATGACATTAAATTGTCTTTTGATAATTCGCAGGGTATTACAGAGGTACAGTGGCATGAAGTGTATAATCTCCCTACACTGGCTTTTGACCATAAAGAAATTATTGAATATTCAATAAAAAGAATGAGAGAACGTCTGGAATTCTGTCCTATTGCATTCCAGCTTTTACCGGAAAAATTTACATTGACAGAATTGCAAAAGTCTTATGAATTAATATTGGATATGAAGCTTGATAAGCGCAATTTCAGGAAAAAAGTTTTATCCGGTGCCGTTTTGAAAGAGTTAAATGAATATACAAAAATAGGCTCTAAAAGACCTGCAAGATTATATTCCTTTGACAATATAACTTTAAATTCCAAAAGAGGTCATTTCTTCTCGTAGATTAAACAGGGAATTTATACTTTAATACCGTATTGAGATTATACATGTTCAAATTTTTTATCTGATTTTATAATATGCAGATTTCTGGTTTCCGATAATTTCTGCCTTGCATTTGCAAGCTTTTCTTTAACCTCTTTATTTATACTTCCGGAGGCAATAAGCCTGTCTATGAAATTATTGTTTAATTTAACTGCTTTAGGCAGTGCTCCTATTTCATCCAGGATATCTTTTATTTCAACAAAATCATAAGTATAACTTTGTTTAGATTGATAAATAAGAGTTTCCCCATGGGGTGAATGTATACTTTCACCGCCTTGTTCGAAATAAAGCCTGAAAACTGATTTTAAATCCTGCATTTCAGATTGCATCATCTGCACAGCTTGTTGTATTCTCAGATATCTTTCAAAAAGATAGTCAACATTATCAAGCTGTTGAATTTGCCAGGCGTATTTTTTTTCATACAGTTTTTTTAATTCGGGATATGCTTTTGCAAGTCCTTCCGTGTCTGCCATTGCCCTGTGGCGTGTGGAAAATTCAACATTAAATTTATTCATTAAACTCTCAAGCCCGCATGATTCCAGTTCCGGATAAACTTCTTTAAACATCATCTGCGAATCGATTCTCGGGTTTGAAATTGGTTTTCCGGTTTGTCTTAAACTTGCTTCATTAATAAAAGAATAGTCAAATATTGCATTGTGGGCTACTATCGGATAATCGCCGATAAAGTCCAAAATTGCGGGCATGATTTCTTCTTCGGTAGGTGCATCTTTAACATCTTCTTCTGTTATTCCGTGAACTGCAATACTTGATTTTCTTATATGCTGCCGGGGATTTATTAATGTTTCAAAGCGGTCTTTCATTTTACCGTTTTCAAGGCGGATAGCTGCAAATTCTACCATTTTCTCTTTTGTGTAATCGAGTCCGGTTGTTTCGACATCTAAAACAATTTCAATACATTTTTTTCTTGGCACTTAGAAAAATCTCCCTCTGCTTCATCATAACATAAAGTTTTTTTAAGGGCAAAACCGGT
>CALUSW010000091.1 GCA_944323535.1 Candidatus Gastranaerophilales bacterium | reverse complement strand
GGGCGGACAGTGGGATTCGAACCCACGTATATCGGAACCACAATCCGAGGCCTTAACCGCTTGGCGATGCCCGCCATTTGTATTTCAACTTTATAACAAACATTTGTTTTTTTCAACTGTTAAAAAATAAAAAAAAGAGCCTGAAAAAACAAGCCCTTTTTTATAACTATAAAAGAAAGTATATAATCCGGTATCAAATTAATATCTTTCCAGATACATATCCAGTTCATACTGTGTAACAGCGGTTCTATATCCTTCCCATTCTTTTAATTTAGATTGCATGAATTCCTTAAAAATATGCTCGCCGAGTGCAGATTTAACAATGGCGCTCTTTTTCATCAACATTAAAGCTTCATGCAAATTTCCCGGAAGAGTTTCTATTTTTGCACGTTTACGTTCTTTATCATCCATCTTAAAGATGTTTTTATCTATATCTAACGGCGGTTTTGTTTTCTTTTCAACTCCGTCAAGAATTGACTCTAATATAACAGCTAAAGCTAAATAAGGATTGCAGGAAGGATCGGGCGAACGCAGCTCTACTCTTGTTGCATTACCTCTTTTAGCGGGAACTCTTATTAATGCCGAACGATTTGCCAATGACCATGCCAGATAAACGGGAGCTTCATACCCAGGTACAATACGTTTATAACTGTTTACCGTAGGATTTGTAACAGCCGTAAATTGTTTAACATGCGCCAACAGACCGCCGATTGCATATAAAGCCGTTTCCGACAGTTCATGCGCTCTTTGCGGATCATAGAATGTATTTTTACCGTCTTTAAATAAAGATAAATTACAATGCATTCCGGAACCGTTAATACCAAATATCGGTTTAGGCATGAATGTGGCGTGAACTCCCATTTTATTTGCAACCGCTTTTACCGCATATCTGAAAGTAAGAATATTATCTGCCGTTGTTAGTGCATCTTCGTATTTAAAGTCAATTTCATGCTGTCCGTCAGCAACTTCATGGTGGCTTGCTTCAACTTCAAAACCCATAGCCGTAATTGTTCTTACTATTTCTTTTCTGATATTTTCACCCATATCATCAGGGGCAACATCGTAATATCCGGCTCTGTCATGGGTTTGTGTGGTCGGATGTCCGTTCTCATCTTTTTTAAACAAAAAGAATTCCGCTTCCGGACCGACATTCATTTCAAATCCCATATCTTTTGCTTTTTTAATAACTCTTTTAAGATTAGCTCTCGGACAGCCTTCAAACGGAGTGCCGTCAGGATTATGTATATCACATATAATTCTTGCAACATTCGTTCCGTTTTGTTTATCTTCTCTGAACGGCAAAAGGGTAAATGTTTTTAAATCGGGATAAAAATACATATCGGATGTTTCAATATTTCTAAAACCTTTAATTGAAGAACCATCCAGCATACATTCATTATTTAAGATTTTATCAATCTGAGAACTCGGCAGCGACATATTTTTTGCCTGTCCGTTAATATCACAGAATTGAAGTTTAATAAATTCAACCTTTTTGTCTTTTACAATCTTCTTAATTTCTTCAGCAGTATAAACTTTTTTTTCGGCCATGTAAGCACCTTTCCTTTTTATAAACTAACTTAAATTATTATAAATACATGTTGAAAAAATAACAAGTAAAATTTTGTGTTTTTGCAAAAATTGCATTAATTTTTTGCTTATTTTGCAATTTTTTTAGTGCAATGTTTGTTATTTTGACCATTTTTATGCTTAACTTGGGTATTTTTACAAAAATTGCATTTTTTGGTTTTTAGAAAAACTTTGACTATTTTTTTTTTCATATAATAATTAAAATATGAATAAAGTTGTTTTGGCACAAATTAATACAATAGCCGGAAATATAAGCTATAACGAAGAAAAAATAATAAATTGCATTATACAAGCTAAAAAACAAAATGCCGATTTAATTATATTCCCCGAGCTTGCGCTTATGGGGTATCCGTTCGGCGATATTTTCATGCGGCATAAATCAATTATAACAAGGCAGCTTAAATCATTAGAAAAAATTGCGGCTCTCACAAACGATATTACCGCTCTTATCGGGTTTGCAGAACCGACAAAAAATACAAATAAAAAACCTTTTTATAACTCCGTTGCGGTTATTCAAAACGGCAAGATAATAAATACGGTGAGAAAACGTCTGCTGCCCAATTATTGCGAATTTAATGATTACAGATATTTTGAACCTTCTGACAAAATGTCTGAAATATTTGAAATAAATGGCGAAAAATACGGTGTTCTGGTTTGTGAAGACAGTTTTAACGATAAATCATTTTTTAAAGATGAATGTATATACAGTATTGACCCCGTTGCGGAAATAATGGAGCAAAAACCGGATACACTTATCAATTGCTCATGTTCTCCTACAAGATGCGGAAAAGAATATATTAAAAACGCTCTATTTTCTTCTATAGCGTCTAAATACAATGTAAACTATATTTATGTCAATCAGGCAGGATATGCCGACAATCTTTGCTTTGACGGATTATCAAGAATTTATGACAAAAACGGCAATCTTACACTCAGGGGGAAAATTTTTGAAGAAGATTTTATTACCACAGATAATCTGAAAGGAAATATTAATCCTATTCCAATAGGAATGAAAGAAAAAATCGATTTTGATAACTTCAAACTTGATTATAAAAATGATTTGGATAGAACCTATAAAAGTATTGTTTTTGCCATAAAAGAATATTTCCGTAAAAACGGATTTAAAAAAGCTGTTTTAGGACTATCAGGCGGGCTTGATTCTTCTATATGTGCGGTATTACTTACAGACGCTTTAGGCAAAGAAAATGTATGGGGAATATCAATGCCCAGCAGAATAACATCCGCTGAAAGTAAAAATGATGCAAAATCACTGGCGGCAAATCTCGGGATTAATTTTTTCGAAATACCTCTTGCAGAAGCACTTGATCCTTTAAAGTCTATGCTCGGTTTTGCATTTCAAAATGTTAAAAGCGAGAAATTCGATAAATCAACTACTATAGAAAATCTTCAGGCAAGACTAAGAGCTACAATTCTCTGGAGTGTTTCTAACGAATATAAACAAATGCTGCCGGTAGCAACAAGTGATAAATCGGAGGCATACATCGGATATGCAACGGTAAACGGTGATATGTCAGGCGGATTTGCCCCCATCGCTGATGTTACAAAGACTAAATTATTTGCTCTTGGCGAGTTTTTAAATCAAAACAGAAAGATAAAAAATGTCATACCGCAAGCGATTCTGGAAAAACCACCCGGAGCCGAACTTAAAATTAATCCTTTAACAGGCAAAACCGTTTGTGCAGAGGAAGAAAATATGCCTTATGAATTTCTTGATGAAATTATATGGTATATTGAAACGCAGGGTTTTGGATTTGATGATTTATTAAACCATAAATTCTATTATGAATTAGAACATAATATTTCTATTGAACAAAAAAAAGAATGGATAAATAAATTCTTTTGGAAATCAAAATGCGCAGTATATAAATGGCATATAATGCCGCCTTCTGTTGTTACGGATGTACACTCAATTAATTCTGTTGAATACAGACAGCCAATAATTTCAGGCGTTTACTAAATTCTCATCTCAACCTCAAATGCTTCATATTTTTCGGCAGACTGGCGACTTATTAAGTACATCAAAAGAAAAGTTCACTATAAAAGGAGCATGCAGCCGGGTCGGTTTGTAAAGAGCGAAATAATCATGGCTAAAACCTGTTTATCACGAGCAGTCAAGCATCCCGGGACGTAAATTAGATTTGTTCGAATATATATATTTTACAAATCTGTAGCAAAATTATCGGGATTATAATAAATCAAGGAATTCTTCCGGAGAAATTGCATCAGATTTGATATTGCCTGTATATTTATCTTTTATTAAATCAAAATAATAACCTATCAATGCAGGACGAAGTTTTACATAAGTCACATAATCCTCCATTGTTTCAACCGGAAAATCTTCTGTAAAATCATTAACCCGTTTGGTTATTTCCATAAGCATTTTAAAAGCTGTTTCATCAAATTTTTCAGTAACAGGATTAAATGATTGTGCAAAAATACTCTCAAAACTGTTGCTGCTATCATCTATAGAAAAAATAGCCGATAAATTAACAATACTATCCATAATTTGTTTTGTATGTTCTTTATCAATATCCGTAAACATAGTCAAAATACTGCATCTGTGCGGAACTAATTTATCTATATCAAAGACATCGGTATTTTTTATAGTCTCACATAAAGCCCGGGCAAAATCCGAATTGAAATATCCATTTTCATCTTTTGAAGCATCTATAATATCATTTGATAAATTTTCATAGTCAATTCCGCCATAATTTTGCTGTAAATCTTCAAGACACGTAACAATTTCCATTTTCTTTTCAAAATCTGTAAAATCGTATCCGTTTATGGTTTTGCAGATATCAAACAAATATATTGTGTGCTGCATAGCTTTATCATTTCTTAATTGGGGATTATTTCCAATCTGTTCCAATAGTAAAGATGCATAGCGTATTTTCGTCTGTTCATTATTAATACCGTTAAAAAATGAAAATATAAAATCTTCTTCAGGCTTAGAAATAGAAGCTAAAAGAGCTTCTCTGGCCTCATCTTCCGGTTTTAAATATGTAATATTAGTCTTAGAAGAACTCTTATTTCTTCCTTCAATTATTGAAGTTAAAAAGTCTTTTTGGATATAATTTTTATGGGCAATGTCCTGCAAAACTGCCTTATATACTGATATAAATTTTTGTAATACCTCTACATCAATATCACCATCTTTTGTTTTTAAAAATGTATCAATAATATCCTTATTTATTGTTAAATTAACTTTTTCCCCTGATTCCAGAGTGATTTCACTAAAAACTTTTTCCGCGTTCCCTGCATTATTTGACAAAACGAAAAATGGAATTCCGGATTCATCATTTTCTTTATTCCTGCCAAAAGAGACATTATTAT
>CALUSW010000090.1 GCA_944323535.1 Candidatus Gastranaerophilales bacterium | reverse complement strand
GAAACTTTATCAAGACTTTCAAGATAATTAATGATATCTTTTTTGCTTTGTTCAAAAGATAAAGTTCCTGCTTCGTTTCTGTCTGTTACCATAATGATATGATAACCGTAAGGAGTTTGAACAACTTCGCTTATTGTATTAGGAGCCATTTCAAATGCTTTGTTGGCAAAAGCTTCAACCATCTCATCCTTGGCAAAAAAGCCCAGGTCTCCGCCTCTGATTGCGCTTGCTGCATCCTGTGAATTTTCTTTAGCTTCTTTTGCAAAAGTTGAAGGAGCTTTTTTCACACGTGCTTGAATACTTTCTGCTTTTTGAAGTCTTTCTTGCATCTGTAATTCAAATCTTACATTTAATTCTTCATCTGTTATTCCTTTATTATCTTTTCTAAGGGTTGCTTTTATCTGATCAGGGTTTGCCGCAATCAATATATGAGAAGCTCTGACTCTTTTAGGATATTTAAATTTATCAATATTTTCATCATAATATTTTTTAGCTTCCGTTTCGCCGATTGAAACCATTGCAATGGAGTCAACAAATTTTTTCAGTCTGATTTCATCTTTTAAATCTTTTTTGAATTTATCATAAGTAACGCCATTAAGTTTTAAGACCTGCATAAACTGGTCTTTTGTACCAAATCTGTCTACAATTTCTTTTTCTCCCGTTTCAAGTTCTTCTTTTGAAACCGTTATTTTTCTTTTTTCCATTTCATCGTTTAAAAGAGCTTTAACAAGAAGTTCCGAAACTACTTTTTCTTTAAGCATTAAGGCAAAAACGTTATCAGGATCTTTTTTAAGGTCAATCCCCATTTGTGCGAACATATTGTTAGAAGTTACCGATTCATATGCTTTATCAAACTCGCTTTTCGTTATAACCGTATCATTGATTTTTATTAAGTCATTATCATTCTTTTTAAGAGAACAACCTGTAAAAATAAACATTGCCATGAGTGCAAATACCGCTATTTTTAATTTGTTCATATATTTCTCCTTAGACTAACTAATCGTTATTATTTGAATTATAATCATATTCTATCTTTAATATATGATAAAATAAATTAGACAGAATGTTAAATATTTCTTCAAAATTTAAATATTTATTATTAATTATTAATATGCTTTTACCGTCAGTACAGGTATTCGGGGCGAGTGTAAACTTAATATATTTCGTAATATTTTTGTCAGCCTTTGCCGTTATTATATTCCATTCCCCTTTTGAAAGATTTGTATATATTCTTATAGAAGAATCAATTTCACGTATTAATGAAATTCCGGCTTGAGTTGCAAGAAGTCTTAATTGAACAAGCTTAATCAGATTTTGAACAGGCTCTGACATTTTAGAGAAGCGGTCCTTCCATTCGGAGCAAATCGCATCAAGCTCGGCGGAGGATTTAACATCCGCCAGCCGTTTATATTCTATCATTTTTTGTTCTTTAGAACCTACCCATTCATCGGGAATATATGCCGTAACATTTATATCAACAATTGCAGGTTTATATTCTTCGACTTTTCCGTTTTGAATTTCTTCTATCGCTTCTTCCAGAAGCTGGCAGTATGTATCAAAACCGACATTTACCATTTGTCCGTGTTGTTTTGTACCTAAAACATTACCGACTCCTCTTATTTCAATATCACGCATTGCAATCTGGTATCCGCTGCCCAATGTAGTAAATTCTTTAATATATTGCAGTCTTTTAATTGCGTCAGCAGTAAGTTCATTTGCTTTTTTATAAAAACAATAGCAAAATGCCTGTCTGTCTGTTCTTCCGACTCTTCCTCTTATCTGGTATAGCTGTGCAAGTCCGAAACGGTCCGCATTATGTATTATTATTGTATTAGCATTAGGAATATCAAGTCCTGATTCAATAATGGTAGTACATAAAAGGACATCATATTCTTTATTCAAAAAATCCGTCATTATTGTTTCAAGTTCATTTTTATCCATTTGTCCATGGGCAACAGCAAGTCTTATGTTGGGCATTAAGTCTTTTAATTGGCGGGCAAACTCATAAATACTTTCAACTCTGTTATAAAGGTAGAAAACCTGCCCTTCTCTTTCTATTTCATAGTTTATGGCATTTTTTACAATGTTCTCTTTGAATTCCGTAACCAAGGTTTTAACGGGAAGCCTGTTGGTCGGCGGTGTATTAATTATGCTCATATCTTTTATACCGGAAAGCGACATATAAAGAGTTCTCGGAATAGGTGTTGCCGACATGGTTAATATATCTATATTCTTTTTAAGACGTTTTAGTTTTTCCTTATGTTTTACTCCGAATTTATGTTCTTCATCTATTACAAGCAAACCCAAATCTTTAAACTGAATATCATCCTGTAAAAGCCTGTGAGTTCCTACTATTACATCAATCTCACCGAGTACAAGCTTTCTTATTACTTCCTTTTGCTCTTTAGGAGTTTTAAATCTTGATAAAAATTCAACCTTTACGGGAAAAGGTTTGAATCTTTCCGAGATTGTCTGATAATGCTGCATTGCAAGAATTGTTGTAGGAACAACTATTGCCGCCTGCTTTGAAGACATTACAGCCTTAAATACAGCTCTGAGCGCAACTTCTGTTTTCCCGAATCCGACATCACCGCATATAAGCCTGTCCATGGGTTTATCAGATTCCATATCCGCTTTTGTCTGATTTATTGCTTTCATCTGATCCGGTGTTTCCGTATAGCCGAATGAATCTTCCATTTCATACTGCCAGATTGTATCAGGTTCAAAAGCATATCCTTTTGATAATTTTCTTAGTGCATAAAGGTTAATAAGATCCTGAGCTACATCTTCAACAGCTTTTTTAACTCTGGTTTTTGTATTTTTCCAGTCATTCCCGCCCATTTTGGAAAGCGGAGGCAAAACATTGCCGGAACCGCGGTATCTGCAGAGCATATTTATCTGTTCTGCGGGGATATGAAGTTTATCTCCACGTGCATATTCAAGGGTTAAATAGTCTTTTTCTTCATTATCTATAATTTGTTTTGAAAGCCCTCTGAAAATACCTATACCGTGAACCATATGGACTATATAGTCACCTTCTTTTATATCATTAAGGGTTTCTATAAAATCAGCGTTCTCACGTTTATAGTTATATCTTGCTCCGGTTATATATTTAGATCGTTTATTAAAAAACTCTTTATCTGTAATTATTATTAGTTTGCAATCTTCAATTATGCTGCCGCCATACACTATATTATCCGTTATATATACTGCATTTTTATCTTCAAATTTATATGAAAACGGTATTTCATATTCTTTTAATATTTCTTCTATTCTTTGTTTATAGTCGGTTGCCGCAATTATAATGTAGCGCTCTTTTAATTTTTTTAATATAAATTCCGCAATTTCTTCAAGACCTGACGCAAAATAGGGAATTAATTCCGTGTTAAACTCTATATTAATATCAAATTCATCAGAGAGCAGATTATCAAAATAAATTTTTGTATAACTGCTTACTGTTATTAAAAAATCTTTTAAATTAAGGTGATTTTTGGCTTGCAGCGGAAGAGAAAGTTTTGTTTTTATATTCTCTTCATACTGCTGCTCAAGATTTTCATCCGTATTTTCATATCTCGATTTAAACTGGGTATAATCATCAAAAACAAAAATAAAATTTTTTGAAATAAGTCTGGAAAGAACGGTTAAGTCCCCGTTAAAATAAGATTCATAGTATTCAATGCCTTCAAAATAATTTTTACTGCGTATATTTTCAAGCAGCTCTGTTTGATTTTCATCTTCATCATCAATTAAATTTTCTACTTTTTTATAAGAATCGTCATTCAGAATAAATTTATATACAGGCTGAATTATAGCCGATGTAACTTTTTTTACGCTTTTTTGATTGGAATTATTAAATACTCTTATATCGGTAACGGTATCGCCCCATAATTCTATTCTATATGGCAGAGAACTTAAAGGAAAAATGTCTATTATATCTCCTCTTATACTGAATTCTCCGATATCGGCAACAAGTGTTTTTCTTTTATAGCCGAGTTTTACAAATTCTAACGCAAGTTTATCAACATCTATCTCATCATTAATTTTTATTGTTATATTATTTTCCTCAAAAAAGTCTTTATCCGGAAATTTTTCAAATAAAGCCTTTTGCGGAACTATTATCATTTCATAATTTTCGCTGTTATTAAGGATTTCTGTTTGTTTTGCATATTTATACAGGTTTTTTGAATTTGTATCATAAATCGAACCATCCTGATATGGAAAAACAACAGCTTGTTTCCCTGTCAGGTTTTTTATATCATTTTGAAACTTTAGTGCATTTTGTTCGGTTTCTGTAATAAAAACAATTTTTTGTGAATATTTTACCAGCAGGCGGGATAAAATAACAAGTTTTGCACAATTAGTTATTCCGCTTATAGCAAAAGAACATTTCTTTTTTATAAGTGCTGAAATTTTTTCTGAATATTCACATTTTAAATTTTTAATAAATTCCTGCATTTTGTTTGAAACCGTTCAAAGTCTATCTTAAAATTCTAAAACCAATAAGTAAAATTATCAATTATTTATAGGATTGAACTACAGTGTAAAAGAATGATTTAATATTAATAAAGTAAAGATTACGGGAGAGAAAATATGAAAAAGAATTTTATATTAGCTGCTTTATTTTTATTTACGTTATCCGCAGCAGCATACGCAGACGGAATGGTATTTGACCCTACCGAATATCCGACAATAAACGAAATACCGGTCTCAAAAGTAAATTCAAGTCCGACAGCAGGATCTGCAGCTAAACTGCCATCAAATATAAAAATCAGTTCAGAAATCCAATCAAATTCAAATCTTGCACAGGATGCTGTTTCCGAGCAATCAGGAAATTTCAATAATGCTTTATTTGAACTTGACAGCGCACAGGTTAACATACGAAACCAATTGTTAGACTACAAGGCCAAATATCAGGAAGTAGATACACAATATCAATTAATAAAGGAACAAAGAAAAGTACTTGCAAAACAGATAAAAGATGTTGAGAAAAGAATAAAAAACATAGAAAAGACAAAAAGTAATATAAGAAAAACAATGATATAAAAATTTTGCTATTTTAATAAATCCTGCTGCTATCTATGGTAGATTTGTAAAACAAGTCCGGTAAGACAATTTGTTTTGTTTGCCGCTGAATTTACAGCTCCTCTTGTTTGCGACTAAAAGGAGGCTTATAAGGGAGGGTACTCGAAAAGTATTTCAG
>CALUSW010000089.1 GCA_944323535.1 Candidatus Gastranaerophilales bacterium | reverse complement strand
TAGCAGGATTATCATCTGTAAAATAGTCTGCCTTATATGCTTTTCCATTATCTTGGTAAACAAATTTAGGGTATTTGCCTAATGTAATAATTGAATTTCTTAATGCTGAAGCAATACACTGGGTATTTTCTTCAAGCATAACTTCAAAGCCGATCATTGCACCGGATTTCCAATCCTGATAAGCAGTAATTGTCGGTCGGCATGGCTTTCCGGTAAACGGATTTATAACTTCAAATGCTAGTCTGTGACCGTCGCCAATTAAAACATCTCCGACATTTAATTTTAAAATATCTCTTTCTATATATGGTATAACTTTATCTCTTAGTGCCTTTGCACCTTCTCTAGCAAATACCCACATGTCATAATGCTCTTGTTTGTATTTTGAAACAAATCTTCGATAAGTCATTTCACTGGCAAATTTAGTTATTCCTTGCTGCGATAAAATGTGTTTTGTCAGCTTAATAGCCTTGCCTATATTGGGTTAATTGGGATTTAACAAAATTTTTAATACTGTTTCTTTCTCCGAAAAACTTTCATTATAAGAGTGCGGTTTATATTTTGGAGCTAAGGATTCCCAATTATCGCCGTTTTCTTTAAGGGTTTTATCCCATCGCAATATTGTTGAAATACTAATTTTATTTAAATTTTCATAAGAAAATTCTTTTGAAGTCATTGTATTATAGACACTGACAAATTCTTTAACAGCATCAACCTTCTTGCCTTTATAATTAATACAAAACTTTCGCCATTGCATTACAATATCAAATTTAGTCAATGCCCGTTTTTTGCTTTTCTCGCTTATCGGAATTTCATAATCAGAATTATTAGTCTTTGGAGTATACAGGTTGTTTATTTTTTCTTGCAATTCTTCTTCAACTGACGCAACTAATACTTCATATCTTTGACAGACCTTGTGTCCTTTATATTTACCGCTGATAATAGCTTTTCTAATTGCTCTATCTGATACTCCCTTAATTTTTGCCAATTCTGTTGCTCTAATCCACTCCATTATATTCTCCTATATTTCAATAAATTGTATTGAATTATAATTTTTATGGATTAATCAAGGGAGCATTTATATTGTATAACTAAATGTAATACAATAGTGGAATAATATACATGATTATTCTAAAGTTTTGTTATAATTTTTCTTTGATATATAGTTATTCAGGAATTTACATGTATAATTAGTTTATGTACGAAAATGAACCGGAATGGGCTAAATATATTACAGAAGAATCTATTGAAGACTATGGATTGTTAGACTTAATCTCCATAATTGGCTTTGAAGCAACTAAAAAACTCATGATTCATTATGCCGGAAATACCATTACAATCCCAAAATCTGCAAATACAAAATATAAACATCAGTATGTTTTAGATAATTATGACGGGACAAAAATGTCAAGAATAAAAACAGCTCTTGCTTGCCAAATTACCGAAAATTACATTTTTAAAATTATGAAAATGTATAAAGATAAAAAAGCTATTTAGAATGTCCGAACTCTAAGGTTCCGCAAAATTGGTTCCGCAGATTTGCAAAATTAATATTTTCTCTGAGAAATTCTCAAATTTGATGTTATTTTTAAAATTTACACTGTAATTATTGCCAGTATTGGATTTTATCCAATTTTATACTTAACGATTTTATTGAATTTGAGGCATAAAAGTTCCGCAAATATAAGTTCCGAAAAAATTCAAACATATATAATATCTGCTTCCGACCTATTCTGTCAAAAGTTCCAACCTGTCCGTTTGTGTTCATTTTATATGTTATTTTACAACTAGCTTGCGTGCAAAGAAAATCCAAGACAAATTCAAAACGGACATTGCCGAAAATACTCAAACTGCCTGTAAAATATCAAACTGTCGTTAAATATAGGTATAGTCTGAATTTGAAACCTAAAATCAAACTGCCTGTTAAAGTCCGAAAATAGTCCGTTTTCGTCCAGTTTGATTTCTAACTTTTTCTAAACTTCCGACCATAAAAAATCCTATAAAATCAATACTTTCGGCGATAAAAATCAAACTGAATGTGATAATCAAAATGGACGTTAAAATATAATTCTGCCTTTTTTTAAGTCAAATTCAGGTGTTTTGAATCCGACCTCCGTAAGTTCCTTAAATCCGATTTCTTCTATCTGGTGTGTTATTGAGAATATCTTTCTTGCAGCTGCCGCAGAGGGACTGGCATGTTCTATGAGAATTCCGGTTGGAGAAGAAGGCGCGAATGTGGCAAAAACCGTGGGTGCACCCGAAAATTATTTATTACCTTGCTATATTTGTCTTGGCTACGCTTCTAAAGATAATATAGAGGTTGAACAGGTAAAATATAGTGCAGAAGAAAAAATGCACTATGGTAAATGGTAGTTAATTTAATTGTAAAAAATAGAAGGTATGATTTCTTATTTCGGCACACATTATCTCTAAAATTTTCTCAAAATGCTTTGTTATTTTTATCTTAAGATTGTCCTGTTCAGGACAGTGAAAAACTGTTGCTGTTTTTTCTTTCTTTCTAAGAATTATCTATTTAAGAATTTATCAATTCTTATCTTTGCATTTACTCTCAGGTTAGGAAAGTAGATTTGAAAATCTTGTCCGTGGAAAAAACCATTGCCGAATAGTTTTGGAAGTTTTATTTCATACTTATATAATAAAAAGCTCCGATTTTATTCGGAGCTTTGGCATATCAGCCTGTTTGTGTATTTATGTTTACTTAACATTTTTGGCAATACTTGCTGTAATATCATCTCCTCCATAAAGGACGGAACTTTTGGATAAAACTAAATTATAATTCTGAGCTTTTGCTTCCTGTGCTATGGTTGCGGTTATACTTTTATCAATTGCCTGCAGTTTCATTGCATAATTTTTCTTTATTGTTTCCTGTTTTTTAGCAAATTCTGCATCATACTTTTTAATCAGTTTTTCTTTACTTTCTTGTGTTGATTGTTTTGCAACATCAGCTCTTACTGTTTCAATCCACTTTTGCAGTTCTTGTAATTTTGTCTGCTGTTCTTTTTTCAACGCTTTTACCTGTGCAGATTTTGAAACAACAGTGTTTAAATCTACTACTGCAACTTTGTAGTTTGCGGGGATATTCGACATAGCGATATTGTTAAACCCCATCCCAATTGCAAATGCAGTTATTGCGATTGTCAATGTTGTAATTTGTTTTTTCATATTTTTTCTCCTTATAACAAGCAAATGGTTTTTAAACCCTTTGCAATTAACCTATCTTATATTATTTAATGTAACCTGTGTTTCCGGTACAGGTATTTCCCCGTTTGTTTCTTGCTGTTTTGGTTCAGATTTACCTAATGTCCATCTGAAACCGGCTTGCAAACCAACACCTTTTCTTCCGCCCTGAGTTATAAATGCCTGTAAATATCCTGTAAATCTTTCACCCCATGATTTTCTGACACCAACACCGTATTTAACAAACGGATCAATTGAAAGGTTTGGCAATGATAAATCGTTAGCTTTAAAACGTGTTCTGTCCATAATATTCCAAATAACGCTTACACCTGCATAAGGCTGCCATCCGTCGGGAAGATTACCGATAAATTTAACACCGGGTTCCAACTGAATTGCGTGCAGCGGATCGGATTCAATATTGATCCCAGAGCTGTTTGTAAAGTTAAATGTATTGATGAACGAATAAGACATCAGCATACTGGGCTGAATAATAAATCTGCCTTCTGCCAATTCCCAGTTATAACCTGTTTTTGAAGCAACACCTGACATTAACATTGTAAAGTCATCACTTCCGAACATAGCATTTGCTTCGCCGATGCTTGCACCAATGTTAGCAGTTAATCCCGTGAAAAAATTGTCTTTATAAGCCATACTTACAACACCGAGAGTTCCTCCGTTTTGATATATGCTTACTCCGTCATAAGCCTGATGTGACCCGTTATATCCGCCATAAACGCCCCACATACCGTCCCAGCCGTGACCGAGGTCATACATTTCTGATTCTGTTCCCATAAATGTACCGTATGCTACGTTTGATACATCCGGTCCATTTTTCAACGGAACGCTTTCAAATGTTGAGTATGGTCTGAACCAGCCTGATGTTCTTTCATATTGTGTTAAAGTCGGGTCGAAAGCGAGATTTTCGTCATCTGCTGCCGCATATTTATTGCGATTTTTCATAGCCTGACGTTGTTCTTTTGTCATCAGCATATACATATCCATATTACGGAATGCATTGTCATATGAGTTCAACTGGACAAGATATCCGCCAAGTTGTGCTGCTACAGGAGCTGCAAAGATATCGGGAGTATAAGATTCATAGCCTCCGCCACCGAAACGTGTAAAGTTCAACAGTGCACTTACCGGATCATATACTGCATTATATCTGTATATCGGAGAATATACGATTTCTCCGCCTGTATATTGCATTGCGTTTGCAAGTGCTGTACTTACGGAACTGTCCATTCCGCTTCCAAACGGTGATATACTGAAGCGTAAATCATCTGTCGGCGTTGATATAACAATATTTGAAATATTTATATTATAGTCGCCGTTATTTGTAAATGATTCTGCTGTTATTGTATCCAGACGTTTATCATCAAAACTTCCGTTTAGCATAATATCCAAATCAGAATTAAGAACCAGATTACCAAGATTTGTGTTTTGGATTGCTTCATTTTGAAAATTAATAGAACCGCCGTTTGCACTTAATGTTGCTTCGGAAATATCGGCGTCTTTATTAAAAATAAGCATACCTTCCGAAAGATTTATTGTATTATCAATAACCTTTCCTGAGATTGCGGCATTATTATTTATATTTAAGTTCCCGCTCCCCGAAATTTCATTTGAGATAGTACCTCCGGTAATGGAATAATTACCATCGTTTAAAATATCTTTTTTGATATTATCTGCATTTGAAGTCAGGGTTCCTGTTTCTTCTATATTTACTGTTTGTTCTATTATACCGGTGTTGTCAACATTTCCGGATATTTTTGTTTCCCCATTTCCGTTTATTATTCCTGAATTTACAATATTTTCACCGGCAAGAATTAAATCACCTTCATTTGCGATTATTCCGTTGTTTAACATAGTTTCTGCAATTTCAGCAGAATTGTTATTTGTAAAGGTTTTTCCTGATACGACATTCAATTCATTCTGGGAAATATTTCCGCTGTTTATTGTGTTGTCAATTATATTAACAGCACCTTCACCTGTTATAGTATTAGTATTTTCGCCGCCGGTGAATGTAAGTGTTCCTAAGTTTTCTATCCCTTCTGTGGTTG
>CALUSW010000088.1 GCA_944323535.1 Candidatus Gastranaerophilales bacterium | reverse complement strand
AAGAACTATCTTCAATAGTAATATTATCCGGAAATAACAATTTCCCCTTGAATAACTTTATTTTCTAATGCCTAAGAGCACGGTTTTTTGCTATATTGAACTTTTGTCTATATAAGAAAACATCCGCCAAAGTTTTTGCGGCGGATGTTTTTACTTTATTTAAGTTATTCTTTATTTTTTAAAGCTTCTCTTACTTTTTGCTCAATTTCAGCCTCTAATGCAGGATTTTCCGCGAAAAGATCTTTTACTTTATCTCTGCCCTGTCCGAGTTTTTCATCATTATAACTGAACCATGCACCTGCTTTTTTAATAATATCAAGATTTACTGCCATATCAAGAATACATCCGGATTTGCTTATTCCTTTTCCGTAAATAATGTCGAATTCGGCAATTCTGAATGGAGGTGCTACTTTATTTTTAACAACTTTAACTTTTACTCTGTTGCCAATTTCTTTATCATCTTTTTTTAGAGTTTCTGTTTTTCTTATATCAAGTCTTATACTTGCATAATATTTAAGCGCATTACCGCCGGTTGTAGTTTCCGGACTGCCGTACATAACGCCTATTTTCTGTCTTAACTGGTTTATAAAAATTACCGTAGTATTAGTTTTACTTACAATACCCGTTAATTTTCTTAAAGCTTTTGACATTAATCTTGCCTGAAGTCCCATTTGTTTGTCTTCCATAGCGCCTTCAATTTCATCTTTCGGGACTAATGCAGCAACAGAGTCAACAACAACTACGTCAACAGCTGCGGATCTTACAAGTTCCTCCGTAATTTCAAGAGCCTGTTCTCCGGTGTCAGGCTGTGAAATGAGAAGTTCATCTACATTTACGCCGAGGTTTCTTGCATATTCAGGGTCAAGTGCATGTTCAGCGTCAACAAATGCTGCAATGCCGCCTTTTTTCTGGCATTCGGCAACAATATGCTGTGCAAGTGTTGTTTTACCGCTGGCCTCCGGCCCGTATACTTCTATAATTCTGCCTCTGGGTACTCCTCCTATTCCAAGAGCAACATCTAATGATAATGCCCCCGTAGGTATAGTTTCAACCGCAACCGCAGGTTTATCACCAAGGCGCATAATTGAACCTTTGCCAAAATCTTTTTCTATTTTATCTATGGCAACTTTCAGTGCCTTTTGTCTTTCTTCCGAAATGTTTGTTGTTTGTTCGTTTTCTTTTTCTTTTACTGCCATTTTTATTTCCTTCTTTTAACAACATCTTATACCATTTTTACAGCTTTGGAAATCTTCTTTACTTTTTGAAACATTATTACTTTATTGTAACAAAAAAATTAATCTTCTTTTTTTATATCATTTGAAATGTTATTGTAGGGTCTAAGATGAGAATAGAATTTGGCGGAAAAGATTTTGTTGAGCGTTCGGCAAAAGATATAAAAAAGTTAAAACCCGTCTTTGATGAGCTTGATACTCTGCAAAAAAAACTATTGGAACAAAATGCTGAAAAGACCGAGCTTTTAAGACGTGCCCTTGAATTGCATAATGCAATTGAAAGATTTTCTATGAGTGATTTTTTCTCATCTAATTATAAAGAAACACCAAAAGCAAAAGTTTTGAAAGAATTGAGCAAAAAATGCTATTCCGTTAAATCTCAGGCGGAACTTGATGCCATAATAACAAAATTTCAAGAGATAACAGGAAACAGTTATGACAGAGCTTTAAATCCAACCGGAATAAATGCAAGTTCCGGTATATTAAAAACGGCAGTTCCTTGTGTTCATGATGCCGTAAATTCTGCTTCCGAAAATTTACCCTCTGGCAGTGTACAACCGATAATACAGCAGCAAAAAACTTCCGTTTCTTCTACTATACCTTCGGTTGTTCAAAAAACCTTTGACAGCGGTGAAATTATGGCGGAAGCCAAAAAGAGAACCGCGGCAGAAAAAATGGCAGCGGAAACTGCAGCAAAAGCGCAGAAATATTATTCTTCCTTAAGTGATGTAACAACCGGTAAATCTGCAAAAGAAAGTGCTGAAGTTATAGAAGTGTCATTAAAAGCGGCAGAAGAGTATAAAAAACAAATTGTTCAGGAAGCATTAAAAAGAACAAAGGCAGCTGAAACCGCAAAACAAAGAGCAGAACAGGCTCAACAATATTATAAGGCCCTTACGGATTCCGTTACGGGTAAATCTGCAAAGGAAAGTGCCGGAATTATAGAAGCATCCATAAAGACAGCAGAAAAACAAAGAAAAGAAGCTTATTCAAGGGTATTTCAGCACAAAACAGAAGAAAATTTTAACCATGCCGCTGAAATTGTTAAAGTTTCAAAAGATAATATTGTGAAACGCCAGAGGAAAGATACAAAAAATAATGCGGATAAATTTAAAATATTTATAAAAGAAAAAATAGCACCTTTTACAAAGAAAAAACAATTTAAATTTATAATAGCCGTAATTTCTGCGCTAACAGCCGTTATTATTTCAGCGGGAATTATAAAACATAATTCAAACAAACAAACAAAAGGTCTTGAAATTTATAAATAATTATTACTAATCTAAACTTTTTGCAACATAAGTTATTATTTTATGTTTGTAAATATTTTTTTTGTTAAAATTAAAAAGTATTTTATTGTTTAACAGGGGATATTTATGAAAAATAAAATAATTATGTTCTGGGCGATAGTAATTTTAACTATCATTTCCATTGTAATTATAAAGGTTAAGCCGATTCCTTTGGGTTTAGACTTGGTAGGCGGGTCAAGAATTGTACTTGAAGCACAAACTACCGAAACGATTTCAAAAATTACCCAGGATATGATGGATGGTTTAAAATCAGCGCTTGAAAACAGAATAAATGCTCTGGGTGTATCTGAAACAATGGTTCAGCAAATGGGAGATAAACGTCTTTTAATAGAAATACCAAATGTGTCCGACCCTAAATTGGCTAGAGAGTTTCTTGGCGAAACAGCTGAACTTGAATTTAAAAAACCTGTTCTTAATGAAAACGGTGATACTATAGGATGGGAAGCATCCGGATTATCCGGTGAAGATTTGAATAAGGCGGCTGTTGGTACCGACAATGCAGGCAGATGGCTTATTACCCTTGAATTTAACGGTAAAGGTGCTGCTAAATTTGCAAAGCTTACAAGAGAATTCAAAGGTTATCCGATAGCTATATATTTTAACGGAGAAAGTATTTCTGAACCTGTTGTACAACAGGAAATAACAGGCGGACATGCACAGATTACCGGTGAATTTACTCATGATCAGGCAAAAAAAATTGTAGATTTACTTAATGCCGGTGCGCTTCCTGTTCCAGCCAAAATCATTGAAGAAAATACAGTTGGTCCTACTTTAGGAGCTGACAGTTTAGCTAAAAGTGAAATGGCAGGTTTTATAGGACTTGGAGCTGTAATGCTGTTTATGGTTTTATGGTATAGAGTTCCCGGTTTAATTGCTGATGTGGCATTGGTAATTTATTCTTTAATCGTATTTGCCATATTTAAAATGGTTCCTGTTACTCTGACTCTTGCCGGGATTGCGGGCTTCATTTTAAGTATAGGTATGGCGGTCGATGCTAATATTCTTATATTTGAAAGAACAAAAGAAGAACTAAAATCGGGCAGAACTTTATTTACAGCAATAAATGCCGGCTTTGACAGGGCATTTACCAGCATTTTTGACTCTAATATGTCTACAATTATAACTTGCGTTATACTTTATTTTCTCGGTTCGAATATTGTTAAAGGATTTGCGCTGACTCTTGCTATTGGTGTATTGGTCAGCATGTTTTCGGCAATTACGGTTACAAAGAACTTTATGCACTTAATGTTTGGCACGGGGCAGTTAAAACATCCCGCATTATTCGGACTTAAAGAGTCTGATATAAATGAGGCATACGAGGCCTCCGAAACTAAACGTGAAAAAGCTAAATTCGGTGTTTTAGATTAATTTTTAAGGAGATAAAAATGTCATACAGTGTTTTAAACACAAAAAAAGTAATAGATGTAATAAAATACAGATGGATTTGGCTCACTTTATCTTTGATATTGCTGCTGCCGGGTTTGTTTGCAATGTTCTGGTCAATAAAGGTTTATCCGACACATACGCCGCTTTTGGTTGGTATTGATTTTACCGGCGGTACTATTATTCAATATTCTGTAAATGAAGAAGTTTCTGTTGATGAAATTGGTAAAATAAGGACAAAATTACTTGAAAAGGATATTGAAAATCCTGTTATTCAGGTGCTGAAACCTGTTAATACTGATCCTAATCAAAGTACTATAAAAAATATTCTTTCAATAAGAACCCAGTTCTCTGAAACCGGTCAGAATGAAAGTATTGATAAAGTATCTGAAATAATATCTGCAGATTATCCTGATGCACATATTGTTCAGGTAAATTCGGTAGGTCCTTTATTGGGGAAACAGTTATTTATTAATTCTATGATAGCTGTGGGATTGGCTCTTTTAGCTATAGTTATGTATTTAACTTTGAGATTTCATCTTGAATTCGCACTCGTTGCTTTTCTTGCTCTATTCCATGATGTTATTTTTGTAATAGGGGTATTCTCAATATTAGGTCTTATGTATGGTGTTCATATTGACAGTTTGTTTGTGACGGCAATCCTTACTGTACTTGGATTTAGCGTTCATGATACAATAGTTGTTTTTGACAGAATAAGAGAAAATTTGAAATTCTACTCTAAAAAGGCAACTTATGATGATATAGTAAATGCTTCTGTTAACCAGACACTCGCAAGAAGTATTAATACATCATTAACTACATTAATCACTTTAGGTGCTCTGTATTTCTTTGGAGGCGTTACGACAAAAGACTTTGTTCTTGTTATGATTTTAGGTATTATAATCGGAACATACTCAAGTATATTCTTTGCCAGCACGCTTGTTGCGTTATGGAATGATATTGTTGAAGCTAAAAGATTAAAAGCAGGCGTATAATGACATATTCTAAGTCGTTATCGGAATATATCAGAGAAACGAGAGAAAAAGCCGGATTTTCCGTTCAGGGTCTTGCAAAAAAATCAGGTTTAACTATTGAACAGATAGAAGATATTGAAGCAGGCAAAGATTTATTTTTGCCTGCTACTATACGCCAAAAATTGGCCAAGGGGCTTAAACTTAATCCTGCAGACATAAAAAAGTATGAAAGAATAATTCTTGATATTTATGATTCTGTTAGTGCTGAGTATCTTCAAGATGTTAAAAATGCAATATTAGAAGGTAATACTGAAAATTTAAGATGTCCGGTTTGCGGTTCTAAACTCAATACCAGAATTATGCATTTAATTGATCTTGATAATAATATTGCATTGCACCCTAAAGCACAATGCAGTAAATGTTCTTTTCAAGTCAAATAAATTATTGTTTTGAAGGTTTCTTTGAATATAAAGTAATTGATATGTTAGCAATAATATAATCAGAATTCCCGGTAAAGGCTGTTACATTCATTTTTGAGAAGGATATTAAATATTCAAAATTGTTATTCATTTCGCTCAAAAATGCCTGCAGCTGTGCATATGAACCAACAAGAAAGAATTTAAGTTCACATACGTTATATTCGTCAGAGTAACCGCTGAATACGGCATCAGTTGCCGGATGCATGTCATATTCAATTGAACGTATTAATAGTCCGTTGTATTGAATTCGTTTGATTATATCTTCAAACATTGTTCCGAACATTCCCAGATTTTCATTTTCAGAATCAAGATTTGA
>CALUSW010000087.1 GCA_944323535.1 Candidatus Gastranaerophilales bacterium | reverse complement strand
GCGTATTTTAATTTATCCTGTTCTGCGGTTTCGTTATCTTTTATAAGACGCTGGATTTGTTCTTCTTTTGTTTTTATAAGTTCTTTGTTGAAGTCAATGTCTCTGTTTGATTCATTAATTTCATTATTGCATTTTAAAATTTTATTCTGATATTCTTTTATTTGGTTTTCAATGGCGGAGGTCATTTCTTTTAATTTTTTGAGTTCGCCTTCTGTCATTTTACTTTCTATTTCGGTAATTTTATCCTGCAAAGCAAGCATGTCATCATTTAAAACTACAAGTTTTTCTTCATATTTTTCGAGCTTCTTTTCTATATTTTGAACTTTCGGCTCATTTTCTTTAATGGTTTTATTGCATTCTTCAATTTTCTGTTCATTATTTTGGGAATTATTGTTTAAATTATTCAATTCAATTTTTGCACTGTTCAATGCGGTCATTGTATTAGAATAATTTGCTCTTATTTTCTCCTGTTTTGCTTCAAGTTCTTCTCTTGTTTTCTCAAGGTTATTATATTGTTTTTGAAGGTCCGAAAAACGGGATTTATATTTTTGAAGCTCGTCGTCCTGATTTTGGCTGAATTTTAAGCCTGTATCACGTCTGTCGCCGCCTGTTATTGCACCTGATTTTTCAAACAGACTGCCATCCAGCGTTACAAGTCTGTATTTGCCCATTAATCTTTTTGCGCTGTCATAGTCATCCACTATTAGTGTTTCTCCGAGAGCATAATAAAAAACATCCAGATACCTGTCTTCAAAATCGATAAGGTTAACGGCAAAATCCACAACTCCTTTTTCTTTAGGTATTCTAAGACTTGACGGAGCCTTTTTCATTCTGTTTAAAGGAAGAAAAGTTGCTGTTCCTGCTCTTGCCGTTTTCAGGTAATCAATGCAGGTTCTTGCAATATCTTCATCATCAACGACAATATTTTTCATTCTTCCGCCCATTGCGACTTCAAGCGCCGTTGAATATTCTTTATCAACGCTTCCTAATTGAAGCAGGGGAGCATGAACACCTTTTATTTTTGCTTTTAGTATTGAGTCTATGGCTCGGCCTAAGTTAATTTCTTCATATGCACTTTTTTGCGCTTCAATAGTTAATATTTTCTTTTGCGCCGTTTGTATATCGTGCATTAAATCCGATATTTCATTCTTATTTTTATCAATATTGTATATAATATTTTCCTGCGCAAGTTTATAATCACCCAGTTCTTTTGTAAGTTCTTCTACCTGCAGGGTTAATTTATCTTTGTTATCCTTAAAATTGTTTTTAAAAGAAGTTAATTCGGCAAGAACTTTTTTTGCATTTTCAATATCTTTTTTATATGAAACAAGTTCTGTCTCGAGAGGGATTGTTTCTGATTTTATATTCCATTCGTTTTCTTTTAATTTTTCAAGTTCTTTTTTAAGATTATTTCTTTCTTCAATTTGTTTATCCGCATTTTTATTTAAACCTGAAACTTCTTCAAGAATTTTTGTCAGCTCGGTTTCCTGAATTTTTATATTTTCTTCTATAGAGATAATTTCTGATTTTTTCTCTTCTATTTTTAAATTTATTTTATTAATTTTTTCTTTATGATTTTCAATGCCGTTCTTTGAGTTTTCAATAGTCTTTAAATTGTCGTGGATAGTTTTTTCAACCGAACTTATGGCAAGGTTTTTGCGCGAAATCTGACCTTTTAATTCTTCAAGCTGTTTTTTTGTTTCAATTTGTTCTGCTTCGCCGTTATTTTTTACGAGTTCCGAGATTTCATTATATCTTTTTTTGATTTCTAAAAGAGTATCTTCTAATTTTTTAAGATTATTTTCTTCATCCTTTTTCTTTTTGTTAAAATCCAGAATACTTTGATGAACAAGTTCTAAGTTTCTTTTAATATCAAAATATTTAACCGTTGTAATCTGGCTTTCAAGCTGAAATTTTTCTGTTTTTAATTTTTGGTATTTAAGCGCTGTTTCTTTTTCCCGGGCAAGACGTTCAATTGAAGATTCTATTTCAGTCAAAATAAGATTGGCATTTTCAACTCTTTCTTCAACCGTCATTAGTTCATTCTGTGCTTTTTCAATTCTTCTGTTGAAATCAGCCACACCTGCAATTTCATCAATAATTTTTCTTCTTTCAACGGCAGAACAGTTAGTAATACTCATAACATCGCCCTGCATCATAACGTTGTAGCTGTTGGGGGTAATACGGTATTTCTCAAGCCTTGTATGAATTTCTGTAAGTGTTGAAATCTGATCATTTAAATAATAAACACTGTTAAACCCCTGCGAAGATTTTTTAATTCTTCTTGCAACGGTTATTGGTTCTTCTTCATTATTTTCAGGTTCAAAAACAACTTTAACGAAGGCCTCATTCCTTTTTGTATGGGTAGAAATAAAATCAGACAACTGTTCTGTACGCAGATTTCTGGCGCTTGCAAGCCCCAGCGCAAACAATATGCTGTCAATGATATTGCTTTTTCCTGATCCGTTTGGTCCTGATATAGTTGTAAACCCTTTTAAAAACGGGATTGTAATATCACTGGCAAAAGATTTAAAGTTATCTACTTCAAGTTCTTTTATGTACATTAATTCTGATGATACCCATGTCTAGACATGTATTATTACACAACAAATACACGTAATAGTCAAAAACATTACACAATCTTAAAATATTTCGATAGGTTCTTTAAGCAATAAGTTTCTTGCCTGTAATGCAGTTGATTTTAAATTAGTGTAGTATTCTATATCTTTTTCATCAGAAGAATTTTGAACTCCGGCATAAGCCATTTCGCCAATCTGGCTTAATAAATCTGCTGTCTGCATTATATTTCTGTATATGGTGCCTTCATCAACATCATCAGATTTCATTCGTACAATTTGCGACCAGTTTGCTTCACTGTCATAAGGATTTGCTATGTTTAGACCTGCCCATAAATATGCAGTTTCTGCTGCATCTTCGTTGAATCTTGCAGCTTGCGGTTTTATTCCGTTATTAATTTCCGTATTATAAATTTCCGCTGCTTTATTTAGTAATACTTTAAATGTCTCTTTTATTTTTTTTGAATCTGATTCTATTCTTCTTGTATCCGAGCCGTCAAAGGTTTCTTCCATTTTCTTTATAGCCCTGATTTTATCTATAAGAATATCTTTTGTTGTGAGTATATAATACATTGTTTCCGCATTATTATAGTTTTCTTTTATTTTCTGCGGGGGATTTTTCTTTAAGAATTGATAATTAGAACTCAATGCCTCCGGTATATTTTCGTCAAGAAATTTCATCTCTTCGGCTGTTTTTATAAGTTCTTCAAGTTCTTTCTTTTTTCTGTCAAGCCTTGCTTTTGCTTTGTTCCCTTTTACGGAGGTATCTATTGATGAGAGTTCGTGTCTTAGTTTTGCTGCATAATCATCTATATTTTGGGCGTTAATTCGTTTTTTATATGATTGAACAGCTTCAAATCCTGATTCAAGAACTTTTGACGGAATAACTTCTTGCTTTTTTAGTGCTTTTACCAGATCACCTGCGGAATATTTGCCTGTTGTTTTTATTATTTTGTACATTTTTACTTTTTGAGCTTCAAGTTCATGCAGCGCAGATTTCATAGCTGCTACAGATACCTGCGGTTTTTCTGTCTTTTGTACAAAATCAAGCATTTCATCATAATCGGAAAAACTATTAATATTCTTACCGAACTTTGACAGCATTGAATTTATTGAGTTTATCGTTTTTTGATATACATCACCTGTAGTAAAACGTGTTTTTTCAAATATTCCGAAAAAATCGGAGTCAAAATTTATTGCTGTTTCATTTTGTTTTGATGGAACGGCCATACTTGCCGCAATCATGGCCAGAGCTTGCGGTGATATACCGTTAAGGACTCCTGAAGCAATCATTTCCGTTAAAGTTAATGTGTCATAGCCTTTAACCTGTGAAGCCATATGTGCAAGTATGGAGGGTTCAGTTTTTTCGTCATTTTCAACTAAGAAACCTCTGTCTTTTAGAACATTCGTTTTTCTGGAGCTTATTTCCATAAGTTCATTAATTCCGGATGTTTCGGCAGAATTATTTTGATTATAGGCAAAGAAAGATTTTCCGTATATTTCCGGTAGTTTTGAACTGTCATTATTATGTTCATAATATCCCGATAAGAAATCATAATCGGGAGCATAATTACTTTGAACGGAATTGCAGTCAGCAATTTCAAGATAAAGAAAATCCTGTTGTGAAGTTCTGTCAACGGGCATGGTGTAAACATAGCCGACCGTATCTATTCCCCGTCTTCCCGCTCTTCCTGACATTTGTTTAAATTCATTTGCACTGAGCATTCTTACGGGTGTTTTTTTATCCTCGTCGTCGGTTTCTTCTTCTTTTATTATTGTATCAACATCTAAAAGTCTGCCTGTATCGGACTCATCATCGCATGGTTTATACGGACTTGAAATTACAACTGTTTTTGCCGGCATGTTTATGCCTGCTGCAAGGGTTTCGGTTGCAATTACCGCTTTTAATAATTTCTTCTGGAATAATTCTTCTATCAATTCTTTTTGTCCGGGAATTATTCCTGCATTATGAATGGCATATCCTTTTTTTAGCGCTTCCGTATCCAGATCGGCACCTATATATTTTTGCGAGGTATATTTGTCAAGGATATTTTGAATTTCTTTTTTTTCTTCGCCTGTTGTTAAGTCTAAACCTTCTTTGCCCAGATATTCCAGTACTTCTTTTGAATATTTTTTGCTGAATATAAAAAATATGGCTGGAAGCTGTTTTTTATCGTTTAATTGTTCAACGGCAGACTTAAAATCACTTAGTTTAGGCTTTTTTACCGTTAAATTAGTGTCAAGTTCCGGAGTTTCACCTCTTTTTATTGCTTTTTGAATTTTCTTCTCGGATTTTTCATATGAATCGGTTGATAAAGAATCAAAATGCAAAGGTACACTGCGTGCTTCGGGCGGGATTGATACAAGCGAAACACTGTCATTTTCTTTTAAAGAATTTATCCAATTTCTTAGTTCCTCAGGATTTCCTATTGTAGCACTTAATTCAAGGGTCTGAACATCTTTTGGGGTAAACATAACGGACTCTTCCCACACAGGGCCTCTATCCGGATCGCCCATATAATGAAATTCATCAAAAATAACGGTGCCAAGATTTTCCATTAAAGGATTTTTTTCGCCGTAAATGCCGGCTAATGCCATATTTCTGTATACTTCCGTTGTCATTATTATAATCGGGGCTTCAACATTTTCCCTTCTGTCGCCTGTTAAAATACCTACATTTTCTTTGCCGTATATCTTTTGAAATTCATTGAGTTTCTGGTTGCTCAGCGCTTTTAATGGTGTTGTATAAAATGTTGTTTTTCCTTCCTCCATATTTTTAGATGCGGCATAATATGCAATCGCCGTTTTACCTGTACCTGTGGGCGCTTCTACAAGTACATCTCTGCCTTCATTAAGCGCTTTAGCCGCATCTAGCTGAAATGCATCCGGATAACAGCCGTCCGGTAGATGAAAATAATTTTGTTTTAAAGTTTCGTTAAAAGGTTTCTTACCGAAAGAAACAATATCCCGTCCGTAGTATAGTTTAAATACTTCTGACGGGTTATAGCTATTCCGGTTTAAAGGTATTGTATTGTTCTTTATACCTGATAAAACTCTCTTTTGGCTGTTTACATTCTTAATACCTGATATTTTTGATATTTGCATATATTTTCACCTTATACATTCCGGTTGCTATAAACCATGCAAATAATTTTTTTATTCTTTTAAAGTAAGAATATTAAAATAATGTTACAGAATCTCCGAATAAAAATGACCGAAAAAATTGTCCGAACAAAATTTCACGATAAGCCAG
>CALUSW010000086.1 GCA_944323535.1 Candidatus Gastranaerophilales bacterium | reverse complement strand
AAAAAAAAGACACTTTATAGTGTCAAAAATGCCTTGAGCCGGACTTGAACCGGCACTAGGGGTGAGCCTAATTGGATTTTAAGTCCAACGCGTCTACCACTTCCGCCACCAAGGCTTGTTCATTGAGTAATATAATATAAAAAACTTTTTCTGTCCAGTAGAAAATTATTGGATTTATATAACTGTTTTTATTGACGATAATAAAATCGTTATCCTGAACATTCTTCAGTATTTTGTCAATTTTATACTTTCGCTCCCTGTTGGTAAGATCCCGAACTTGGTGCGGGATAATATTATGACTGTTTTCAAAAAAATCCGGTGAAAATTTATATATAAACTCCAAAATTATTTTTACTAAATGCAATATATATAAATAAAAATGTTGTTAAAAAACGGGTTTGTATGGTAAAATTACTACTATAAGTAATAATAAGTTAATTATATATGAATTAGATAATATATCGGAATAATAGTTATATTTAAATAATGATGCATTAGAATAATAATGCATGTAGGAAGAACGAGGTATAGGAAAATTAATATTGATTTTAATACTCTGATTATACTTTTTTCGCTATTGCTTTTTGCATGCCTGTTATTGTGGCTTGATTCAAAAAAAGGCAAAAAAGAAAAAACAATGCTTCTTCAGGAAATGGAAGAAAAAAATAATCTTTATAAGAAAGAAGCAATGATTGCAGCAAAAGAAGCAATACAAAAAGATATTGAAAAATTTCAGGAGGAAACAAAAGAAAGAAGACAGGAACTGTCGAGACTGGAAGCTAAATTATCAAAAAGAGAAGAAAATTTAGAAGACAGAGCTCAAGTACTTGCAAATAAAGAAGCTGATTTGCAGAAAAGAACAGATGAGCTTTTGGATAAAGAAGATTATCTTGCTGAAGTTTTGCAAAAGCAATTACAAGAACTTGAACGTATTTCGGGGCTTTCTGTAGAAGAAGCAAAAAATGTATTATTTGAACAGTTAAAAGTTGATTTGCAGCAGGAAGCTAATGCATTAATAAGAGAAAATGAAAACCATATTAGAGAAGTATCAAACGAAAAAGCAAAAGAGATTTTGACAACTGTTATGCAAAGATGTGTAATAGATTATGTTGTTGAATCAACGGTTTCATCCGTAAGCTTGCCGTCGGATGAAATGAAAGGACGTATTATCGGACGTGAAGGACGAAATATAAGAACATTAGAAACACTTACGGGTGTGGATTTAATTATAGATGATACTCCGGAAGCTGTTGTTCTTTCTTGTTTTGATCCGGTAAGGCGTGAAATAGCAAAATTGGCACTTGAAAAACTTGTTGCAGACGGACGAATTCACCCTGTACGTATCGAAGAAATGGTAGAAAAAGCCAGAGTTGAAATAGAACAAAAAATTAAACAGGAAGGTGAAAATGCCGCAATGGAAATGGGTATTATGAACCTTAATAAAGAACTTATAAAAACTCTTGGAAGATTGTATTACAGAACAAGTTACGGGCAGAATGTTTTATTACATTCTCTTGAGGTTGGTCATTTGGCCGGCATGATTGCAGCAGAAATAGGTGCAAACGTAAAAGTTGCAAAACGTGCAGGGCTTCTTCATGATATAGGTAAAGCTGTTGACCAGACACAAGAAGGTACTCATATTGAGCTCGGTGTTGAACTTGCCAGAAAATATGGAGAAAAAGAAGAGGTAATACATGCAATAGAAGCTCATCATGATGATGTTACCGCAAATACTATAGAAGCAGTTCTTGTTAAGCTGGCTGATGCTATATCGGCCGGAAGACCAGGTTCAAGAAGAGATACTCTTGAAATATATATAAAAAGATTGCAAAAACTTGAAGAAATAGCTTCAAGCTATGAAGGAATAAAACAGTCGTTTGCAGTTCAGGCAGGCAGAGAAATAAGGGTTATTGTTCAGCCGGATAAGTTTGATGATATAGCAACTACGAAACTGGCAAGAGATATTGCAAAACGTATAGAAGAAGAACTGGATTATCCCGGACAAATAAGAGTTACTGCCGTAAGAGAAATCAGAACTACTGAAATAGCAAAATAATAATGATAGCAAATAATATACAAATAATGTTTCTGGGCGATATAGTCGGAAAAGCTGGAAGGCTTGCCGTAAAAAAATATCTCGCCTGTTTATCCGACCAAAACAGACCTGATTTCATAATCGCAAATGCAGAAAACGCATCACATGGTTTTGGGCTTACCCGTAAGAATTACGACGAATTGTTGTCATACGGCATAGATTGTTTTACATCAGGAAATCATATTTGGGATAAAAGAGAAATCTTTCAATATATAAATGAAGCTGACAAGTTAATAAGACCAATAAATTATCCTGCCGGCACTCCGGGCAGAGGCTCGGGTATTTTTGAAACAGAGAAATGCAAGATAGGGGTTATAAACGTATTGGGAAGAACATTTATGGGTATAATTGATTCTCCCTGGGAAATATTGGAAAAAGAAATAGCTAAAATAAAAGAAGTTACACCAATTGTGCTAATAGATATTCATGCTGAAGCAACTGCGGAAAAAATATGTATGGCGAAGTATTATGCAAAAAATAAAGTATCGGGAATTTTGGGCACACATACACATGTTCAGACTGCTGATGAAAGAATTTATGAAGATTATTGTGCTTATATAACTGATGCAGGATTTTGCGGGGATATAAACGGTGTAATAGGAATGAATTATGAAGAATCTGTAAACAGGCTTATTACCGCAATACCTTCAAGACTTGATGTTACAATGTCAGGCGAATCCCAGGTTAATGGTGTTTTAATCACCATTGATATTTTAACCGGGAAAGCTCTGCAAATAGAAAGAATTAATGAAAAAATAAATATAAATGAGGAAAATGATATTATGAAAGGATAGTAAAGTGAAAGTCGATTTACACATCCATACATCTTATTCGGATGGTGTTTTTTCACCTGAAAAAATAGTCGATACCGCAATAGATGCAGGGCTTGGCGCGATTGCAATTACCGATCACGATAATGTATTGTCGTATGATATTGCAAGGAATTATGCTGAGGATAAATCAATAGAAATTCTGCCGGGAGTAGAAATAAATACAATATATAAAGGTTATGAAGTACATATTCTCGGATATTTTATGGACTTAAATAACAATGATTTTCAGAAACTGATAAAAACCCAGCAGCAGGCTCGTGTTAAACAAACAAAAGAAATTATTCATCTGCTGGCAAAGAAAGAAGGAATAAAAATTACGTATGAGAGTATAATTAAACAGGTTGCTGAAGGAGGAAGTATAGGACGGCCTCATATTGCTAAGGCAATAACAAATGCAGGCGGAACATCAAGTGTTATAGAGGCTTATAACAAGTATATAAATGATTCTTCAAATGTGTATGTTCAAAGAAAGACCGTAACACCTTTTGATGCTGTTGAAGTTATATATGATGCAGGCGGAATTCCGGTTTTTGCACATCCTTTTGATGTTGATATTGCCGATCAGCTTACAAAAGAAATGATGAATTTTGGTTTAAGAGGCATTGAAGCATATCACAGAAAGCATTCTCCCGCTATTATAGAATATTTCTCGACATTAGCGGAAAAATACGGTTTAATAATAACTGGCGGATCAGATTTTCATGCGCCAAATCCAAATAACGGAAATATAATTATGGGGAAAAATTTTGTTCCTGATTGGATTTATGATGAATTGATGAAAGAAAAAAGAAGAATGGAACTTGCATAGTGAAAAATCTTTCGTTTAGTTTATTTAATGTTGTATCTTTATTTTCGTTAGTTCTGCTGGTTATACTGATTGTGCTGCCTTTTAATCTTATAAACTTGGAACAGGCTGAAAGAATAGCAAAATGGAAAGCAGAATACGAAAAATTGAGTTATAGTTTTTCTCTTGTTAATTTACATGAAGGAAAAATTATTCCGATACAAACAGATACCGGGAAAATTATAACAGATGAATTTATTTTAGAGTTTCTTTCTCCTTATTTTGATTTAACCGGTGATGTTGGTTTTGAAATTCCAAAATATAAATATAGAAAAATGAACGGGCAGTTTGTACATAAAACCGACTGGTTTTATTTTGATAAATTTGCACAATTAAGAAATGGTGTATTAATTGGAATTAAGGAAGCGGGAGATCGGCAAAATATAAAAGAAAATAATGAAGAACCGGTTTTATATAATATGTTTGTTGATATAAATGGAAATAAAAGACCTAACAGAATAGGACAGGATATATTTTTTATAAGTATATTTAGAAATCATATTACGGCGTTAGGAGAGGGAAAGACTCATGCCCGTTTAAAAGCGGATTGTTCGCCTATAGGAAGCGGATTATATTGCAGTCAGTATTATCTGCTTGGCGGGCAATTTTAAAAGAGTAAGGCTTATATTAATGATGCCTTTTAAAATCATTAATAATTTCTGACAGTGGTTACATAAAAAAGGAGACAAAAATGACAGAAAAACGAGTATGGTTGTTTAAGGAAGGAAACGCATCAATGCGTAATCTCCTTGGAGGAAAAGGTGCAAATCTTGCAGAGATGACAAATCTCGGTCTGCCGGTTCCTCCCGGACTGACAATCACAACCGAAACATGTATGGACTATATTAATCACGGTAATAAAATGCCTGATGGTTTAATGGATGAAATAAAAGAAAAACTTAAGGAAGTAGAAGTTCAGGCAGGTAAAAAATTCGGAGATAAACAAAATCCGCTTTTAGTTTCCGTTCGTTCAGGGGCAAGGATTTCGATGCCCGGGATGATGGAAACTATTTTAAATCTGGGACTGAATGACGAAACAGTAGAAGCTATGATTAAATTAACAAATAATCCGAGATTCTGCTATGACAGCTACCGCAGATTTTTAACAATGTTTGGTTCGGTTGCCTGGGAAATGGACAGACAAAAATATTTTGAATCGGAAGTAGAAAAAGTAAAAGAAAAAGAAGGTGTTACATCAGATACCGAAGTTTCAGCCGAAGGCTGGAAGTCTTTGATTCCTATATATAAAAAAGTAATAAAAGAAGTTACAGGCAAAGAATTTCCGCAGGATCCTTTTGTTCAATTACAGGAAGCTGTTGAAGCCGTATTTCGTTCGTGGAATATTCCCCGTGCGGTTGCTTATAGAAACATGAACAAAATTGACCATAATTATGGTACAGCGGTTAATGTACAGACAATGGTATTCGGAAATATGGGCGATGACTGTGCAACCGGTGTTTCCTTTACACGTAACCCCGCAACAGGCGAAAATAAATTCTATGGCGAATATTTAACAAATGCTCAGGGCGAAGATGTTGTTGCAGGTATCAGAACACCGAAACCAATTGCAATGCTTGAAACGGAAATGCCGGATTTATATAAACAATATGTTGATATAGCAAAGAAACTGGAACTCGGTTATAAAGATGTTCAGGATATGGAATTTACAATTGAGAAAGGTAAATTATATATATTGCAGACAAGAAACGGTAAAAGAACTGCAGCTGCAGCCGTTAAAATTGCCGTAGATATGCATGAAGAAGGTATAATTACAAAAGAAAGAGCAATACAATTAGTGGATCCTTATACCGTTAATCAAATATTGCTTCCGTGTTTTGATTCAAAAGCTATGGCAGAAGCTCATAAAATCGGACAGGGTGTAAATGCATCTCCAGGTGCTGCTGTTGGTAAAATTGTATTTGATACGGAAGAAGCCGCTCAAAGAGGTGAAGCCGGAGAAAAGGTTATTCTTGTTCGTGTTGAAACATGTCCTGATGATATCCATGGTATGGCAGTTGCTCAGGGTGTATTGACACTTAGAGGCGGAGCAACTTCACATGCAGCTGTTGTCGCAAAAGGTATGGGTAAGCCATGTGTTTCAGGCTGTGAAGATATAAAGATAGACCTTGCCAATGAAACTTTAATCGGAGCTGACGGCAGTGTATATCATAAAAATGATATTATTTCTCTTGACGG
>CALUSW010000085.1 GCA_944323535.1 Candidatus Gastranaerophilales bacterium | reverse complement strand
CTCTCAAAATTTCACTCACGCCGCCGGCTTATCGTGAAATTTTGTTCGGGCATCATCTTTATTTAAAATAATCACATATCAATTCTTTTTTATTTATACCGATTTTCTTTATAAGACCGGATATAAAAGAAGGACTTTTATTTATTAATTTATCTCTTAAAATTGCTTTTTCTATTAAAAGTTTATTGAATGATTCATTTAATGTATATTTTTCATCAGTAAGATGAGGTTTAATTGTTCTTAACTTTTGAGTACATATTTTTATCGAGTCTTTTATATCTTTATATTGTTTTCTGTTCATAAATTAATTGTCCTAAACTATGTATATGCAGATATATTAATTAACCATTTCCTTTTAACAAAATCATAATAATAAAATTTTGAATAATTTCATTCCCCCAAAAAGTTTAAAATAAAGTTTCAAATGTAAACTTTTACTGTATTTTTTTAATATAAAATTCAATTAAATATATGTAGTTTTGATATAATCAAACAAAAGGATTGAAATTTTGGCAGCAAACAAAATAAAAAAAATTTTAATAATAAGATTAAGCGCTCTTGGTGATGCAATACATACGCTGCCTATGGCTAATGCGATAAGAAAACAATATCCGGATGCGCAAATAGACTGGATAGTCGAAGATAAAGCTGCCGAATTTATAATCAACAATCCGCTTCTTAATAATGTATATGTTCTTGAAAGAAAGAAATGGAAAGAAAATCCAAACAGAACAGAGAATATAAAAGAATTTTTTTCAATAATAAAAAATATACGAAAAGAAAAATATGATATAGTAATTGATACACAGCAGCTTTTAAAAAGCTCTTTAATAATGGGATTATCAGGCGGAAAAAGAAAAATTACGCTTGACGGCGGGCGTGAATTTTCTTTTATTTTTGCTGATGAAATAATAAAAACAGGCAGAAAACAGTTTGATATAAACTATCACGTTGTAAAAAGAAATCTGGAAATTGCAAAATATCTGGGCTGTAAATCTTTAGAAACAGAATTCATAATCCCGGATTTTTCAAAAAAATATACAAAAGAAATAGTCAGAAGAATTGATAATCTTGACAAAAACAAAAAAACCATAGTACTGGCGCCTGCTACAACCTGGACAAATAAACATTGGACAATTGAAGGCTGGCAAAATTTAATTAATGAATTTAAAGAAGAATATAATATTATATTAACGGCATCAGAAAAAGAAAAACCGCTTATCAAGGAAATTATTCAAAATACTGAGCATAAAAATATAATAGATTTATCAGGTCAAACAGGATTAAGCGACTTAGTATATATTTATAAAAATGCCGATATTGTTATAAGTCCGGATTCAGGCAGCGCCCATATCGCCTGGGCTGTTAATAAACCTGAAATTATCACATTGTTTTTTGCTACATCAGCCAAAAGAACCGCACCATACGGAGAGAAATATTACTCAATATCTGCAAACATATCTTGTTCTCCCTGCATGAAAAAACATTGCAAACTGAATTCAAATCCAAATAAATGCACCCGCAGCATAACTTCAGAACAAATTATAAATATTGTAAAAAAAGTATTACAATAATTAATAAAAGGGTATATAATACTTATACTGCCGGAGATAAAATTTTGCATAAATAAAAGAAAAACAGAATTTCAAACCGGCAAAAGCAGTTAATACGCTTAAAACAATAAATAATTGTACGGTATCATATAATCATTCGGTAACTAACGTGAATATATTCTCAGGATTTAAAGATCTGCTGGGTCAAATAAATAAAATAGACGGTTCTATATATTTAAAGGGAAAAGATTTTGCTGATATTTATGCAAAAAATATTGCACTGGAAGAAGAAATCGCCGCCAGAACAAAAGAATTGGAGCAGGCAAATCAAACAATTTTAACCTTAAATAGTGTATGGGATATGATGAACTCTCCGCAGCCGCTTTCCAGCATGTTAGGGAAAATAGTCAGTATTCTGTATGAAGAAATGGGATACAACTTTGCGGGTATTCTTGCATTAAATACAGATAATAAAGAAGAACAATATTTTACGGTTAAAGCAGCCTGTTCAAATCCAAGCGTACAAAAAGCAATGTCAATTTTAAAGCAATCTTTGGAAACATATAAAGTACCTTTGTTAGAAAATTCAATTCTGGCAAAGTCTATAGACGAACGAAAAATATATTCTACTCCCGATATGCGCGGTGTTATGAGAATGTTTTATCCGTCAATAACAGAAGCCGAACTTGATGAAGTAATGGCTCTTATACATTCAAAAACATGCGCCATTGTTCCCCTTCATAATAATGATGATTACTTCGGATGTGTTGTTGTTACATCCGACCGAGAAGGGGTAACAGATACGGAAACAAACTTTTTATCTTTATTTGCAAATCAAATAGAACTTGCCATAACGGTAGCAGGATTGTTTGAAGAAGTAAAAAAACAAGCTATAACCGATCCTTTAACCGGAATTTTTAACAGACGCTATTTTGAAGACAGTATTGTGAAAGAAGCTGAAAGATCATTAAGGCTTAAACAGCCATTTTCACTAATTTCTATGGATTTGGATTATTTAAAAAAAATAAATGATACATATGGTCATCAATTCGGAGATTTAGCAATTAAAACAATAGCTAATGTATTAAAAAGAGAAGCGCGTTCTATTGATATACCGGCAAGAATAGGCGGAGAAGAATTTAATCTGCTTCTTCCCGGTGTTGATTCAAGAGGTGCCGTTATTGCCGCAGAACGAATACGTAAGTCAATTGAAAATCAAGTGCTCGATACAATAGGCGGTATCACGGCAAGCATAGGAGTCGCAACATTTTTAGAACACTCTGACAGGATTGATGAACTTATGGAACTTGCCGATCAGGCTATGTATAAAGCAAAAATTAACGGAAGAAATCAGGTTCAGATTGCAAAACTTCATAATGATATTAACTGGCAGCAGGTTGCCGTTGAAACGTTTATGGATATACTCGTTAAGAAAAGAATACCCGTAAATGATGATGTTGCAAAAGCAGTCAGCGAGAAACTTAAAAAAATCCAAAATAATGATAAAGACTCTAAAGATGTTCTTTTTTCAATTGTGGATATGATTTCACAAACATATAACCAGATGTATAAACCCGGAACTACAAAATCTAAAATTATACTTGCTGTTATGATTGCAAAAAAACTCGATTTGTCCGATGAAGAGATTAATAAACTTAAACTTGCAATTCTGCTGTATGATATAGGTAATATAATGATTCCGGAAGAAATATTTAATAAAAAAGAACCATTAAGTGACAAAGAAAAGAATTTAATAAAACAACATCCCGTGATTGCAGCAAGAGAAATATTAAAACCGATATCAAATGTACAGGATATAATACCTATAATCGAAAGTCATCATGAAAACTGGGACGGACAGGGATATCCCGGAAATAAAGCCGGAATAGAAATTCCTGTCACATCGCAGATAGTACTTCTTGTTGATGCATTCTACGCAATGACACAAGACAGACCTTACAGACAAGCATATAATGTTGACGAAGTTATTAACATAATTAAAAATGAAGCAGGTAAACAATGGAATGAAAAACTTGTCGAGGACTTCATTAATATTATAAAAAGCGAATATTTAAAATAAAAGCTATATATAATTTTTTAAATTTTTATTCAGATTATTATTACGGCAAAGTTTTTTTAATTTACTCATGGCTCTGTTTTCTATTTGTCTTATACGTTCTCTAGAAACTCCGTAATAACTTCCGATTTCTTCAAGTGTTTTCTTCTCGCCGTTATCATCAAGCCCGTATCTCATTATAAGAACATTGCGTTCTTTTTCACTCAAATGATTTAACATTTTCTTTATATCGCAAAATAAATTATCCTGAGTAACTTTTGTATCCGGAGACAGCGTTGTCTCATCAACAATGAAATCTGATAATTTTGTATTTTCATCTTTTTGATTTGCGGGAGACTCAATACTAATAGTCCCCTGAGCCGACTCTATTAATGATGTTAATTTTTGTACAGGCATTCCTATTTTATAAGCAATTTCTTCTTTTGTAGGAGCAGTACCGTTTTCAATTGTTAAATCCATAGATATTTTTTTTATTTTACTTAGTGTTTCAATCATATGAACAGGTAGTCTTATTAGTCTTGATTTATCGGCAATTGCTCTGGTAATTGCCTGCTGAATCCACCAGGTAGCATAAGTGGAAAATTTATATCCCTTAGAATAATCAAATTTCTCGGCAGCTCTCATTAAACCCATATTACCCTCCTGTATCAAATCAAGAAAAGATAATCCCCTGCCTATATATTTTTTCGCGATACTGACAACCAATCTCAGATTTGCATTAACCAGAATTTTTTTTGCTTCTTCAGAATTTTGTTCTTTTATTTTTTTAGCTACTTCAAGTTCTTCTTCTGCAGAAAGAAGTTTTATCTTCCCTATCTGCTGTAAATATATCTTAACCGAATCATCAGCAACAGCACTATTTTGTGTTTCGGGAACTTTAGGTTCTTCCACTGCAGTCATTATATCTTCATCTTCTAAAGCAAGATTAAAATCATCTTCACAAGAATCTTCATCATTTATGGAAAATCTATCTTGTTCTTCTGCCATTATGCCTCCAATAATAAAATATTATACATCAATCTTTTGAGTTTTGAAGTGATTGTTTCACAGCTTCATACATAACAATACCTGCAGCATTCGCAACATTTAAGGAATCAAATTTATTTAAAATCGGAATTTTGATTTTAAAATCGGATTTATTCAGAATTGTGGAAGAAATGCCTTTTTCTTCAGAGCCCAGTACTATTGCAAAATTCATATTGCAATAATCAATTTCATAATAATTATCGGAAGCTTTTATATCCGTTGCAATTATCCAAAAGTTCTCATTCTTTAGTTTATCAACTGCAGCCGAAAGACTATTAACCATAATTAAATCTATATGGTTAACAGCGCCTGCCGATGATTTTTCAACAGTTGCATTAACCGAAGCATTCCTTCTTGACGGGAAAATAACGGCATCAAATCCGGCACAAACAGCCGTTCTGATTATAGAGCCAAAGTTATGAGGATCTTCAACACCATCAGTAATAATTACTTTTTTAAACTCTTTATTTTTTTGAAATATACTGTCAATTTCTTTATATTTAACGGGAGAAACATAGGCAACTACCCCTTGATGAGAACAATCACCAAACTGTGCAAATTTTTCTTTAGGATGAAATTGATACACTATTCCTTTATCCTTTGCCAGTTGTATTATTTGAGATATTTTATGATTTTCTTTCATGTTTTTCATCAAAACTATTTTACTGACACTGCGATTACCTGTTTTAAGCAATTCATAAACATTATTCCGTCCAAAAATAAAATTTTCCATATTTTTTCCTGTACAATTGTAAATAACTTCAAATATTATACATTAAATGGTATAGTTATAAATAAAAATTCATTTGTTAAACTTCTTGTCAAAAATACAAATATAAAATATTATAGATATAATACTGGTATATTTATTAAACGGGTTAATTATGAGTAATATGTTAGAAAAGCTGGGATTTAAAAAAAGAACGCATGTCGGTATTTCCCTATCGGCAAATAATTTTATAGAATTGGTTTGTGTTGATCCGCAAACAAAGACTGTTGTTAAATATGCTTCAGGCAATATAAAATATAATAATGCGATAAGAGAAATTATTGATTTTGATGAATTTACGGAAGTTATAGAAAATTTATTTGAAGATGCCGGACTTAATCCGAGCGAATGCAGCATCACATTAAATATGCCTAATGTACATTTTGGTATTACTTCTTTAGACAGTACATCTGAAACACCGTTCATTCTTGAAAATCTTCAGGCAGAAATAGAAGATTTATATATATTCAAAAGAAATGAACCAAGTTTATCTTATATAACATTAGACAGCAATCAGGGACGCAATCAGAAAAATATAATATATGGAGCCATACAGGCAAAGGTTATAGTTAAACTCATTGAAATATTTGACAGCCTTGATGCAGATCTGGTAAGAATTGATACTTCATATTCGTCAATGTTAAAAGCCATACAGTTTTGCGACAGATTTAACCGTTTTGTTCAAAAAGAAGAAAAAACATCAATTCTTCTTGTTACGCCAAACAGCTGCTG
>CALUSW010000084.1 GCA_944323535.1 Candidatus Gastranaerophilales bacterium | reverse complement strand
ACGGAAATACTATATATACAATTGAAGGAAACTCCGGAGATGCAGTGCGTTTAAGAGAATATGAAATAGGCGGCAGCAGTTATCAAAAAATATCAGGTTGGATAAGAATGAATGAATGGACAGGCGGTTCCGGTGATATTCCGACAGATACTTATCTTTCTTATGCAAATGGAAGTGAAAATGCTGATGAAATAAACAGATCGACCTGATAAAAAAGACCTGATTTTATCAGGTCTTTTTTATCTATATATGCAGTATTGTTTTATACACCTGCTTTTACCTTTGGGCCGGCATTAACAATTTCTGACGGCATATTTGGATATTTAGCTGCGAAGTTATCAGCAAACATTTGAGCCAATTTATTAGCAGATTCGTCATAAGCTGCTTTATCTGTCCACATGCCTCTTGCATCAAGCATTTCAGAAGGTACATTCGGACATGATGTAGGATAATCAACATTGAATACATCATGGTGTTTAAATTCAACATTGTCAAAGGAACCGTTTAAAGCAGCAGTTACCATTGCTCTGGTATATGCAAGTTTCATACGTTTTGCACCTGAAGCGGCACTTCCGCCTGCCCATCCTGTATTAACCAGATATACTTTTGTACCGTATTTGTCTAATTTTTCGCCGAGCATTTTAGCGTAAACAGAAGCGTCCATCGGCATAAACGGTTCACCGAATAATGTTGAGAATGTAGGCTGCGGTTCTGTTACACCTCTTTCCGTTCCGGCAAGTTTAGAAGTAAATCCTGTTACAAAATGGTACATAGCAGCATTTTTATCCAATCTTGAAATAGGAGGCAAAACACCGAATGCGTCAGCGGTTAAAAAGATTACAACTTTAGGAATACCGCCTTTACTTGGAACCTGAGCATTATTAATATATTCAATAGGATATCCGACTCTTGTGTTTTCAGTTAAAGAACCGTCATTAAAATCAAATTCGCGTGTATTTTCATCCATTATAACATTTTCTACAAGTGAACCGAACTTAATGGCATTGTATATATCAGGTTCATGTTCTGCTGATAAGTTAATACATTTAGCGTAGCATCCGCCTTCAAAATTAAATATACCGTCAGGTGACCAGCCATGTTCATCGTCGCCTATTAATTTTCTTTCAGGATCAGCTGATAAAGTTGTTTTTCCTGTTCCGGATAAACCAAAGAATACGGCAGTTTCACCGGTTTGAGGATCCATATTTGCACTGCAGTGCATAGGAAGAACATTCATTTTTGTCATTATGTAGTTCATTGTAGCAAATACTGATTTCTTAATTTCGCCTGAATACTGTGAACCGCATATAATAATAGTACGTGCTTCATAATCAATAGCAATACAAGCTTCAGAGTTTACACCGTCAATTTCAGGATCACATTTAAATCCGGGTGCGCAAAGAATTGTATAATCAGGTTCTCCGTATGAAGCCAATTCTTCCTGTGTAGGTCTGATTAATAACTGGTGAATAAATAAATTTTGACTTGCCATTTCATTTATTACACGAAATTTCTGTGTATATTTTTTATCTGCACCGGCGAAGCCGTCAAATATAAATATTTCACGTCCCTGCAAATATGCGGCAATCTTACCCTTTATTGAATTAAATTTTTCTCTGGAAATAGGGCGGTTTACTTTTCCCCAGGCAATTTCATTGTGAACACCTTCTGTATCAACAATAAATTTATCTTTAGGCGAACGGCCCGTATATTTACCTGTTGTTACAACCAATGCTCCCGTACTTGATAATTTGCCTTCTCCTAAGCGGAGAGCTGCTTCTGTTAACTGAGCCGGCGACAAATTACGATATACAGCTTTCGGTCCTATTATACCGAATTTTTCTACTCCATATGTTTCCATAATTTTCTCCTTTTGTTTAAATATACTGAATATTTTTTAAGTGTTATTTAGTGAGGAATTACTGATAATAATACACCTGCAGCGACAGCAGAACCTATAACTCCTGCTACGTTTGGTCCCATAGCGTGCATTAATAAATAGTTCTGGGGGTTATATTCCAAACCTACTTTATTTGATACACGTGCTGCCATAGGTACTGCGGAAACTCCTGCTGAACCTATTAACGGATTTATCTTTTCTTTTATAAACAGATTCATTATTTTTGCCATTATTACACCGCCTGCTGTAGCTAAAGCAAATGCTGTTACACCTAAAATTAATATAAATAATGTTTGCGGTGTTAAGAATTGCTCTGCAGATAATTTTGAACCGACAGATAAACCTAAAAATATAGTAACAATATTTATTAAAGAATTTTGCATTGTATCAGAGAGTCTTTCCGTAACTCCGCATTCTTTACATAAGTTACCGAATGTTAAAGCTCCTACCAATGGACATGCATCCGGAATAAATATTGCACATAAGATTAAAACTGCAATCGGAAATACAATTTTTTCTCTTTTGCTCACTTCTCTTAACTGTTTCATTTCTATTTTACGTTCAGCTTCTGTTGTTAAAAGCTTCATAATAGGCGGTTGAATAACCGGAACCAGCGCCATATATGAATATGCCGCAACCGCAATTGCACCTAATAAATGCGGAGCCAGTTTTGTGGTAACAAATATCGAAGTAGGACCGTCAGCACCGCCTATTATACCGATTGCTCCGGCTTCCGGCAATGTAAATCCGAAACATACAAGAGCTAATAATAAAGCACCAAAAATACCAAATTGAGCGGCACCTCCTAAAAGCAATGTCTTAGGATTGGCAATTAATGGTCCAAAATCTGTCATGGCTCCGACGCCCATAAAGATTATTAACGGGAATAAACCTTTATGAATACCGGCCTCATAAACTATTCCTAAAAATCCGTTTGGTCCTGCCATATCACATACCGGAATATTGGAAAGCAGTCCGCCGAATGCTATAGGAACAAGTAAAAGCGGTTCAAATTGTTTTTTTATTCCAAGCCATAATAAAAATAAACATACAAGAATCATTATAGGTGCGCCGTATTGATGCATAAATTGAGCAGCACCGCATAAAGACGGATCTTCAGGCTTAATAAAATTCATTATACCCGTTGACATCCATAGTTTTTGTAAACCTTCAACTAATTGCATCTTTCCTCCTATCCTACCGTTGCCATTTCAGTACCTGTTTTTACTTTATCGCCCTGTCCGACCATAATTGATGTAATTGTACCTGAAACAGATGATTTGATTGGTGTTTCCATTTTCATTGCTTCAATTACAACTATTTCTTCATTTTCTTCTACATGATCACCGACGTTTTTAAGTACTCTCATAACGACACCCGGAACAGGAGCTTCAATTACTGTTCCTTCTCCTGCATTGTGATGAGTTTCTTCAATACCGTCTTTTATATCAACCGTATATTCTTTTCCGTTAACAACAGCTATATTATTATGAATTTTAACTGCATATTTTTTGCCGTTAACACTTACGGTACATCCATCGGAATCAGAACAAGAAACTGCGGCTTCCTGAGCTTTTGCAGGTTCATTTTTTCTTACTCCGATAGTTCCTTTGCCTTGCAGGAACATAATACCTTTTTCTTTGCAGGCAGCAGCTATAAATATATTTTCTTCGGTTTGTTCCAAACCTGCATCGGAAAGCATTTTCTTAGCAGCTTCAATACCTTTTGAAGAATCTTTATCATTTAAGTCAAGAACTGTTTCAGTTGTCGGCTGCAATCCGAGTTGTTCAGCAGCTTCTTTTACTATTTCAGGATCAGGCTCGCATGGTGTTTTACCAAAATATCCGAGAACCATTTTGCCGTAGCCTTCTGTAATCTTCTTCCAGGCTCCGAACATTACGTTAGAGTATGCCTGCTGGAAATAGAATTGGGAAACCGGAGTAACGGAAGTAGCAAAACCGCCTTTTTCTACTACATCTTTCATAGCTGCAACAACTTCGGGAAATTTATCCATTGTTCCGTTATCTCTCATCATCTGGGTATTTGCAGTTAAAGCACCTCCCGGCAGCGGAGAAGAAATAATAACAGGATTTACTGCTAAAGCTTCAGGCGGCAGGAAATAATCTTTCATACATTCTTTAAAGATTTCTTCCGTTTCCAAAATCTTTTCAACGTCAATACCCAAATCATATTCGGTACCTTTTAAAGCATGCCACATAGAAACTATATCAGGCTGGGCCGTTCCGCCTGATACAGGTTTCATTGAAAGGTCAATTCCGTCAGCTCCGCCGTCAAGGGCAGCTCTATATGCTAATAAGCCTGTTCCTGCAGTTTCATGTGAATGGAATCTGATGTGTGCATCAGGACCTAATATTTCTCTTGTTCTTTTTATTGTTTCGTATACTTTTTGAGGGGCAGATGTTCCGGAGGCATCTTTAAAAGCTAAAGATGTAAACGGAATACCGGCATCTAATATAGAACGCAATACTTTTTCATAAAATGCAACATCATGGGCGCCTTTGCAGCCGATTGGAAGTTCCATCATTGTAATGGTTACTTCATGCTGCAACCCGTTATCAACAATACATTGACCTGAATAAATCAAATTATTAACATCATTTAAAGCATCAAAGTTTCTGATAGTTGTCATTCCGTGCTTTTTAAACATTTTAGCGTGAAGGTTAATTATATCACGCGGCTGTGAGTCCAGACCTACTACGTTTACACCTCTTGCAAGAGTTTGCAAATTTATGTCAGGACCTACCGTTTTTCTTATTGTATCCATCATGTCAAAAGCATTTTCATTACAATAGAAAATCGGAGACTGAAATCTTGCGCCGCCTCCTACTTCAAAATGCTTTAATCCGGCTGCTACTGCAGATTCTAATGCCGGCAAAAAATCTTTTGTGAATACTCTTGCTCCATAAACGGATTGCAGTCCGTCTCTAAAAGAAGTATCCATAACTTTAATTTGTTTTTTAGCCATTTTCTCCCTCTTTCTTTATAAAAATAATCTAAAATTACTTTCTTAATTTTGCTGCAGCGATTGCAACTGCTATTCCTGTATCATCACAAACATTTTTTACGGCTGCGGTTATTCCGTTTTCGGGAAAAAGTTTATTTAATTCTTTAACAATTTTTCCCAAAAATAGTACTACTGCATATAGTACTGACAGAAAAACAAATACTGTTACCATTCCGACCGACATTGCCGTTAATCCTTCAAGTAAATTTTCTAACATAAAATATCTCCTGTCATTATTTCAAATTCTTTTCCGTTTTCATCCTTTACAATGAGTAATCCTTCTTTATTTATTGATATTGCCGTATATTGTACTCCCGTCTCTCTTATTGTGATTTTATTTCCTATAAAATTACATCTTGCTTCATATTCATCTTTGATATTAATGAACCCTTTTGAAACAAATTTGTCATATCTTTCAAAGAAAAGATCAAGAATTTTTCTTAAAATCATTTCAACATCAAAAGATTTATTTTTTAATACATATAAAGAAGTTGCTTTTTGATCTATCTTTTTTAATGTTTCAGACGGCATATTAACATTTAGTCCCAGCCCCAGAACTATTCCTTTTATTTCGCTGCGGTTAATGTAGGATTCTGCCAATATCCCTGATATTTTACAATCATCAATTAAAATATCATTCGGCCATTTTATTGAAGGCTGCAGGTTGTATTCTTTTTCCAGAAACTCACATAATATTACTGATAAATATTGTGTTAAGTTAGAGAAAGGAAAATTATTTGTATTAACAGGTTTGAGAATAATGGACATATAAATATTTTCAGATTCATCACCAATCCATTTTCTGTTATATCTTCCTCTTCCTGAAGTTTGATGAGAGGAAAAAATTACTGTTTTATCCTCAAAAGAAGAAATATATTCAAGTGCATAACTGTTTGTAGAATGTACTTCTTCAAGGGTTACTATTGAATATTTCGACATGTCCAGACTAATCATAATCAGATTTATATTATCACAAACAAAATTTTTTAATAATATCCCGAATTATAATTTATCCAAATACGGCATTAATTTCTCAAACATAAATTTCATTAAAAGTTTATTTCGAATAAGAAGCTGTTTTGATATGCATTCAACCTGCATATTTTTTGCAATATGTTCAATATTGTACATTGCAGAAACAATAATTATTTTGCAAGCAGAATATTCATTAATATTTTTTATATTTTCTACTAACCATTCACCTGCAAGTTTAGGCTCGTAGGTTGATTCCATTTGTAAATCAGTTATGATGATATCATAAGGTTCATCAATATTTTTACGAACCAGATTTAACGCTTCTGCTGCTGAAAGAGCATATGTAACGTTAAATGTATTTCCATAAAGCTGTCTTATCACTTCTTTATGAAAAAATAACCATGTTTTTGTATCATCAACAATTAAAATTTTTTTTTGCATACTCTTATTATACACAGGTATTATGTTTTATCAAAAAAATTACTCAAAAGTATGTTATTTAATAATTAAAAACAAACTATAATTATAGTA
>CALUSW010000083.1 GCA_944323535.1 Candidatus Gastranaerophilales bacterium | reverse complement strand
TAATGCGAGCAACCAAGCAGGTGAGTATTAAAGTGGAAATGTTGAATTTTCACTTTAATACGACACTAGATTATATATTTTATTGTATAATTTGCACAGGAGCGATACATGAAAACATATGTAAAAGATTATTTTTTTCTCACAATCGGGGCACTGATATATGCTTTTGCAATCGAGGCATTTTTAATGCCGAGCAGAATAATTGACGGCGGTGTTACGGGTATTTCCATGATATTAAATGCTCTTAGCGGAAAACCGCTGGGTATTTTTATTGTTGTGATTAATCTTCCTTTTATAATACTTGCATTAAAAAAACTGGGGAAAAGATTTGTCTTTTTTACGTTTTATTCAATACTTGTTTTTGCCGGCGGCGTAACTATGTTTTCGCACCTTCTTCACGGACATTGTATAATTGAAGACTTGGAATTGTTTTTAGCGGCAGTGTTTGGAGGATTAATTTTAGGTGCCGGAGTCGGACTTGTTATAAGAAACGGAGCCTCTCTTGACGGAACAGAAATTATGGCAATATATGCAACAAAGAAAATTCCTTTTTCTGTTGGTGAAATAATAATGTTTATTAATTTATTTATATTTACTCTGGCTGGATTTGTTTATGATTGGAAGCATGCTCTCTATTCCATAATTACCTATTTTGTTGCTTATAAAACAATGGATATAGTAATAGAAGGACTTAATGAATCAAAATCGGTTTTTATTATTACTGATTATTCAGCTCAAATCGGCAAAGATATTATGGAAAAAATGGATGTAAGTGTTACATATATTGATGCCGAAGGCGGATACTCAGGTGTTCAAAAAAGAATTGTATATTGTGTTATATCAAGGCTGCAGGTGCAAAAACTGAAAGAAATCGCAAAAAATATAGACCCCAGAGCCTTTATTGCAATAGAAAATGTTTATGAGGTTGAAGGCGTCAGAATAAAGAAGAGAAAAATTTAATTTTATTTTGAAAAATTGATATTTTTGAGTTAAATTTATATTAATAAATTACATGCGGAATGACAGGAAGATAAAATGATAACGACGACATCAATGAAAACACACGGATGCGGTGAAATAACAAAAAATGAGATTGGAAAAGAAGTTACTATAGCAGGATGGGTTTCTGCGGTAAGAGATTTGGGCGGAATTATATTTTTAGAAATAAGAGACCGCTCGGGGCTGTTTCAGCTTGTATCTGATCCTCAAAAAAATCCGGAGGTTTATGATGTTTTCCAAAAAATAAGAGATGAATTTGTTATAAAAGCTACAGGTATAGTTTCTATAAGACCGGAAGAAACATATAATGATAAGCTTCCGACCGGAGAAATAGAAGTATATCCTTCTTCTATAGAAATTCTTTCAACAGCGGCTGTTCTTCCGTTCCCCTTGAATGCGGATGATGTAAGTGAAGATGTAAGATTAAAATACAGATATCTCGATATAAGACGCGAAGAGGTATTGAAAAATTTAAAATTAAGGCATGAAATAGTTTCAACAATACGTAATTATTTAAACAGCCAGAACTTTATGGAAGTTGAAACTCCCATATTAATAAAAACAACACCGGAAGGCGCAAGAGATTATCTTGTACCAAGCCGTGTACAGCCGGGGAAATTTTATGCCCTTCCCCAGTCGCCGCAAATTTTTAAGCAACTATTAATGGTAGGCGGAATTGAGCGTTATTACCAGATAGCAAAATGTTTTCGCGATGAAGATTTGCGCGCGGACAGGCAGCCTGAATTTACACAGGTGGATATGGAAATGTCTTTTGTTGAGCAGCAGGATATCATGAATATGGTAGAAGGCTTATTAAGAGAAGTATTTAAACTTGTAGGCTATAATACCCCGCAAAAACTTCCTGTTATTACATATAAAGAGGCTATGGATAAGTATGGTTCCGATAGACCCGATACACGTTTCGGGCTTGAATTGTTTGATATCGGCGATATTATAATGGAGTCTGACTTTGAAATAATAAAAAATACTCTGCAAGCCGGAGGAATTGTAAGAGCAATTAAAATCCCCGGAATTGCAAATTATTCCAGAAAAGAAATGGATGATTTGACTAAACTTGCAATTTCATTTGGTGCCAAGGCACTTGCAAATATCATGTATCTTGAAGACGGCAGTGCAAAATCTCCGGTTCTTAAATTCATGACAAAAGAACAGGCGGATAAAATAAAACAAAGAGCAAATGCAAAAGCAGGAGATGTTATATTCTTTGTTGCCGATAAACCTAAAGTTACATATGATGTAATGGGCAGATTCAGATTATATTTCGGTGAAAAACTCGGCTTAATTAATCCTGATGATCATGCTCTTTTATGGGTTGTTGATTTTCCGATGTTTGAATATTCGGAAGAGGATAACAGATATGTATCTGTTCATCATCCTTTTACAATGCCGAATTTAGAAGATATAGATAAAATGGAAACAGATCCTGCACATTGCCGCTCTATTGCTTATGATATTGTATATAACGGTAATGAACTCGGAGGCGGAAGTGTAAGAATTCACTCCCCTGAAATACAGCAGAGAGTATTTAAAGCACTTGGCTTATCAGATGAAGAAACAAAAGAAAAATTCGGATTTATGATAAATGCATTTAAATATGGAACACCGCCGCATGCCGGATTGGCTCTGGGTTTAGACAGGGTTGTCGCTCTGCTTGCTAAAACAAATTCGATAAGAGATGTAATTGCATTTCCTAAAAATTCGGCGGCTAAATGCTTGATGACGGATGCACCGGCTACTGCTTCCGAAGAACAGTTAAGAGAATTGCATTTAAGACTTACAACTAAAGTTAATTAGGTTATTCCTAAAAGATTAGAAAGCCAATGGAAGACGAATTAATTAAACAAATATGGGGCGATGTCCTTGCTATATTAAAGGAATCAGTTCTGGCAACAACCTTTGAAACATGGATTGTGCCGTTGGTTCCTCATTCTTTTGAAGATAACTGCTTCTGTGCATTAACAGGGCAGAATCTTGCCGTTCAAATTTTGCAAAAAAATCAAAAGGATATTTCTAAAGCACTTTCTAAAGTTTGCGGCAAGGATGTTTATTTTAAGGTTATTTATGATGAGGATCTTCACAAACAGCTTGAAAAAGAAAAACAAAAAGCTAAAAAAGAAGAGGAAAAGGAATTTATACAAAATCTTGAAAAAAGAATTTCTTCATCAAAATATGACGGATTAAAGCAAATGCAGTCGGCTTGTAATCTGAACTTAAAATATAAGTTTGATAATTTTGTTGTGGGTTCAAGCAATAAATTTGCTTATGCAGTTGCAGTTGCAGTTGCTAAGGATCCGGGTAAACAATATAATCCTTTATTTATTTACGGAAATTCAGGACTGGGGAAAACTCATCTGCTGCAGGCTATCGGGCATGATATCTTGTTTCATAAACCTAAGCTTAAAGTAAAATATGTAAAAGCGGAAGAATTTATTAATGACCTTGTAAGTTCACTGGCAAAAGGTATGGATAAAACCGGTGATAAGAATAAAAAGATGAATGAATTCCGCAATAAATACAGAAATGTTGATGTTCTTCTTGTTGATGATATTCAGTTAATAGAAGGAAAATCAAGAACGGAAGAAGAGATGTTTAATACTTTTGAAAGTTTGCATAATTCGGGCAGACAAATAGTTTTTACGTCAGACCGTTCTCCTGATAAATTTGAAAATACTCCCGAACGTCTTAAAACAAGATTTCAAATGGGGCTTCTGGCTGATATTCAGGTTCCTGATCTTGAAACAAGAATGGCAATTTTGACAAAACTTGCAAATGATAATAATGTTAAAATACCTCCAAATGTTATTGAATTTTTAGCTTCCGTTTTTAATAAAAACGTGCGTGAACTGGAAGGTGCTTTTAATACAATAAGTGCTTATACTTCTATAAATGAAATACCTGTTACTCTGGATATAGTGAAAAAAATAATTAAATATAATGATAAGAAAAAAACCGTAACAGTGGATGGAATTATAGATATTACAGCAGGATTTTATAATGTATCAGCTGATGATATAAAAAGCTCAAACAGAGCGGCAAAAACCGCCTATGCCAGACAAATAGCAATATATCTTGCCAAAGAATTTACAAATGAAAGTTTCCCTTTCATAGGAGACTGTTTTAACCGCAAACATACAACCATAATGTATTCTCATCAAAAAGTAAAAAAAGATATAGAGCATGATATGCATCTTGCCCGGGATATTCAAGAGCTTACTGATAAGATAAATTCTTAGCTTTATTTTCTATTTATATATTTACGGTTATATCTTTCCTGTAATCCACGCATAAATATCATTATATAAAATAATAACCATTAGCGCTATTAACAGATAGAAGAAAAAGCTGCTGAGTTTTTCCACAAATTTTTTGCTTACAGGTTTACCCGTCAGCTTTTCTATAATCAAAAAGAACAAATGTCCGCCGTCTAAAGCCGGAATTGGTAAAATATTTATTAATGCCAGGTTTAAAGATATCATGGCAGTGAGTAAAAGCCCCTGAAATATTCCTTTATATGCGATTATCTCTGTACCTATTTTTGTAATTGCTATAATACCGTTCATCTCGCTCATAGGAATTTTACCGGTAAATAATTTTCCGAGAGTATAAACCATAAATCCCATATTATAATTAACATAGTGAAATACTGCAGGTATAAGCTGTTTTAAATTTTTTGTTTCTTTATAATTTTCACTGTAACTCTGTTCTATTCCGAGTTTACCTTCTTTATTTGTGTATACGGTTTTTAAGGGGATTTGTTCTCCGTTTCTTAAAACAACAATAGAAATCGGCTTCTTTGTATCTGATATTGCAAAAGCAATATCGGTTAATGAAGTATCTTCTTCAAGCTTATATTCATCTTGATAATTTATTTTGTCTCTCAATGTTTTTTGTATATCAGAGAGCTCTTTTTCTTCAGATTTATATTTTTCAAGCCCAATGATATTATCAAAAGTTAAGAAAACAGGATTTTCATCCGTAAATGCCGGAAGTTTTACAATAGTTCCTTTTTTGATAATATCGTTTGATGAAATAGAAGGATTTAGTTTTTTTAAATCTTCAAGTTTTTTGTCTATTATATTTTGTGCTGCAAATCCGTCAAATTCTTTTGATAATGCAAAATATTTTGTTATGGTAATAGGGTAATCTACTTTAGAACCGTTAATCGAATATATTATATCTTTTGGTTCAAATCCTGAATTTAAAGCGGAGCCTGTTGCAGAAGGTGCGAATTTTTCAAACCTTACGGTAAAATTATTATCAGGCAGATGTTTCCAGATAAGTCCCGTAAAAAATATTAAAAAATACGCAAGTATAACATTAAATATTACTCCCATAGATATAACCAGTGCACGCTGACCTACAGATTTATTAGAGTATCTTAAGGGAGAGTCTTTTGGAAGATCACATTCTTCTTCATCATCAGGAAAAGAAACATATCCGCCGAGAAGAAAGGCATGTATCAAAATTTCGGTTTCTCCGACTTTTTTTGAAAATAAAGTAGGACCTATAGGCAGACCGAAACCGAATTTATCAACTCTTATTCCCACAAGTTTTGCAGCTAAAAAATGTCCGAGTTCATGTACTAAAATCAATAAACTTATTAATAATATCATTATTATTGAGCTTGAAAGCATATGTAAAAAATTCATTTCTAATATTCTCTTTTATCTAATATAATTTGTATTATATGATAAAGTTTATTGAAAAACTACTAAATTTAATATATGTTCAACCTTGCTATTTTTGTAAATCAATAAAAGAAGACAAAATAATCTGCAGCAGGTGTTATGGTAAAATTCATTTTTTGCCGGCAGGTGTTTTTAGAAAAAATGAAGAATGTAACATATATGCTTGTACAATTTATGATGAAATTATAAAAAAATTAATAAAAGATTTGAAATATCATAATCAGAGAAGACTTGCACCGTTATTTGCGTATATTATGGCAAATTACTGGAAAAAACTTGGTTTAATGCAGAATTATTTGATATTACCTGTTCCGATACATAAAAGCAGGATGAAAGAGCGCAAATATAATCATATGGATATTGTTGCGCAGGAGTTTTCAAAAATTACAAACTACAAACTAAATAAAGATTTTTTGATTAGAATTAAAGATACAGAAAAACAGTATAAATTACATAAACAGGAAAGAATAAAAAACATAAAAAATGCATTTGACATTAATAAAAATATTAATTTAGACAAAAATACTCATTTATTAATCTTAGATGATATTACATCAACAGGAATAACCCTGGAAGAAATAATCAGAGTTCTAAAAAAGAACGGGTATTGTAATATTACGGCACTAACACTTGCAACTCCCGATATTTGGAACTGAAAAAGAATCTCGAATAAGAGTTTTTTTACAAAATGTATAAAGCTAAAAATAATTTTCAATCCGTTCAATAATAATTATTTTCTTAGGTTCAACCAAAAGGTGCAGCAGACTTATACTTCGTATTCAAACAGTGCTGCACCTTAGATATTTGTTTCACCAAAGAAAATTAAATTATTATTTCAAGTCATTCAAATTATTTTTATCTTTATTCTTTTTGCTGTCATCT
>CALUSW010000082.1 GCA_944323535.1 Candidatus Gastranaerophilales bacterium | reverse complement strand
TTACATCATGCCGCCCATACCGCCCATGCCGCTCATATCCGGCATTGCAGGTGCTTTCTTTTCAGGTATTTCAACTACAGCTGCTTCTGTTGTCAATAACATACCTGCAACGGATACTGCATTTTGAAGTGCGCTTCTTGTTACTTTCGCAGGGTCTACAATACCTGACTTAATCATATCAACATATTTATTTGTCATAGCATCATAACCTTCGGTTTGAGGAAGTTTTTTAACCGTTTCAACTACAACTTCACCTTTTACGCCTGCATTGTCTGCAATTTGTTTTAAAGGAATATATAATGAATCAAGTAAAATTCTGAAGCCTACTTTTTCATCATCTGTTGTATAAGATACAGTATTTATTGATTTTTCCAGATCCTGCATTACTCTTATTAACGCAACGCCGCCTCCGGGAACTATTCCTTCTTCTTTTGCTGCTCTTGTTGCATTTAAAGCATCTTCAATTCTTAATTTTCTTTCTTTAAGTTCAACTTCGCTTGCAGCACCGACTTCGATAACAGCAACACCGCCTGAAAGTTTTGCAAGTCTTTCCTGCAATTTTTCTTTGTCATATTCACTGTCTGAAGTTTCTATCTGGCGTTTAATCAATTTTACTCTGTCTTCGATAGCGCGTTTATTTTCATCGCCTACAACAATAGTTGTATCATCTTTTGTAACGGTAACACGTTTTGCCTGACCTAACATCTGGACTGTTACATTTTCAAGTTTAATACCGAGTTCTTCTGTAAATAACTGACCGCCTGTCAATATAGCGATATCTTCAAGCATTGCTTTTCTTCTGTCGCCGAATCCCGGAGCTTTAACAGCTACTGCTCTTAATACTTTTCTCATTGTATTTACAACTAAAGTAGCTAATGCTTCACCTTCAACATCTTCAGCAATAATTAAAAGCGAACGTCCGTCTCTTGCAACCTGTTCAAGTACCGGAACCAAATCTGCTATAAGATTGATTTTCTTATTTACACAAAGTACATAAGCATCTTCTAAAACAGCTTCCATTCTTTCAGCATCCGTAACAAAGTACGGAGAGATGTAGCCCTTATCAAACTGCATACCTTCAACTACTTTTAAATTTGTACCGGTTGATTTTGATTCTTCAACTGTAATAACACCGTCGTGTCCTACTTTTTCCATAGCTTCAGCTACAAGTTTACCGATTTCTTCGTTGTTTCCTGCAGAAATAGCCGCTACCTGAGCAAGTTTTTCCTGTGAATCTACAGGCTGAGCCATTTTCTTAATTGTATCAAGAGCTATGTTTACAGCTTTATCCATACCTCTTTTCATACACATCGGATTAGCACCTGCCGTTAAGTTTCTTACACCTTCTCTTACGATAGCTTGAGCCAAAACAGAAGCTGTAGTTGTACCGTCACCTGCAACATCGTTTGTTTTTGAAGATACTTCTTTTAATAGTTGAGCACCTGAATTTTCAAGCGGATCTTCAAGTTCGATTTCTTTTGCAATCGTAACACCGTCGTTTACAATTTGAGGCGAGCCGAATTTCTTTTCCAGTATTACGTTACGGCCTTTTGGTCCTAATGTAACTTTTACTGCATCAGCTACGGCATCAATCCCTTTTAAAAGCCCTTTACGTGCTTCTTCATCATAAATTATTTTCTTAGCCATTTTTATAATCTCCCTGTAATCTATTATTCAATAACACCTAAAACATCAGAAACAGACATTATTTTTAATGTTTCTTCTCCAACTTTTACGTCAGTTCCGGCATATTTGGCAAAAAGAACAATTTCTCCTTTTTTTACGTCCATAGGTTCTCTTTCGCCTTTTTCATTAACTTTACCTTCACCTACAGCAATAACTTCACCTTTTTGTGATTTTTCTTTTGCGCTGTCAGGTATAAATATACCGCCTGATGTTTGTTCTGCTTCTTCAATAACTTTAATAACAATTTTGTCGCCTAATGGTCTGATTGTCATATTATTTCCTCCTTCATGTCTATTTTAAGGTTTATACTAACCTTCTTCTTTTATACAACCGTTTTACAATTTTTTTTAAAATATTAATGAAAAATTAATTATTTATCAAAAAGCCATTCAGTACATACTTTGATAAAATTTTTTTTATCCTGAATAAATAAATCTTCTGCGTGGCAGCAATTTTCAAATAATCTATAGTTTTTTGTGCAGGTAGCTTTATCAAATAAAGTTTTGGTGTGCCAGCTGCATACAATCGGGTCTTTGCCTCCGGCTATAAATAAAGTAGGTGCTTTTATATTATCTACTATATCTATCGGTTTTATTTTTTTCCCGTATAACATACCCGGTCTTATGGAAAGCCATCTTTTTAATTCACATTTTTTTAATGTCGGAAGCCATGCTTCTTTTTTCCAGATTTTATTTTCTATTTTATTAAAACTTACAGGTGCACTTACCGCTATTATTTTGGAAATACTTTCATCCTCCGAAGCCGCAATAAGTGTTATGGCGGCTCCTAAGGAAAATCCCATTAAATATATTGTTTTATAAGATTTTTTCGCATAATCAATAATAGTTTTAATATCTGAGATTTCTTTTCTCGTGAAAGTATAAAAGCCGCTGCTTCTGCCATGTCCCCTGAAATCAAAGATTATTACATCACAATATCGGGAGAAGGTTTCTCCCATTTCTTTAAAAAATTTGCTGTCTTTTGTCATAAACCAGCCCGGAGAAATTATAAGAACACTTTCGAATCCACGGTTATAGATATTTGCTGCTATTTTTATACCGTCTTTAGTGATTATTTGTATTTCTTTCATTGACTTTCTTCCTGAATACATTAATTTATTAGCATAAAAATATAAAATAAACATTACAAAATATTAATAAAAATGAATTAAAAACTAAAGTATTCAAAAAATATGCCGAATACAAAAATATATCAGACAGTTAGGGAAAAAAGAATGAAAAACAAAGTCATCATACCGACAAGTAACGTATCAGAAGGCGTAGAGTTTTTTTTAAGAGGTGCAAGGAAACGCCGTTCAATGGCGATTGCAAGTGTCAGACAGGTAAATACGAGTTTAGGGGTTAACTTGAGGCTGGTTTCCTCAAATTAATCAGAGAGAATAAAGAGCTGCTAATATTAAGCAGCTCTTTATTTTTTATTATTTATATTAATATTCTCATTTGTCTTAGATTTCGGACGATTTATTATTATAAGAACTTCATCCTTTTCCGCCATTTTTAAGTTATTTCTGGCAATGGATTCTAAAGTCATTTCAGAATCAAAATTTTCTATTTCAGACTTTAATTGTACATTTTTTATATATTCTTCATTTTTTTTATCTTCAAGACCTTTTATTTTTGAGGAAAAATTAATATTTTTATTTATATTATTCATTGCGCTTACACTTAATTCAATAATGCAAACAATAAGCACAATAGTAAGAAGAGAATATGAAAATCTTCCTTTTTTATGCTTTTCTTCAATCCGGTTTTTATTTTTATTATTATTCTCCATATTAAAATTATAACCTATAAAGTATCACCGGAAAATACAAAAATAAAAAGTAATTACAATTATTTATACAGCCAGCAGGAAACGCATGAATTATTTTTAATAAAGCAAGGCGGAACTTCTTTTGAGCATATTTCAATTTTTTCTTTGCACCTTGGTTCAAAAGAACATCCCTGAAAATAGTCTTTTATAGACGGAGGCTGTCCTTCTATCGGTTCTAATTTGGTAGAATTAAAATCCGGAAGCGTTTTTAACAATGCTTTTGTATAAGGATGTTTTGGATTTGTGAATATTTCATTTGCGCGAGAAGCTTCAACAATATGTCCGGCATACATAACAGCGGCTTTATCCGCCGTTTCATATACAAGCCCGAAATCATGAGAGATAAATATAAAAGAAGTATTAAATTCTTTTTGTATTTCCTTCAATAAACTCATAATTTGAGCCTGAACGGTAACATCTAACGCGGTTGTGGGTTCATCAGCAATAATTATTTTTGATTTGCAGGCAATAGCCATTGCAATAATAACCCTCTGGCGCATTCCGCCGGAAAATTCATGAGGATAAGATTTAATACGTTCTTTTGCATTGGGTATTTTAACAAGTTCCAGCACCTCAACAGCCTTTTTAACGGCTTCATCGCCTTTTAAATTTTGATGTATTTCAATAACTTCAATAAGCTGTGAACCGATTGTATATAACGGATTTAATGAGGTCATCGGATCCTGCGGAACAAGGGCTATTTCTTTCCCCCTTATCTTTTGCATTTTTTTCAGCGGCAGTTTAAGTATATCTTCACCGTTATAGATTATTTCTCCCGACATAATACCGGCATTTGGCGGCAGTAATCGCAAAACCGACATTGCGGTTATTGTTTTTCCGCAGCCTGATTCTCCGACAAGAGCAAGCATTTCTCCCTGTTTAAGAGATAAATTTATATTATACAATGCCTGATATTCTTTGTTATCAGATAAAAAAGCAAGATTCAAATTTTTAATTTCCAGTATATTCATAAAAAAATATTAGCTTATGTATATTACAAAAGCAATTAGATATTTGGACGGGATTATTGGAAAACTATGAGCAGAAGGCAAGCTGTTATACCGGATTAAGAAATTTCTTTTATATGTTATCGGTTAACATTAAATAATAATACTTGGCAAGCGCCTGAGTAATATTCTCAACCTGCATTTTGGCAGGAATAATATTATTTATTTCAGCATTAAGATGATAAAGATTATCGATATCCCCTGACGGATTATTTTCCAAAATATCTTCTTTTGAATATCCCCAGAACAAACACCTCATAATTTGAAGTTCTGTTTCGTTCAGCTTAAGAATCGGTATTTTTACGGCATTATCCAGCCATTTTCTTAAAAAATGCAAATTTATAACCGGTGATTGCAAACAAAGTTTATTTTCAGCATTAATGTAGTCTTTTGCTATTTCATAAATCATCGCATTAAAAAAATACCGCTCGCGCAAATGCCTGATTTCCAGCTGTTCATATATATTATTGCTGTAATTAATAAAATCCTCGTCTGAAGCAAAGAGTTTTTTTAATATTTTAATTTGTTTTGAGTAATTTTTATCGCTGCAGTTTAATAAATCAAATTGCTGTTGAATTTTTTCCGGCATGCAAAAAACCTGTTCAACAAGATAAGTTAAAAGGAATATTTCATTTTCGTTTAAATCTTTAACCAGATCTAAAATAGCAGACAGACTGAGGTTCGGATATTTTTTTAACCCGAGTGAATACTTCAAATTTTGAAGAAGTATATATGAATTATAAAGTTTAAAATTTAATTCTTTCCGCAGTTTTTTCATAAATTAAAATATATTCGTATACTACGATTATATTTTATTTCATAAATTATTATTTTCAAGAATAATTTATAGTTTAACAGTAAGTAATTTATATACATTTTTAATGTATAGATTAGCTTTAGATAATACCTTAAACTTATTTATATGAATATTTTAGAGATTTTTGGATTAAATATTAAAAAATACAGAATGTTACATGAACTTTCTCAAGAAGAATTTGCTTTTCGTTTATCCTTGAACACATCAAACATAAACAGAATTGAAAACGGTAAGCAGTTTGTAACTGTAGAAACATTACAGGATATCGTTAATATTCTTGATATTCCGCCTTCAAAGTTATTTGAAACAGGTCATAATAATATAAAACAAAACAAAAGACGCACATACAAAGATAAACTGATTAATTATGTAGCAACACAAACAGAAGAGGATTCTAAATTCTTTTTTGAGTATTTAAAATTATATGCAAAACATAAAATAAAAAATGCAAAAACAAAGAATAACTGACATTAATCACTTTTTAGAGCATCAATTATTGTAAGTATAATTTTTCTTTTTTCAAAATCTAAGTCTTTGAATTTTTCATAAATTAAATATTGTAATTCTTTATCGTCAATTGTTAGTAAATCATCATTAAACAAAAATAGTTTTACAACAGGTACATTAAGGGCATTTACTAATTTCATAAATACTGGATAAGAAGGAAATGTATAGCCTGTTTCTATGCCAGACAATGTCTGAGTCGTGATATCTGCTTTATCAGCTAAATCTATCTGGCTGTAACCCAACTGCTTTCTATAATATCTTACTCTTTTTCCAAAATCTTTTTTTATATCTATCATTATTAAAATGTAATAATGATATACATTTTTCGCAATCAACCATTGTCGTATTATACGAATATATTTTAAGCATGTTTTATAAATTTAAGTATTGAGCTTTTTATAAAAAATTTATATAATATTGTTTTGGTATGACAGAAAGTAATTTAAAATTTAATTTAGGGAAAAAATTAAATCTTTAAGAGAATGCGGTAATCTTACACAAGAACAATTAGCAGAGAAGATTGAGCTTGAAAGAGATACAATATCTAAAATTGAGAATGGTAAAAGATTTCCGTCTTGTAAGACATTAGAGAAAATTGCCCAAGTATTTAATATTAAATATTCTGACCTTTTTAATTTTAATGATTTTGATAATACAGTTGATTATAATAAAGCAATTAATATTGAGACCCTGGATTTAAAAGAAAAAGATACAGAGTTTATATTAGATTTTATTCGTCTTTATAAGGAAAAAATTATTAAAAATTAATAAAAGTATAAACTTTCAATTTATAAGCTATTTTTTATGTCACCCTGAATTTATTTCAGGGTCTTACCAATTGGAAAT
>CALUSW010000081.1 GCA_944323535.1 Candidatus Gastranaerophilales bacterium | reverse complement strand
CATTTACCGAGGCATTTAAAACATTTTATACATGTTTCGTTTCTGACAGTCTGCTCTTTTGAATCAATACATCCTGCAGGGCAGCTTCTTTCACATAATGAACAAGACATACATTTATCTTTTTCAATATATATTTTAAATAAAGATACCTTTGCCAATAGCCCAAGAATACATCCGACGGGGCAAATATCAGTACAGAATAATCTGTTTTTAAATACTGCCAGCACTCCTATAATTATGATTGCAATAATTCCCGTTAAAGACAATGTTGCTGCGGAGCCAAAAAGAGTATAAGGGTCAATATATCTTATAAATAAAGCGCTGCCTCCTATTAAAAGTCCCATTGTCAATGCGGCAATAAAATATTTAAAAGGATAACTCTTTCCGGTTTCATTATTATTTTTGTTTCTTATAAGACATATTATTTCCTGAAAAATTCCCATAGGACAAATCAATGAGCAGTATATTCTTCCGAATAAAAGTGTGATTACTGCTACGGATATAAATAAAACAAGAGCAATTATCGAAAAATCACAAATGACTCTTTGCAATACCGGTGTCAGTTGAATATCAAATATATGAACCGGATAAAATAAACCTGCCATTGCAATAATGGCAAGTATAAAAATTATTAAAGCTATACTTAAACGAATTATAAAGAATAAATTTTTCATATCAAACCTTATCGGTCTGTATCTGCGCTTTTAACAGCTGCTTCCACTTTTTTTAATAATGCCGGTATATCAAGTCCCTGAGGACAATTTTTTGAACATAAATGACAGTTAATGCATTTATCAGCCCTTTCATCTTCATTTAATGCATTATAATTATATACAAACATAAAGCTTTTTGTAGGAAGATTTGAACTTTTATAAATATTATACAATCCGAAAATTGCAGGTATATTAATTGCTTTCGGGCAGACTTCCATACAGTATCTGCAGGCTGTGCAGTTAATTTCACCCTGTTCCTGTATTATTTTGGCTATATCTGCTGCAACTTTTTCTTCCTGCGGAGTAAATTCTTTAAAGTTTACAAAAGTATCTATGTTTTCTTTCATTTGCTGCAGATTACTCATACCGCTTAAAATAGTAAATACTCTTTTTTTGGAGCTTGCCCATCTTAAGCCGAAGGAGGCAGGTGTTTGATCAGGACATGCTTCTTTTAATTTAGCGGCTGCTTTTTCGGACAAATTACAAAGTCCGCCGCCTCTTAACGGTTCCATTACAATAACGGGAACTCCCGCTTCATCGGCAATTTCGTATAATTCTTTAGCATTGATTACTTCCCAGTCAAGATAATTCATCTGCAGCTGGCAGAAGTCCCATTTATGTTCATTAATAACTTCTCTGAGCATTTTAGGATCGCCATGGAAAGAAAATCCAAGATTTTTTATTTTTCCTTCTTTTTTTAATTTCAATAATTCCCCGTACATATCATTATCACGGTAATTGCTTATTGTATTTTTATTTATATTATGAATCATATAATTATCAAAATATTCTACCTGGCATTTTTTTAATTGTTCATTAAACAGTCTGTGAACATCTTCTTTTGAATTTACCAGATAAGCGGGATTTTTATCGGCTAAAAAGAAACTTTCTCTCGGATATTTTTTTAAGATTTCTCCTATAGCATTTTCGGATTTGGCATCAACATACATATAGGCAGTATCAAAATAGTTTGCACCATGCGCCATTGCATATTCAACCATTTTATCAAGTTCAACCATATCTATTTTCCCGTCGCGCATTGGCAGTCTCATACAACCGAAGCCTAATAACGGAATATTGAGGTTGTTAAATTTTCTTGTAACAATTTGATTTTCTGCTTTTTGTACTTCTTTTTTTCCGCAGCCCGTAAGCATTGCGGCACCGCCTACAGCCATAACCGAGCTTATTATAAATTCTCGACGTTTCATAATATCTCCTTTTTGTTTGCATGATATATTTTACTATCTGATAGCTGCTCTAAGTCAAGATAATGCTTGTATAACTTTTCACATCAAACGCCTGACATTGTCAGGCGTTTGATTAAAGCTGTTATGGTATTGATTAATGACAATGACCGCAGGCGTGTTCACCCTCATGTTGATGTTCATGATGATTGCAGTTTGCTTCATTCATTTGAATTAACTTGCCTTCAAGATAATCATTTACCGCTTTATCGGCATTACCGTTTATCCCTGCAAAAAGTTCTATGCCGTAATCTCTTAATGCGCCTATGGCACAACCGCCTATTCCGCCGCATATTAATACATTTATTTTATTTTCTTCCAGAAGATATGCTAATGCACTATGACCCAGTTCATTTGAAGAAACGATTTCACTGTTTATTATTTTATTATCTTCTACTTCATATACTTTAAATTCTTCTGTATGTCCGAAATGCTGAAAGACATTTCCTTTGTCATAAGTTACTGCTATTTTCATAAATTTCTCCTTTTTTTTAAGTATATCAACAAATTATTTACATTTAAAGGACAAAAGTTTTGTTAAGAAATATTAATTGGCTAAATGCCTATGTTTATTTGCTTCTTTACCAAACTGTTAAATGTTTTTTTAAAATAAGCAATTATAAAACATTTATATACTTTATATATATGTAAAGAATAAAATAGGAATAATATTTTATTTCTCTTTCCTTTTTTTATTACTTTATTATTTTAGGAACACACGAGGAATTTAAACGAGATTTTGCAGGAACCTTTTTGGTTCCTTTTTTTTAGTTATATCTGTATTAAGAATTTTCAATGATTTTTCTGTGTTCTTCACGCCACTGATATGAAATTTGATAATTAAGGTTATTTTCAATGGCAAGCTTTTTCATTAAAACCGCAAGCTGTACTATTTCATCGGTAATATTGCCGAAAATGCTGCGGGGATTATTTGCACTGTTGGATTCGCAGTCTATTACAATATTTTTAACGCCGGATTCAATGCATTTTTGCATAAACAGCCTTATTTCTTTCTCATTTGCATTCATAGAGAAGAAAATGTATTTTACAAAAAGCATATCGGGGTATTGAGCATATCTTTTAATATTTTCCCAGACTTTATTAAAATTGTTTTGACGTTTAATCTTAAAATAAGTTTCTTCACAGCCGCTGTCGGGACTTATTTGAATGCTCATAGAACCGTCTTTAAGTCCGTTTAAAATTGTCTGAGAAAATTGAATACCCGAAGAATTTATTGCCTGGCGTATGTTATTTTTATGGAAGAAATCGGCAATATCTTCAAACTCGGAGCATATAACAGGCTCGCCCCCGCCCCAGTTTATTAAACAGGACGGATTTATCATTTTATTTTTATTGATTTGCTTTATTATCGGTAAAAGTTTGTATTTTATATCTTCGGTTTTTCTTCCTATACCGCAGTATATACAATTAGAATTGCATTTCGTAAAATGATTTATTGTAAGAAACTTAATATTTCCTTGTTTGGGAAATAAAGGAACTGTCTGCCTTTTGAAAAATCTGCATCCTTTACAAGGTGCAAAGTTACTCTGGTTTGATTCCATCAGTCTGTCTATATTTTTTAAGTATTCAGAAAAGGAAAATTTTTTAATCATTAACAGAAATATAAGAGGCGGTGAATAAGGTACTTTAGTACAATGACAGCACGTATGTATTGAAAACGGCCAAAATAAAATATCGGTATATAATTTTTCGCAAAAAAATAATTCTTTACCCGCCCATTTTTTATTAAATTTATTTATATTAAAATTCCTGAACATATTGAAAAGTTTACCTTTTTCGTAAGTTTAAAGCAATAGCGGTTATTGATTTTATATAAAAAAACATTAATACACTAAATAGCGTATTTTAAATTTATGAAAAAAAGAAGATACTAAATTATGTAGAGTATGCGGATTAGAGTGTAATTTGTGAGGCGGCAAAATTGTACAATTCCATATACCCGGCTTACGCAGGATATTACTCGGGTTTAAATAACAGACAAATAACAAGAAAACAGGGGGATGAAAAAAGTTCCCAATCGTCTCATAGTGCTCAGGAAGAAGTACAGGAAAGAAGAAATCAAACATCTGATAAAGGTGCTTATTTCCCTAATGGCGAAAAAGTTGCTATTGATTATACAAAACGGCAGATAAATATTGAACAGGTTTTAACGGATTTTAAAAATACGGCAAATGCTATAGGTGCGCCTGAGGATATTAAATCCGAAGTACTTTCGTATCTTGATTTAATTAACAGTCAGGCGCAAAAAGACAATCCTAACCAGCAGATTATTCAATCAAATCTCAAAAATGCTTCGCAAATACTGGATGAATATATAACAAATACTCTTAAGAAGCCTTCTAAAGTAGTTGAAAACTGGGTTGATGCGCTTTTTCTGCAAAAAATTGATTATAAAATACCAGTTAAAGAAACGCAGGAAATAAGTGCATTAAATGCTGCTGCGGATGAAAATACTCAGGCTGTACAAACAGTTCCGTCCGAAATACCTCAAAGATCCGTTCTGGCACAAAATACCTTTTATGTTCCCGATGATCCCGCATTGAAAAGAATGTTTATTCAGGCAAAAAAATATGCAGCTATAGACAGTAAAGAAAAAGCATTATCTGCCTTCGGAAACAGTCTGGATTATGCAATGGAGATAGGTGATAACCAGACTCAGGCAATAATACACTATGAACAGGGCAGATTGTATGATGAATTCAATGAAGTTGAAGATGCTCTTTTTAATTATGACAGGGCGGCAAAACAAAGTAATGACAACAATATAAAAGCAAGAGCCCATTTTTCCATGGGAAAAATATATGATGACTATGTAAAATTTGAGCCTGCGGTCAGCCATTATTGCGCTGCTGTTTCTTTTGCCGGAGAAGCGGATAATCTTAAACTTCAGACTCAGGCTTTATCCGATTTGGCTCAAATACATGCCGGCAGATATGATAAAGAAAATACATTGATGTTTATGGATATGGCGGATACAATAGCTGCAGAAACAAAAGACAGCAGAGTAAAAGGTATTATTTCTTCCAAAAATGCAAATTGCTGCCAAAAGATTGATGAAAATACAAGAGCGTTAAAATATTACGGGGAATCTGCGTATTCATTTATGCAGACGGATGATAATGAAAAACTTGCAAAAAATTATGTAAGTGCCGCTCAAATTATGTCGGAATACGGAAATAAAGCAAAAGCGAAAAAACTTTTATCAAAAGCATATATTGCCGCCCAAAAAACTGATAATTCCGAATTAAAAATGCAAATTACAAGACAAATAGCAGACTATAATGTTTAATTTAAAATAAAATGCGACCTAAAGCCGCATAAGTCAAGAAAGGAATGGTTAGACTATTAATTTATTTGTATTATTACATATTGTTGTATACTGCGCAAATTTGTGAATATTTGTTAACAATTTTTAACATTTATGGTTAGATTGTCCGAACAAAATTTCACGATAAGCCGGCGGCGTGAGTGAAATTTTGAGAGCGGCGTATTGAAAAGGTGAGTATTAAAGTGGAAATGTTGAATTTTCACTTTAATACGACACTAGATTATATGTTAATGTTATATAAGAGGATAAAATTATGAAAATAGGTATTATAGGTCTGGGTTTAATAGGAGGATCTTTATTAAAAGATTTAACATTAAATTCTGAACATGAACTGTATGCCGTAACAAGAAGCAAAACAACTCTTGATAAAGTTAAATCATTGGTAACTGAATGCTCTGATAATATAAGTATTCTTTCAGGCTGTGAAGTTGTATTTGCGGCAACCCCTATTAATAAAACTCTTGAGATACTTGATAAACTTGAAACAGTTGTTAATAAAAATTGTATTGTTCTTGATTGTGCAAGTATAAAAGGTTTTACCGCACAAAAAAAGCGTCCGTATAAATTTATAGGTTCTCATCCTATGGCGGGGACGGAAAATAATGGATTTGACGCATCTTTTCAGGGATTATTTAAAGGTGCAAAATGGGTGCTTACTCCTTCTGTAGATATATCAAGAAATGATATTGAAAAAATTACCGGATTAATTGGTGAAACAGGTGCGAAAATTATAATTACAACACCTGATGAGCATGATATCGCTGCAGCTTTGATAAGTCATATGCCGATGCTTATTTCTCAGGCTTTATTTAAAACCGCACAAAATAATGAACTGGCAATGAAGCTTGCTTCAAGCGGTTTTAGGGATATGACACGTCTTGCAATGTCAAATCCCGAAATGGCAAATGATATGCTGCAATATAACGGTGAAAATATCAAGAAATCTTTAGAAATGTTACAAAAATCTTTAAATTATCTGCTTGGTACTAAATATTTTGAAAAAATAACCGATATAAAAAATACACGGTCGAAAATGTACTCGGATGAAGGGAAAAATCTGCTTTAATTATCATCGTATCAAATAATTTTACGTTTTTATATCATTGTTTATTTTTAACTGTGGAGATATAAAGACGGAATAATAAAAAAACCGATTTTCATCGGTTAAGCTTACTATATATCAGAGAGAGGAATCAGAGAGAGAAAACACTTATCTACTTTGGTAAGTTTGCTATTTTGCTATCCTCTATTAGTATAATTGCCCTTTTTCCTTTTTTTAATATCGTGTACTTTGTACACTTGTAACATATCTTTACAATTAAGATTTTGTGTGAACTTGTTTTTACAAAAAAAACAGCATTTTTTCAGCTTAATGCTTTAATTTCCAACCGGTAAGATCCCGAAACGAGTTCGGGATGACATTAATAAACCAACATGTCATGCTGAATTCATTTGGCAAAGTGAATTAAAATTTGTTGTCACCCTGAACTTGTTTCAGGGTCTGACCGGTTGGAAGCCTGCGGGTTGGGTTTGACTGCTTTTTCCAAAATCTTTGATTTTGTGAAAAATGTCTGGTTTCCCATAACCCAACAGAAAATATAAAAAATCAAAAAAATGAGAATTAAGAAATATCGCATAAGACTGAACAAAAAATATTATTGTT
>CALUSW010000080.1 GCA_944323535.1 Candidatus Gastranaerophilales bacterium | reverse complement strand
GAGCCGACAAGACCGACTGAGCCGACAGAAGATCCGACAGAAACCCCAACAACTGAACCATCACAAGATTGTGATGATGATGCAGAAGCAGATATTGTTGAACCTGAAGAACCGCCTGTATTACTAAATGCCGATTCTAATGTTAATACTGCCTCAATTTCAGATACAAATTCTGCTCCTCAATCTCAACACAAAACAATGGAATCAAGATTAACTTCTTTCTTGTTAAACAAATTAGGAGGTTTAAGGCATACAAATCAGGCAAAAGATAATGTAGATTATTATTGCTAATAAAATACTAAACGAGAAAGGAAAGAGTAAATACTCCTTCCTTTCTTATTTATTTATATAGTCTTACATCGCAACTTATCGTTGACCGTCTTAAAATTCCTTACTTTCAGGCAAAAAGTTCAATTTGTTATCGCGGCCATTCAGCTTTACCATCACTTAATCGAGCTTCACTCTATGGAATTTTGCTATAACATCTTTTTTAAAAGCCAGCAAATGTTTTCTCCTAAATTTTCCATATTTTGCATAGCTTCTTCATCAGATAACACTTCCCCTTTTTCACAACCGAAACCAAGATTCCAGTACGTTGATCCGGGAATTATCATTTCAGACATCAAAAACATATGATGCAATGTAGACTGAATTGAAGTACCGCCACCGCGTCTTTGGGCAACAACACCGGCTCCGATTTTATGTCTAAAAAGTTTTCCGTTACCAAGTGCTATTACTCCTGCTCTGTCTATAAAAGATTTTAACTCGGGCGTCATGTCAGAAAAGTATGACGGAGTACCCAAAATAATAGCATCGGCAGAGAATACTTCTTCTAATATACTGTTTAAAATATCATCATTAAATACACACTTTCTGTTTTGCAATTTTCGGCATGCCCAGCAGCCGCGGCAGCCATGAATATTTGTACCGCCGATTTGAATGAAACGTGTTTCTATCCCATGTTTTTCTACCGTTTCAAGAACTTTTCTCAACATTAATTCCGTATTTCCGTTTTTTCTCGGACTTCCGTTAATTGCTACAACTTTCATCTTAATTACTCCCTTCATTAATTAAAATCAGAAATATAGATTGATTTAAGTACATTTAAAATAAATTGTCAATTAAGAAGACAGAATATAATCAACTCTACATTATAAATTTTAAAGGTCTTAATTAAACTGTTAAAAAGGGTTGAGAACGATGAAAAAATTTTTAATTATTCTATTTATAATTATGGGGCTTCCTTCTTTTTCAAAGACAATTACGGGAGAAATTAAAAAAAATACTCATAAAAACTATAATCATATATATGATGCCGAAACCAATGTGCCTATTGAAGGTGTAATAATTAAAATCCCGGCAAAAAATTACCGGACACAAACAAAAAAAGACGGTTCTTTTAAACTGCAAACAAAGATAGATTCCCCTACTATTATGTCGCTTGAAAAATCAGGATATAAGCCGCATTCTTTAACTCTTAATTCGGACTATAATAATCCGATTAGCATTGGGATTGAAAAAACAACCCCTAAAGATATTATTGTTGAAACTGATATGATTCATATCGGCGATGATTCTTTTTCCGAAAGAAGTGCAAATGCAGGCGATTTTAGTTTAAATTCAATGGGGGCTTTTTATTCTAAAGATTTTAAATTAAAACCAATGAAAAAAAATGAACAATTATATCTGAGCATTGGCTCCATAATAGGCATAGATACTATATTTGCACAAAGATTAGGACAATCAAGAGTACTTACCGCATATTCAAGCCCTCCTGAAATCTTTTTTAACGGAAACAAAATTGCAGAAATAAAAATAAACGGCGACAATCAAGCAATTCTTATACCAAAGAGTTTAATTAAATATAATCAAGATAATAACATAACCATTAAAACAGGACGAAATTTATATAAAACAGAATCTATTGATTATGATGATATTGAATTTACAAATCTTATTTTCGAAATAAAATAATTACCATTTCGATTTTTTTTGATATAATAGGCATAAAAGGAAAAATTATGCCGTTTGATTTTATAAGCCTTGAAATACCTGATATAAAACTGGTAATCCCAAAAGTTTTTAAAGATGACAGAGGTTTTTTTCTGGAAAGCTATAAGAAATCTGATTTCATAGCTAACGGAATTGCTGATGATTTTAAGCAGGATAATTATTCAAAATCATCAAAAGGTGTTTTAAGAGGACTGCATTATCAGGCTTCACCTAAAGAACAGGCAAAGCTTGTTAGATGCTGCAGAGGAAAAATATTTGATGTTGCGGTTGATATAAGAAAAAGTTCAAAAACTTTCGGTCATTGGGTCGGAGAAATATTATCTGAGGAAAATAATCACATATTATATATACCTGCAGGTTTTGCCCACGGGTTTGTCGTACTCAGTGATACGGCAGAAATAATTTACAAAACATCAAATGAATATTCAAAAGAGCATGACCGTGGAATTTTGTGGAATGATCCTGATATAAATATCAACTGGGGAATTGATTTTATGCCTGTTCTTAGTGAAAAAGATAAAATACAACCGTTATTAAAAGATATAAAGGATTAAAACAGATGAAAATACTTGTTACGGGTGGTGCCGGTTTCATTGGAAGTTGTTTTGTAAGATATATTCTGAATAAATATCCGGATTATAAAGTAATTAATTTGGATGCGCTGACTTATGCAGGAAATATTGAAAATCTGGATGATGTGAAAAGTAATCCAAACTATGAATTTATACACGGGAATATCTGCGACAAACAATTAGTACGCGAACTTGTGCATGATGTTAATTTTATTATAAATTTTGCGGCGGAAAGTCATGTTGACAGGTCAATAACAGGTCCCGAAATATTTATAGAAACAAATGTTTCGGGCACTTTAAACCTGCTGCAGGCAGCAAAAGAAGCTAAGACTGAAAGATATCTGCAGGTTTCAACAGATGAAGTATACGGTTCCTTAGGCAAGACGGGATATTTTTATGAAACTTCGCCTATCGCGCCAAACAGCCCTTATTCGGCTTCCAAAGCCGGTGCAGATTTACTTGTAAGAGCATATTTTGAAACTTATAAAATGCCTGTTTTGATAACCAGATGTTCGAATAATTACGGTCCGTATCAATATCCGGAAAAGTTAATACCTTTCTTTATATCAAAATTACTAAGGAATGAAAAAGTGCCCGTATACGGCGACGGACTTAATGTACGTGACTGGCTATATGTATATGACCATTGCAGCGCAATAGATACCGTACTCCATAAAGGAAGAACAGGCGAGGTATACAATATCGGCGGCCACAATGAAAAAACAAATATGGAAATTACAAAACTAATACTTGAAGCAATGAATAAAGATGAATCTTCAATAGAATATGTTCCGGACAGACTCGGCCATGACAGAAGATATGCTATATGCAATGACAAAATACAGTCAGAACTCGGCTGGAGGCCTTCTGTTACTTTCGAAGAGGGTATAAAACTCACAATCAACTGGTATTTAAATAATCAGGACTGGATAAAATCAATAGAAAATAAATGCAGGAGTGCAGTTTAAATGAAAATTCTTGTTACGGGAGCTTCAGGAATGCTCGGACAGGATTTGTGCCCGATTTTAGAAGATAATGATTTTACCGTTATTGAAACATCTTCTAAAAATATGGATATAACCGATTTTAAAACAGTAAAACTTGTTTTAGATGAAATAAGACCTGATTATGTTGTTCATTGCGCGGCATATACAAATGTTGATAAAGCAGAAGAAGATAAAGAAACAGCATTTAAAGTTAATTTTGAAGGAACAAAAAATATTGCATCTGCATGCAAAAATATGGATATTCCAATAATATATATATCTACCGATTATGTTTTTGACGGAACTAAAAAGGGGAAATATAATCCCGAAGATAAAACAAATCCTATAAACGTATATGGAGAATCAAAACTTGCCGGCGAAAATGCAGTACGTGAAATTTGCGAAAAATATTATATTGCAAGAACAAGCTGGCTTTACGGTCACCACGGAAAAAATTTTGTTGAAACAATGATATCGCTAAAAGATAAAGCAGAAGTAAAAGTTGTAGATGACCAAATCGGGTGTCCTACATGGACAGTCGAACTTGCTAACGGCATAGTAAAACTAATTATTGAAAATCCTCCATACGGTATTTACCACATCTGCGGAAGCGGAAAAACAAGCTGGTATAATTTTGCGAAAAAAATTTTTGAACTGCAAGGATATAAAACAAACATTATACCTTGTACATCTGAAGAATTTCCTAGACCAGCAAAACGTCCGGCAAATAGTATAATGGAAAATAATAAAATCTGCAGAAACTGGGAATCTGCATTAAAAGATTATTTAGAGTTGAGGTGTGAATGAAAGGCATAGTATTAGCAGGCGGAGCCGGTACAAGATTGTATCCGTCAACCCTTGCAATTTCAAAACAATTGCTTCCTGTTTATGATAAACCGATGATTTATCATCCGGTTTCAGTTTTAATGCTTGCGGGTATAAAAGATATTTTAATAATTTCTACTCCGCAAGATTTACCCGGTTTCAAAAAATTAATGGGTACGGGCGAAACTTTTGGTGTTAAATTTTCTTATATAGAACAGCCTTCTCCTGACGGCTTAGCTCAGGCTTTTATATTAGGAAAAGACTTTATAGGAAGTGATTGCTGCGCTCTTATATTGGGGGATAATATATTTTACGGTCCGTCTTTTTCAAATATGCTGCAAAAAGCTGTCAAAAGAACAGAAAAAGAAGGCGGCGCCACTTTATTTGCTTATCAGGTAAAAGATCCTCAAAGATTCGGTGTCGTAGAATTTGATAACAATAATCATGTAATATCAATAGAAGAAAAACCTCAAAATCCAAAATCGCAATTTGCGGTTACGGGACTGTATTTTTATGATAATAAAGTCGTGGATTACGTTAAAAATCAAAAGCCCTCAGCACGCAACGAACTTGAGATTACAGATTTGAATAATACATATTTGAAAAATGGACAAGTAAATGTTGAACTACTCGGGAGAGGATTTGCCTGGCTTGATACGGGCACGCATGAATCACTTCTTCAAGCATCACAATTTATACAAACAATAGAAAATAATCAGGGTGTTAAAATCGCGTGTCTTGAAGAAGTTGCATATCGTATGGGTTTTATAACTAAACAAGATTTAGTTTCTATCAGCAGCAAATATCCAAAAAATCCTTATTATCAATATATTGCAAATATTAATGATTAAGTTCTGTACTAAGCTGTTTTAAATGAAAATATCCTGATATATTTGTAATGCCGGAAAAAATAAAGTTTACACCTATCAGCATTCCTATAAACCATAAAGAATTATAAGGCAAACCAAGGATAATAATTATTGCAAGCATAAGTTGAATAATTCCGGTAAATAGAGAAATCCAGAATACTTTTTTAAACCCGCCGTTTGAAACGGCAAGTGAGAAAGAATTTATACTTTCAATTATAAAATATAATGCCGCAGCTATTGTTAAAATCATAATATTAAATAATGGATGATAAATCAGATATAAACCGATAACAGCGAGAAAAATCCCTGACATTACAGACAAAAAGGGAGAGGAAATTTCTTTTCTCATTACTATTGAATTAATAAATCTGTAAAGGCCTATAAACAATAAACCTACACTTAAAATAAATGCCAGTAATAAAGTTGCTGTTTTTGCCAGATAAAGCATAACAATACCAGTTATTATAAGAAAAATTCCTTCCGATAAAAGAAATTCACCGCTTCTTTTAATAATATTTTCCATAAAACCTCCTTTTAATAGTTTTTTAATTATGAAATACTAATTAAGTTTAAACATCGATACATATTATTAACCTAACCATATAATGATTTTTTTTTATAAGTACGTTATATAATCTAGTACCGAAATTTACCGCCGGCTGTCTTGAAATTTAGTAATTTATAAAAAAAGGAGAAACAAATTATGAGAAATAAAAAGAAATCATTAATAAATTTACTCAGAAATAAATGTACAAAGAAAGTAAGAATATGTACTTCTAAATTTTGTGCAGTAGGCTGTTTAGTTGAAAATTATGATGATGAAGATATCGTATGCCTTGAAAATGTAGATATGTTATTTACCGACGGCTGCAGGGAAACCGAACACAGGGAAAGTGTCTGTATTTGTGACGACCATATAATTGCATTTGAAGCAATAACTGATTAAAAAAAATACCGGTATCCCGGTATTAAAGTCATCACTGAACAACAAATTTTTATATTTTCACAACTATTCTACAAAATCGCTCTTAATATCAGGCTGCTCATTAAAATTAAATATAAAGTGAGAATATCTTTCCATTCTCAGTTTAAACCAGCCTAACATCGTATCAGAGCCGTAAATTTTAATTGTACGCATTCTGTCAAAATTTTTACTGCTGCGATTATAAGTTTCATCAATATAAGTTTGACATTTACAATTTAATTCTTCCACTAAATCATAAAGAGTTTTGAGCCAAGCAGCCTGCACATGCAAATCATTAACTTTATACTCTAAAATCATACTTTTCCTGACTTTTTATAGAAAACACTTATTTACGCAAAACAATTCCGCCTTTTCAAACGAAAATGCTTTTATTTAAAGACGCCTCTTGAGAATTTCAAAGGACCATCTCGCATAACTATTATTTATATACCAGTTTAGAGAAATTTTTAAACATTATTTTTTTAAATTTCTCATATCTTTATAACATTTATTTTTTTCAAATCGTCGAAATCCTTCTTAGAATTAAAAAATCCAAAATATATCATTTGGATATATGTAACAAAATATTACAATGTCCTTTTATTTAAAAAACATTCATGCTTATTTTTTATAATAAAATAGGAATGTAACATTTATGTAATAAAATAAATACAAATAACAAATTTTATTTTTTACGGTTGTTATAAGAGTGGAATACATTAATTAGGAGCACAAACATGATACAGCCCGTACAAAATACAAAACCCTACAATCCGGTAAAAAAAGCCGTTAAAACTGCGGCAGTTGCTGCAGCGGGTGCAGGTGCGGTTTTATATATGGCAAAAACAGGAAGACTTAATCCAAAAGAAGGCGGAAACAAAGTTATTGAGGGGATAAAAGCAGTATTAAAAAAACCTGCCGATAAAGTTTTACAAAAAGCAGCTCCTCATATTGAAAAAATAAAAAACAACGAAATTATTAAAAATATTAAATCATCAAAAGCTTATACAACCATAAAAGACATTGCCGGTAATATTAAAGGCGAAAT
>CALUSW010000079.1 GCA_944323535.1 Candidatus Gastranaerophilales bacterium | reverse complement strand
ATGAACCTAAATTTCTGATAAAATCAACATATTTTTTTAACTTTTCAAGAGCCGTTTTATTTTTAGGTTCATCCTCCAAACCGTCAAATTCCATAAAGAACAGATATTCTCCGAGTTTTTTCTTGGACGGTCTTGAGTCTATATATGTCAGATTAATATCATATTCTGCAAAAATTTTTAAAACATCGCACAAAGCACCTGAATGATTTTTTGTTGATAATATTATGCTTGTTTTCCCGTTTTGCTTTTTTGTAAGTGACTGCCGTCCCAGTATATAAAATCTTGTTTGATTATCTTTCTCATCGTTCAAGTCATTATCAATAATATTAAGACAAAATAAGTCTGCACACGCAATATTAGCAATCGCCGCCAGAGAGCCGTCCTCTGACATTGCCGCCTTTTGTGCGGCATAACTTGTTGAAGAAACATCCCCAATTTCAATATCAGGAAAATTTTTATATAAATACTTACTGCATTGAGCAAGTGCCTGCGGATGCGAAATAATCTTCTTTATTTTAGATTTATCATTTGACTTAGAAAGAAGAACATGCCTTATCGGAAGGCTTATTTCGCCCTGAATACGAATTGTATTATCTGAAATTTTGAATAAATTATCAATTGTTTCCCGCACTATTCCTTCTATTGAATTTTCTATAGGGAGGACACAAAAAGAAGATATATCTTGTTCTACACTGTTAAGTACGGCTTTAATTGCTTTTTTCGGAATTTTATTTACTGCATTTATTTTACATAAATCAACAGCCTTAAACATTGCGCTTTGTGCATTTGAACCGTCTGGACCAAGATAGTATAAATTTTCAACTTTGACTTCCGTCATTTGCTAAACCTTTATTTATTATATAAAATTATTTTACACAAAAAATTATAAAAGGATTAGAAAATGTCGGAAATTAAATTCGGAACTGATGGATGGAGAGCCGTATTAAATAAGGATTTCACATATAAAAACACGGATAAAGTCATTAACGGAATATCCGAATATATATTTAAAGAGTCACAATATAATAAAAAAATACTAATAGGCTATGATCCGAGAAATAAAGCGGATGAATTTGCTTTTTATATTGCAAAAAAATTATCAGATAATGGTTTTGATGTTGAAATAAGTTCCAATATAATTGCGACACCGGTATTAGCTTATGCAGCATTAAGAAAAAATGCGTATGCAATTATGCTGACAGCTTCTCATAATCCGCCGGAATATCTGGGTATTAAATTTATACCTCCATACGGAGGTCCTGCGGAAGATTTTATGGTTCAGGATATTGTAAAAAATATCAATAATAATTTTAACCCTGCAAGAAATAAAAAAGAATATACTAAAGTATCATTTGAAAAAGAATATATCGTCCATTTAGAAAAAATAATAAATTTCAAAATAATTAAAGACTCCGGAATATCAATAAACTATGACGCTCATCATGGGGCAGGAGCAAAACTTTTTAAATATATTCTTGATAAATATGAAATATCAAATAACACCATAAATATTGAAAGAGACATTAATTTTGGCGGTCACATGCCTGATCCGAAGGAAAAATATCTCCCCGAATTAAAAGCTTTATGTATAAAAAACGGATTTATAGGACTCAGCAATGATGGTGACGGCGACAGATTCGGAGTTTTTGACGAAAGAGGAAATTTTATAAGTCCTAATGATATTATAGCTATGCTGTTAAAACATCTGTATAAAAACAAAAAATACACGGGCAAACTTGCAAAAACTGCAGGAGCAAGTTCAATGCTTGATATTTTTGCTAAAATGAACGGAATAGAAGTTATTGAAACCCCTGTAGGATTTAAATGGCTCGGAGCAGCCATGAGAAAAGATAATATAATAATAGCAGGCGAAGAATCAGGCGGATTAAGCATTAAAGGACATATTCCCGAAAAAGACGGAATCCTTGCAAATCTTTTAATTATGGAGATGATTGCTTACTCAGGTAAAAAACTGTTTGAAATACATCAGGAATTTTTAAAAGAACTAAACCGTTCATTTATAAATAAAAGAATTGACTTAAAACTTGCAACTTCACATGAACAGGAAAAAATAATTAACAAATATAAAACCCTAAAGGAAATCGGTACATACAAAATAATAAAAACATCACAACTTGACGGATTTAAATTATATTTAGATGACGGAAGCTGGATTTTGGTGCGCAAAAGCGGCACAGAACCGCTTTTGCGCATATATTTTGAAACAGACAAGGAAGAAAAATCAAATGAATTGGAAGGTATAATCAAACAATTGTGTTAAAAACAAATAAATCGTTATAGCTAATTTGAACCGGCTTTTTATTAAAGAAAATTTGTTCATTTACTGATTTAGCAAAATATTTATTAATATTTTCCGCCATTTTGATATTTTGTTTTATTTGAGTTTCTTCCAGAGTTTCAATTGAACACGCAAATCCGGTAATACATTCTGCCGTTGCAGGTATTGAAACAAATATAAACATATATACAGTTAAAATAAAAATAAAAATCTTTGTCATAATTCCACTCCTTCACAATAGAATAATAGCCGCCTTTCTATATTGTGACGGATAATGTAAAGATTTACATTCGACTTTATAATTAAATATTTAATTACCGTATAGTTTAATGTAAAATAACCTTACAATAAAAAGCTTAAATATTCTTAAAGCTATAGCAAAAATATTTTTTTTGGAGTCTTGTTCCGATTATGAATTTCCTGTTAGATAAAGAATTTACACAAAGTGATAAAATTATAAAACCGGATTTCTCAACAAAATCAGGAAGGGAATTTCTTGCGGTTTATCTTCATTCAAAATTTAATCAGATATTAAATTATGACAAAAAAAATGATAATCCTATATTTAAAAGTATAAATCCGGATTTTTTATCAAAATTTACAAAAAGATTAATTAATAATCCTGAAAAACGTTTTCTTATAGGGATAAGCGGAGAATCGGCAAGCGGGAAAACAACAATATGCAACACTATTAAAAACGTAACAGAGAAGCTAAATATGCCTGTTGAAATCCTAAGTGCAGACAATTATTTTAATGATATTTCTTCTCTTATTAAAGAATACGGTTCTTTTGATAAGTTACTGGAATCAGGCTATGATGTGGACTCTCCTGATAATTTTAATATGGAACAGCTTTTTTATGACCTTGATATGCTCTCAAAAGGGCATGATGTAAATATTCCCGAATATCTTGTAAACGGAACAGGAATAGTTGTTCCAAATGCAATTCCGAAAAAAGCTAACAAAATAATAGTTGTAGAAGGAATGGCAACTATGTACGGCAAAGTAGCAGACTTATTTGATATAAAATTGTATGTTGATATAGATCCTGATATTCAGGAAAAATGGTTTCTATACAGAGCACAAACATCAAGAAACCAGAACGAAGAAAATGCAAAAAAACAACTTGCATATGTAAGACAGGCATCAAAAAAATATATTCTCCCAAAAAAGGATAAATCAGATATTATAATAAACGGAGCATCTTCATTAGAATATTTCACTCAAATTATTAATTATATTTATAGAATAACGAATAACTTTTCTACTCCGTAGCCGATTTATAAAAAATACAAAATATAAGCAAAGCCCTTATATTAAAATATAAAGACTTTTTTATATTATATAAAAAGAAGAATTAGTTTACAGCTTTTGGTTGTTTAGCTTCTTTGATTTTATCAGCCGCAACAGAAAACACTGTATTAATTAAAGCGCCGATACCGCTTAAAATTGCAAGACCTGCAGCATAACAAGCCGCATATTTGCCTTTACCGCCATATTCTTTAACTACCTGCTTCATTGAATCAGGTTTTGTTATCCATGATACTGCGGTAGAAGCGCCTAAAACTCCGGCTGTTAGTATAGCACCGGTTTTTGCTGCTCTTGCTTTACTGTTTTTCTTAACGGGAGGCTGCACTCCTATTGCATTAACTTGCATAATCTTTCCTTTTCCATTCAACTAAATTAAAAAGTGTAAAAATTTATTTTGTTATAATTATATTTTTTCTTTACAAAATTTTATATTTGTTTCCCAATAATAAAATCAAGAATTTTTTCAAAAGATTCTTTTTCTATATCAAACCAGTGTACATCTTCATTTGATTTAAACCAGCTTATTTGTCTTTTTGCATATCTTCTTGTATTTTTCTTTAAAAGTTCTTTTGCTGTCTCAAAAGTTATATCTCCGTTAAGATACGGAAATATTTCCTGATACCCTATCGTACTCATTAAGATCTTATTTTTACCGTATTTATTAAAAAGATTTTCCGCTTCTTTCATAAGTCCTTTTTCAAACATTATTTCTACACGATTATTTATTCTGTCATATAAAAAATCTCTGTTTTGAGAATTTAATCCAACCCATAATGTTTGATATTTTGATTCTTTCTTTTTCCGGGCTCTGCTCATCGGAATACCGAGTGTTTTACAAACTTCAAGTGCTCTTATTATTTTAACTTTGTTATTAAAATGAATTTTTTGTGCTGCGTCATAATCAAGAGAGAGCAGCATATCATATAATTCTGTGCTTGTTTTTTGCTCTAATTCTTCTCTTAATTTTTTATCCGGCGCAACTCTGGGTAAATCAAAATCCTGAAGAAGAATTCTGAAATAAAGTCCGGTACCGCCGGCAAGAATCGGCATTTTCCCCCGTCTTATAATATCATTTATTATATAAGAAGCAGCATCACAAAAATCAGCAGCAGTATATTCATCCGTAACATTTACTACATCTATTAAATGATGTACTATTCCTTCTCTCTCTTCAAGTGCAGGCTTAGCGCTGCCTATATCAAGTTCTTTATATATCTGCCTGGAATCAACGGAAATTATTTCTCCGTTTAAAGCTTTTGCCGTTTCAATTGCCAGTTTCGTTTTCCCTGACGAGCTCGGTCCCGTTATTGCTATTACTTTTTGTTTTATCATTATAAAAACAGAATACCAGAAGTATATAGTAATTTAAATATATTGTAAAAAATATAATCAGAATAACAAAAGAAAAAGAATTAGCCCCCATAATAACTGATAAAAGATTCAATACCAGATACAAAAAGAACATTATAAATATAATAAATATACAATTAAGAAAGTTTTTAATTAAAAAAACTATTGTTTCAAATAATGATTTAAGCAAATCAGACTCTTTAATAAAAATAACGGCAAAATATAACACGCCAATAAAATTCATGACAGAAGCAGCAGCGTTAAATGCCATAACCCAGCCTGAAAATATAATTTTTTGCTGTATAGAAATATTATTCAAAATATTAACAATTTCAGCCTGATTAGAAGCCTGCATAATCTTTTGAAATTCAAAAATAATATCAGGTTTTCCCAAAAATTCAAGACATATTTTTCCTGTTACAAACATTGCCGCAGTATAAATTGCGGCATACAAAAGACCCGCAGCAAAAGTTTTTATAAAGTTTGCGCCTACTCCTTCAAAAAACATTCTGAAGTTTTTTACAGCTTTTACTGTTATTTCATCTTTTGAATCCTCAGGATTATAATTCAAAATTCCCAATTTATTAATAAAAAGCCATCCTGCAGCAAAAGCTACAGTAAGAAGAAGCATAGAAACAACCAGCACTATTCCGGGTACAGTATATATATTCCTGCCAAGGATAAAAGACAAAGCCATCATTTGCAGCAAAAGATATAATAGCAGCGGCTGTATAAATATCAAATTATTTTTTAAAATAAAAAAAGGCTTTTTTAATATATTTTGCATTTTGAAATTATACCACATTTTATAAAAATATACTTTTACTTATATTTTTGAATATTCCGAATAGAATTCTTCAAACCTGTCATTTAATATACTTTCTCTCATATCGTGTATAAACTTAATTAAAAATCTTGTATTATGAATTGAAAGAAGAATTTGAGCATTAGCCTCGCCCATTCTGTATAAATGTCTTATATAAGCTTTAGAATGTGTTTTACAAGCATAACAATCACAATTTTCATCCAGAGGCGAAGCATCTTTTTCAAATTGTTTATTTTTAATATTTTTCTTACCCTGATATGTAAAGAAGGAGCCATGCCTTGCATTCCTTGTCGGCAAAACACAATCAAACATATCAACACCTCTTTTTACACCTTCCAAAAGATCAATAGGAGTCCCTACCCCCATTAAATATCTTGGTTTATCTTTCGGAAGCAATGGCGCAGTATATTCAACAAGATGATGTTTTAAGTCATTAGGCTCGCCAACACTTACCCCGCCTATTGCATAACCGGCAGCATCGTAAGAAGATATTACGCTTGCACTTTCTTTTCTTAAATCATCAAAGAAAGCTCCCTGTATAATGGGGAAAAGCGCCTGATCTTCTCTGGTATGAGCTTTAAAACATCTTTCAAGCCATCTGTGTGTTCTTTCCATTGCTTTTACAGCTTCATTATAATCACAAGGATAGGGAGCACACTGATCAAAAGCCATTGCAATATCGGGTCCCAAATCCTGCTGTATTTCCATAGAAATTTCTGGATTTATATAATACTCATCTCCGGTTTTAGGTTCTTTAAACTTAACCCCGTCTTCCGTTATATTATTTAAATGAGCAAGACTAAATACCTGAAAACCTCCCGAATCAGTTAAGATAGGTTTATCCCAGTTCATCCATTTATGGAGTCCGCCAAATTCCTTAATTAACTTATTTCCGGGTCTTAAGAATAAATGAAATGAATTTGCAAGTATTATCTGAGCCTCTGTTTCTTTTAAATGATGCATTGTCAGCATTTTAACGGCAGAGTGAGTTCCCACCGGCATAAATATCGGAGTTTCTATATCCCCGTGCGGAGTGTGGAATATTCCGGCACGCGCTTTCGTTTTTTTATCTTCTTTTAATAATTCAAATGAGAAATATTTATTTTTCATCCATTATCATTTCCAGCATTGTTGTCCAGTTCGGGCAGAGTTCTTCCTCTTTAAAATAAATTTTAATTTCTCTTTCTGCACTTTGAGGGCTGTCAGAACCATGAATTATATTATATTCTTTGTTTATGGCATATTCAAAGCGAATGGTTCCTGCTTCTGCTTCTTCAGGTTTTGTAGAACCCATCATTCGCCTTGATTCCACAATTACATTAGGTCCTTGTATCACCATTGCGACAATTGGTCCTGATGTAATATACTCAATTAAACGGGGATAAAAAGGTTTTCCTTTATGTTCTTCATAATGCTTTTCCGCAAGTTCCATTGTCGGCTGTAATAATTTTAAACCGATAATCTTATAGCCCTTTTCTTCAAAACGTGTAATAATTCTGCCTATTAAATTTCTTTTTACTCCATCCGGCTTAATGGCTATAAAGGTTCTTTCCGTCATTACCTATCTCCCTTTTCCCTATTAAAATCAAATAGTATTAGAACATAAATAAAAAACTTTTTCAATTCAAATAGTAAAAATTATAATTTTACATAAAAAATATCTTTTTAAATTAAAAATTTTATCTTTTCAAAAAATAAT
>CALUSW010000078.1 GCA_944323535.1 Candidatus Gastranaerophilales bacterium | reverse complement strand
TGCATAAATTTATTTCCTTTTGCTTCATAAATTTGTGCCAAAGCCCTGTATACTTCCTTCTTTTTAGCATCATATGCTGCGTATTTAAAAGCTTTTTCCGCATAAATAACTGCATTATCAAAATCATCTTCATATAGATATCTATATATACATTTTTTATATATGTCAAAATAAATTGTTTTATTATCTCCGATGATTTTTCCGTTTTCTGCATCATCAGTCAGTTTGTTTAAAAGTTCTGCTGCCTCTTTTTTTAAGTCGAGATTATTATATACATTATACTGGGCAACAAGTTTTTTTACGGTTTTTACATGTTTTTCACCATATATATTTGTATAAATATCAAGTGTTTTACCAATATATTTTAATGCTTTTTCCCTTTCACCTTGCAGAGAATACATTTCTGCAAGAGATTCGTATAAATCGGCATTTTCTCTATGTTCGCTGCCTTGTAAAGCTTCATTTATACTTAAAGCTTTTTTATAATATTTTATAGCGTTTTCAGTATCTTCAATTTCTTTATAAATATCAGCAAAATTCTTATTTACTTCATAATACTGATATGCACCATCCGGTAATACTTTATTATAGTTGTCTTCCGCTTCTTTTAAGAATCTAAAAGCTTGTATAATATCTTTTTTCTTAGTTTGAACTTCTGACATCTTTGACAGATATTTTGCATAGATAGAAGGAAGTTCATCTTTTAGCGGCTCAATAATATTTAATGCTTTATCTGCCAGTTCTTCCGATTTATCATAATTTTCAATTTCATTGTACAAATCTATTGACTTTTCATATAAGTCCAGATATCTGAAGGATTCCTCCGGAAATTTATTTGTAATGGATTTTTTCTTATTTATATATTTTTCCAGTTCATCATAATTATCGGTTTCCTTATTTATGTCTATGTATTTATCAACAAGCATTTCACCATCAAACGGATTATCGCTATTTTTTACTATTTCTGATAATTCGTTAAGGTATTCGTAGGTTGTTTTATAGTCAAGAGTTTCTACATAGTACAAAATAAGATCATTATAGTCGTTAATTATTGAAGAAGGGTTATCTTTATGTAATTTTTTACTTAATTCTTTTGTCTTTAAAGAATATTTAAGAACATTTTTATAATCGATTTTATTCATATATAAATTAGCAATACTTGAATAGTATTGTAATAAAGCGTTTTCTTTATCTTCAGTAATTGTTGATAAAGATTTGTAATATTTATCCAAATATTTTGAAGCTTTGTCATAATCTTTTATTTGTATATAGATTTTTGCATAATCCAGATTAAAGTCAGCTTTAGATAAATTATATTTATCCGCCAGTTCTTTTTTTTCATTTAAAAGCGGTATAACATCATAAGGTTGGTCTATACTTTGAAAATATTGAATCTTCGCCGCTAATACCTCATATTCTAAAAAGTGATTTGAAGGATTATTTCGGGAAATTTCTTCTGCTTCTTCTATACATTCAAGTACTATTTCATATAGTTTCAGGTCATTGTATAAATTTGCTTTAATGAGATAAGCGAATGCCGTATTTGTACTGTCTTCACCATAAAAGTCTTCATTTAGTTGCACATAGTTATCCAGAGTATTTGCTGCAGCTTTTAGTTTACCCTGTGTCTTTTGCAGAAAGTATAATGCAGCAATTTTGTTTATATACTTTTCGTTTATTTCTCCTTTATTTTCTTTTTGAATTGTTCGTATTTCCGCTTTTAATTTTGTATAATCATTATTTTCGTTTGCATAAACTGAAGTATTGAAAATTAAAACACAAACAGCCGCAGCAATAATTTTCTTATTGTTAGAAACAAACATACAACTCTCCTTTATTAAAATAATAAGAACTACCAATATAATAATATTATTACCACATTTGTATTCTATTATAACTTCATCAGGTTTAATTGACTTTTGTGGTTATTACACAATAGAACATAATGACTTATAAGCATTATGTTCTATTATAGTTAATATTTCTATACAAATTATTTTTACTATATTCTGTTATGCCAAACACCGCCGTCTCTGTCAACCAGTGCGTCATAAAATGACCATAGTCTGAATACTACCGTCAATCCTAAAACAGCATGGGTAATATTCTTTTCTTTTGGCTGTTTATTAATTGCTTGACCTATTCCAGGCCAAACCAAAAGGGAACATACAGCAGCGCCGACACTTCTTCCGGACACCTCGCCATCTGTACCATGAGTTCCTTCTGCAAATGCAGGAGCTGACAATAACAATACAGATGATAAAATTAACATTGAACAAACTTTTTTTAACATTTCTACCCCCTTCTTTAATTCCGAAAAACAATATTCTTATACTATCTTTTTATTCCGGATTAGTCAAATAATGTATAGATAAATTGTATATAAATATTTAATTTTTCTACATTATTAAATGTAGTTTTGTTGCCTAAAAAAATGTTTTAACATATAATTTTTTGTATATTGTGGAATAGTATATAAAAAATTTTATAGTTTAAGTGAGGTACAGATGAATATCAGAAAAAGAATAACAGCAATATTCTTAATGTTTACATTGTTGTTAACAGGTATTTCTCCTGTTCTGGCAAAAGATTATACGGATGTTCCGGATGATTATTGGGCTGCAGAAGAAATTGAAGATGTTGTAACAAAACAAATTGTTCCTATTTTTGGCGACAATACTTATAGGCCGTTGGAAAAAGTTACAAGGGTTGACTTTACAGCCTGGCTGTTAAGAGCTTTAGGTCTAAGTCAAGCGCCCATTACGGCAGAACCGCCATATTCTGATGTTACAACAGAAACATACGGATATGAAGATATAGCAAGATCTGATCAATTCGGATTGATATACGGTTATACAGATGGTGAATTTAAACCGCAAAGATTTATAACAAAAGTTGAAACAGCTTCTATTATGAGTCATATAACAAAAGACACAGATGTAGATACAGAAGTTGTTAAGCAGTTTGCAGATTATCAGCAGATACCCGATTGGGGTGTTGTGCCTTTTTCTAAAGCTATAAAATACGGTTTATATGTAAATTATCCTTTAGAAACAGAGTTGAATCCTAACAGAGATTTAAACAGAGCTGAAGCTGCAGTTCTTCTTGCAAGATTAATGAGAGCTTTGAATCTTGTAGAAGATGAATATAAAGCAGAAGAGCCGGCGCCTGAACCGGAAGAACCCAAAGAATATATTTTATCTGTTGAACACTTAAATACATATGGTAAGGCTGTTGTTGACAGAGTTAATATTACTAATTTAAGAAGAATAATATTAGCTAAAAATGTATTTAAAGTTTCCTTCTTAGAATCATTTAACTCTACAAAACACCAGATAGGCGATGTTATTCCTTTCTACTTTAAAGAGGATGTAAGAACAATTGAAGGTACTTTATTAATACCTGCAAATACAAAATTATATGCAACAATAGAAGAATTGAGAGATAAAAAATGGATTAATAAAAATGCCGAAGTATATCTGCATTTTACAAAAATGGTATTCCCTAACGGAAATGAATATCCGTTTATTGCAAGAGTTCTGAATAATGAAGAAGGTGTATTAACAGAGAATAAATGGTTAAAACCGTTAGAATATACCGTAGCAGGTGCAGCAATAGGCGGTGCGGCTATAGGTCTGCCTATAGGTGCTGCCAACGATAGATCCGGCGACGGTATGGCAATAGGTTTTCCGACCGGTGCAGGTGTAGGTTTATTGGCAGGATTCTTAACTCCCGGGGTTAATTATAAAGCAAGAGCTAACGAAGATATTTTAATCGAATTAAAAGTTGACTGCAGCTTATATAATGATTATACCCAGCAGTATACTACAACAACTACAACTATACTTCCTGCAGAAACAACAGAGCAAAATGCAGAACAAAACGTAGAAGAAAATGTAGGACAATAAAACTATTCCTTTCAAAAAATATTTAAAAATCCCGAAAAATAATTCGGGATTTTTTATTGTAAAACATTAAAAATAACTTTATAATAAAATTATGGAAAAATTGGATTTATATTTAAAAGATTTAATTTGTAAAGATGAAAATAAAGCACAAATTGCAGCCGATTATATGATAAATAGTTCTGATATTGAATTATTTAGAATGCTTACTGAAAAATCAGATTTTCTGTTTGATTTTGTAAGAAATAATGTTGCGCAAAGAATAGAAAAAGCAGTTAATAAAGATAATATTAAAAATATAATTAGTTTTTTTACAATATACTCTCCATATTATGATGATTTATTTGCTTCAATATTATCGAAACATGCAAATCAGGATTTAACGGACGAGATATTTGATTTGCTGGAAAAAGGAACTACGGATCAAAAAACATATGCCGCAAAATATTTTTCATATATTCCGGATACTGTTGCGCTTGAACTTTTGAGTAAATATGCTTTTTCTGATAATGAGTATTTAAGTTACAATTCTGCAGAAGCACTCGGACAAATGCAGGATGATATTTCTTATGATATTGCTTTAAATTCTTTATCTTCCGATGATGATTTGGAAAAATTAAAAGCTGTGAAATTTTTTACGGCTTACGGAAGGGATTATCCTTTATCTGATATTTTTAAAGCTATGCAAGACTCTAAAATACCTGAAAATATAGCAGGACAGATTCCATATATGGAAAGTTTGTTAAATTTGCTTAATTCCGGATATAAACAAGAAACATTATTAGCAATTGAAAATATATTAAGCGGGTTAGGCGAAATTTTGCCTTTGTCTGATATATTTCAGTTTGAATTATATGAGGTTTTAGACTTATTAATAAATATTAATAAAAAATCTAATGATTATTCCAGTAAAATTGCGGAAATTTTGCTTACTGCTCTTTATAAATTCAGATTATTTTGTGAAAATCAGGAATATATTTTTGATGAGGATAAAGACACAAAATACGAAATTTCTTCCGTATTAAAATTGCTGCAAGGGCAAGGAATGGAGTTCTGGAATATCCAGAAAAGTTATGTAATAAAAGAACTTGAGGGTTCTGATTCGGAAATTCTTGCAGTCTTGCCCGTAATAGCCGAATTTAAACTGAAAGATGCACTGCCTCAATTAAACAATCTTTTAGATTCCGAAAATGAAATAGTATTATGTGAAGTTCTATCTTGCATAAAAAATTTAGATTCCCTTGAGAATATTGATATTAATAAAGTCATAAATAAAGTAAAGAACCCAAATATTAAAGCCATAATTGAAAGTTATATAAAATAAAGAGCTTTGAAGTTTAGCAAACTATTTTACTAAAATCCGCAATTTTATTAAATTTATTTTTAACATAACCAAGAAGATTTATTCTGTTCTTTTTAATCTTTTCATTTTTATCCATGACAAGAACTTTTTCAAAAAATTCAGAAATATACGGAATAAGCTCTTCTGTTTTATTAATCAACTGTTCATAAGAAAGCGCATTTTCATCAATAGCAGCAGAGCTTTCCCATAGGTTTCTTTCTTCATTATATACAAATAAATTTGCATCCGGAAGAGCAAAAATTTCTTCGTTTTTAATTATTCTTATAATACGATTAATAGCTTCATTATAAGCAGTATAATCCTGTTTCTTAACCAATGATGAAACAATTTCAAGTCTTTTAATAAAATCTTTTAAATCAGCAAGTACATCTTTTCCGCTTATACATGCTTCTAGCACATCATGCCTGTATTGATCCGATAACATTATGGTAAGCCTTTGTTCAAAGAAGTTTTGTATAGTCTTAAATAATTTTTCTTTATCCTCAATTTTATCCTGTAATAGCTCTATTGCCGATTTAATGAGTGCACTTAAATTAATGTCAAGTTTTTTAACTATAATTGTTTTTAAAATTCCAAGTGTAGCACGTCTTATTCCAAGAGGATCCTGGGAACCTGATATTTTCTTGCCGTCTGCAAAAACAGTAACAATGGTATCCATTTTATCTGCTATGCCGACTATTTGTCCTTCAATGCCGTCAGCCAATTCAGAATCGGCATTTAGGGGGAAATAATGTTCCATAATTCCTTTTGAGACTTCTTGTGTTTCTCCTGAGCGAAGCGCATAATCGGCACCTATATATCCTTGCAGCTCAGTAAACTCTATTACTAATTTTGTAACAAGATCTGCTTTACAGAGAAGAGCAGTTCTTTCAACAGAGGCAACAGGAGCTTTTAAAGACTTTGCAAGATCGGCAGAAAGTTTGCATATTCTTTGAGTCTTATCATATACTGAACCAAATCCTTTTTGGAATGTTACACCTTTTAATTCATCAAGATATGCAATTAAAGGTTTTTGAGTATCTTCCTGAACAAAGAATACGGCATCTTCAAGTCTTGCTTTAACAACTCTTTCATTACCGGCTTTTATATTATCAAAATAATTTCCTGTATAGTTGCTGATTGTAATAAATTTATTCAATAATTTTCCGTCTTTATAAAGAGGGAAATATCTTTGATGGACAGCCATAACAGTTACAGCGACTTTTTCCGGTATTTGAAGATATTTTTCATCAAAAGAACATACAACAGGTACCGGCCATTCAGTAATAAACGTAACTTCATCAAGCAAATCTTTATCTATAATAATATCAGCCCCTATTTCAGCAGCTTTTTCTTTAGAAAGTCTGACAATAGTATTTTTTCTTTTTTCAACATCTGCAATAACGTTAGCAGATTCTAATGCTGATAAATAAGACTCGGGATTTTTTATTTCAACTTCAGTTTTGTCCGAGAACCTGTGACCGCGGGAAATATTTGAAGATTTGATACCGGCAATTTCAAATTCAATCTTATCTTCATTAAGAATAGAAACGATCCATCTTATGGGACGTTGAAATTTGATATCTAAATCGGCCCAGCGCATAAAATGAGTACCTTTTAATTTTAATATTATTTCAGGAACATTGTTTTTTAAAATCTCATTTATACTTTTGCCCTTTTGCTCAATCTTTGCCCATATATAATTATCCTGTTTATATAAATCAGAAGGCTGAATATTGTTTTTAGCGGCAAACCCTAAAGCTGCTTGCGTAAGATTGCCTTTTTCGTCATAAGCTATTGTTGCAATAGGGCCTTTGATTATTTTTTGGACATCCTGCTGTTTGTCAGATAATTCTTCGATAATAACAGTAAGTCTTCTCGGTGTGGCATACACTTTTATGGTTGAGTAATCAATTTTATTTTCTTCCAGCATTTTGGAAAATTCGGATTTTAACTGTTCCATAGCTGAAGGAATAAATTTATATGCCAATTCTTCTGTACCTATTTCCAACAAATATTTATTCATAATATGCCTCATAAGTGTATTATAAGAAAATTATATTGCAAAAAGATAATTAGTAAAATACAAAAAACAATGTTGCAATTTTTTTTTGCTTTTAATATAATAATTTTGCGGTTGGGATCGTAGCTCAGTTTGGTTAGAGTGTCTGCCTGTCACGCAGAAGGTCGCGAGTTCGAGCCTCGTCGGTCCCGCCATTTTGAGAAAAACGCAAATTTAATAAAGTATCAAAGACGGAACTAAGCTCTACGCTTAGTTTTTTGTCTTTATAAA
>CALUSW010000077.1 GCA_944323535.1 Candidatus Gastranaerophilales bacterium | reverse complement strand
AATATTATCATATTTTATTGTGGTGCAAAAAATTGCACCCTACTTACTACTCCTGATAAAAAGAAGGTAGGGTTTGAATGCTTTTTCCAAAATCTTTGATTTTGTGAAAAATGTCCGGTTTCCCATAATCCAACAAAAAATATAAAAGAATTAAAAAAACGTTGTATAAGATTAAACTAAAAATATTATTGCTGGGTTTCATTTCATTCCACCCAACCTGCCAACTAACTGTTATACTGAACTTGTTTCAGGAACTTCCCGAACTGAACCTGTTATATAAATCCCCAATGGAATTTATTGATAAATAAACAGTTTTCATCTAAACTGTACATATGCGTGTAAAAATATTTTTTACTATTTTTTTATTTATACTTGGATTTAATATTGCTTTTGCACATATAGATGTAGTACAGCCGGCAAAAAATCAAATTACTGTTAATTCTTCTACTGTTTATTTTATAGGTAATACAACGGAAAATGCTGATTTTTCAATAAATTCCGAACCTGTGAAATTGTGGAATAATAATTTTTTTGTCCACGTCGTACCTCTTCAATACGGTAAAAATAAAATTAAGCTTAAATCTGTAAAAAATGGACAAGCAGAAGAAAAGATATATATTGTTAACAGAAAAAAAACTTCTTCCGGACATTATACAGAATCAAAGTTTATTCCCAAAAAGGAAAACGAAGTATTATATACAAAAACGATAAGACCTGATGCAACTGTTAGAAGTAAACCTTCGACACATTCACAAAGGCTCGTTGATTTACCTGAAAACGTTGTTTTATATTTATCCGGCAAAAAAGGAGATTTTTATAAAATAGATGAAACAGGCAGCAGTGAATTTTGGATACATAAATCAAATATAGAAGAGCCTGTCAGCTTATCAAAAAAAATTAAACCAAGACTTTTAAAACAAAAGCATTATTCGGATAATATGTATGACTATCAGCAATTTTATGTTTCTCATCCTGTTTTATACACTATTAAACAAGAAGGCAATAGAATAAAACTTGTATTATATGGTGTTGAATCTAAAAATGAAGAAGGAAATTCAGTCCCGAATTATGAATATTATTTTGAAATAGAAAATCCTATTTTAGGATATGACTGCACTTATGAAGAAAATAAATTGATTTTTAAAAAAGCAAGACTCCCTGAAAATATTGATATAAATAATCCGTTGAAAGGCTTAAAAATATTTATTGACGCAGGACACGGCGGCAGCGACAAAGGTGCTTTAGGACCTACACGTGTAAATGAAAAGGATATTAATCTTTCCATTGCAAATTATTTAATTGAAATACTCAAGCAATCCGGAGCTGATGTTGTCTATTCAAGAATAAAAGATACTCAGGTAGGTTTAAAAGACAGAGTTAAAATCGCAAAGAATAATGATATTTTAATATCAATAAGTATCCACAATAATTCGCTTCCTCTTAGCGCAAATCCATATGTCCATCATGGCACCGAAGTCCACTATTACAATGAAAATGCAAAATTATTGGCTGAAATTATTAAAAATAATCTTGTAAATGATTTAAATCTTAAAGATAACGGTATTCGTAAATCAAGTTTTGCACTTACCAGATCTACAAATCCTGTATCTGTTCTGGTAGAAGTTGCGTATATGTTAAATCCGGATGAATATATTAAACTACAGCAAGATTCTTTTCAAAAAAATGTTGCGATTTCTGTAAAAAAAAGTCTGGAACAATATATGTATATGCTTTTAAAATAATTTATTGTGTTATAATTGTTTAGCAAAAGCCGAAAATGGAGAGAATTATGATTACATGCGAAAAACAGATTAAATCCGAATACCTAAAAAACATTCTTGATATGCTTGAAAAGAAGAATAGTCATGAAGCTGAATTCATACAAGCGGTAAAAGAAGTATTAATATCAATAGAGCCTGTAATCTTAAAACATGAGGAAGAATATAAAAAACTTGCGGTTCTTGAAAGAATGATAGAGCCGGAAAGAATAATTTCTTTTAGAGTTCCCTGGGTGGATGACAATGGTAATGTTCAGGTTAACAGAGGATACAGAGTGCAGTTTAACGGTTCTCTGGGACCTTATAAGGGAGGTTTGAGATTTCATCCGTCTGTTACACAAAGTATAATGAAATTTCTGGCTTTTGAGCAGGTGTTTAAAAATTCTCTTACCTGCCTTCCCATAGGCGGAGGAAAAGGCGGCAGTGATTTTGATCCTAAAGGAAAATCGGATTTTGAAATTATGAAATTCTGCCAGAGTTTTATGAACGAACTTCAAAAGCATATTGGTCATGATATAGATGTTCCGGCCGGAGATATAGGTGTCGGTGCAAGAGAAATCGGATATTTATTCGGGCAATACAGAAAAATAAAAAATTCGTATGAAGCCGGAGTCCTGACAGGAAAAGGACTTGAATACGGCGGTTCTCTGGTTAGAAAGGAAGCTACAGGCTACGGCTTAATGTATTTTATGCGTGAAATGCTTAAGGCAAATAATATTACGGTTGCTGATAAAACAGTGACGATTTCCGGTTCGGGAAATGTAGCTATATATGCTTGTGAAAAAGCTCAGGAAATGGGCGCAAAAGTTGTTGCTATGAGTGATTCTTCAGGTTGCATTTATGATGCGGAGGGAATTAAATTAGATATTATAAAAGAAATCAAGGAAGAGAGAAGAGGAAGAATAAAAGAATATATAAACTATGTTGCGGGTGCAAAATATTTTGAGAATAATTCAAATATGCCTGCTATATATAATATAAAAGCTGATGTAATTCTTCCTTGTGCTACTCAAAATGATATAAATTTAAGTACTGCAAAAATTTTAGTGAATAACGGTGTTATTGCTATAGGAGAAGGTGCTAATATGCCCTGTACAAATGAGGCTGTAGAGTACTTTATTGCCAATAAGGTTTTAATCGCACCGGGTAAAGCCGCAAACGCCGGAGGAGTTGCTACTTCTGCTCTTGAAATGTGCCAGAACTCCATGAGATATTTTTGGTCGTTTAATGAAGTAGACAAAAAACTTGAAAATATAATGATTAATATATTTAAACAGTGTGAAAGTGCTGCTGATGAATATGGCTGCGGGTGCAACTATGTTGCGGGAGCAAATATTGCAGGTTTTAGAAAAATAGTAAAAGCGATGAAAGCTCAGGGTATTATTTAAAACGGCTAAAAAATTATTTATATTGTGCTTGCGACACTAGATTATTTTTTTATGAGTGACATGAATAAAGAAAATATAGAAAATAGTAAAGAAGAAAATCAAAAGTAACCGGAAGGAAACAAAAATTGATGGAAAAATTGTTGGGTTAAACCTAAATCTACGGGCTTTTTATATTTAATAAGTTTATTTTATATTTATAATTCTGATGATTTCGATAAAGCACAAGCTTAGAACATATAGATTCAAGATAGAATAATATTATAGTAGATGCTGCTGAAATATTGGTATTAAAACGGTTAAATATAATCTGATAACGCTAAATTAATGAATATATAGATTCTTGCTTATAGAGGAACTCTATTCTAACATATTTTTTATGAGATCTCTATATATAAAATCTATATTATTCTTATTACAAAAATCTATAACATACTTATATAATTGTACATATTCATCAGGAAATTTATAGTTGCTTTTGTTTAAATACTCTCTAAAATCAAGGTCCAACATTACATGAATATTATCTTTATGTTTGGAATTTTCGGCAATGTATTTAATTGTTTTACAAAAGTCTTGTATTTCTTCTATATTGTCGTTTAATTTTTTTACAATAATATATTTTATAGTAATGTTTATACCTGAATTTACATATCTAATTATATTTTCTAAAACAGTATCATATTTATCTTCACCCTTAACTTTCTTGAAAGTTTCTCTTGAACCTGAATCTATTGCTACACACATATCAGATGGTATGCTTTTCGCTGCTTCACCTATTTCAGGAATAAACGATACTGCATTTGTATGATAAAATAAACTTCCCACCCCATAATTTACCACTTCTTTTAATACATCTTTAAATTCATCCCAAACAGATATACTTCCTCCTTGGAACTCGAGTCTTAATCCTTTTTTATCAATCATTTTTGTGTTTATTAGTGTTTTTATTATAGGTAAAATATCATAGAATTCACTTTTAGTTATTTGTACTGTTTTTTTCCCTTGTGTATATCGTTTTTCCAAACAATAAACACAAGAAAATTCACATTGTCTGAATGATTTTATAATAATATTTTTCACCGGAAATTTTTTGTAATCAAATATAAAACTTTTTAAAAAGTTGAGAAAAGAAATATTTCTTTCTTCAAGTTCAATACAATTTTTACATTTATCAGATACTATTCCTCTATATGCATTTACTGAACATTTTTTTCTCCATTTTAATAATTTGTTTAGCCATTTTTTTATTGATTTTTCTTTATCTGAATATATCGGGAAAGATGGACCAAGAGACATTCCACAGCACACATATATATCCTCGGCATCAAAATTAATTTCTTCATATAATCTTTTGCAGTAATAAGATTTCATGTTTAGCTCCGTTTTTTTAGGTTTTATAAAAATTTATTTCCCATTATTATAGTTAAAGAAATTATGTAAAAATCTTTAATTTAAATATGACTAAATATATTTTATTTCCCATTTGATATACAAAATAGGCTCTTTTACTTATATAAATATTATATTAGTTTATATAATTTTGCAATATAAATAAAAAATCTTTTCACAAATATAACTTTGATATATTATTATTATAATTTGTTGGGGAAACTTATGACAAAATTGGAAAAAATAAAATGCACTATCATAGTTGTTTTTTGTTCTTTTTTTATTTTTGCTTTTATTTTTTACATTAAGAATTTTTATTGTCATTTTTTTCCGGCAAGAGATGATATGTTGGCAATATTTTTTGGTTTTAAATTTTGTGACTCAAGATTTATAAATCATATAATTGAAGCTTCTATCGGGTATATTCCGATGTTTTTATTTAATAAACATCCTTTTGATTATACGGGAGAAATTTATTCGTATATTTTATCATCTATATATTTCTGTATTATTGTCTGTATGTTTTTTAATATATGGCTTCTTTATAATAAAAAAATTAATAATAAAATTATAGTTTCGTTTATTATTATTGCCTTATCTGGATTTTATTTGTTTGATTATGTTATAATAAATCCTCAAGGAATATGTGAAAGTATTGAGTATTTATTACCTCTTGCGGTATTTTCTTTGTTTTGGGGTTTCTTTCTATATTATGGTTTGAATGATAAAAACGAAAATAAATTATTACTTTTTTCTGCTTTTATTTCAGCATTTTGTTTGGGCATATCTGTTGAAATGTTAAACATTTTAACTTCTTTAATGCTTTTATTGCACTTATTTTATTTCTTAATTTTTAGAAAAAATCTTTTTTCTGATGAATATAAAAATAAAAAAGCTTTAATTGTATTAATTTTAGGCTTTATTATCGGGTTAATATGTTATTATAATCCAATATATTTACAAAACGGAATTGGAGATAGAGGTTGTGTATCTTATGAAGAACTATATAATTCTTTAGTGTTATTGCCTAATATATATATTAATTATTTTAATTCTTTAGTTTCTTACATTAGTAATTCTTATATTTTCATCTGCCTTTTATTCTTTTCTATTTTTTCGTATATTCCGGCATTAAAAATAAAAACACCCAAGAAACATATTATCATTGTGTATATAGTGTCTATGTTGATTTTCCTATCATCTCTAATTTTAATTACTGACTTATCTGAAAATCAAAATTCATTTTGGTTTTTTCATAATAAATTTAGAATGATTTTTCAAATACTTTCTTTTATGTATTTAATGTATTCCATTGTAATATTTATATCTTGTATAAATACGAAAAATAAAAAGAATACGAGAATAAAGTTAGCTCTTATTTTAATTGTGTTTATTCTTATTTGTTCTTCTTTACATATAAATGAATACAAAATAAGTAAGGAAGATTATATAATGCAAAACAGCAATATTAAAAAAAATCGTTATATTACGGAAAAATTTTATATTCACTATTTAAAACAAAACAAAACAGCCCTTCTGCCCATCAGTTGTATGGATGGATTGGAGTATCACAGAGCTAAAATATTAGGTAAAATGCCCGGAGATATTCACAATGATACTTTCTTACCTTTATATAACAGTCTAAACTGCCTATATCTAATATTGTATAAAGATCATAATGGTAATAAAAATACAGCACTTCCGGGATACAAGTTTGTTGACGACAAAACGGCTTACAAATTATATTATACTTCGGGGGGAAAAGTGATTGATCTGAATAATATAAATTTTACATCTTTATTAAATATGAATTTTTCAAAGGATAAAATGTACCGTAAAATACTGTTTTATGGTGTTTCTAATGTTTTAGAAAGCAAGAGTCCGATATGGTTTTAAATTTTAATTACTATTCATCTTACTATTTTTTATATTTGTTGTCTATTTTGTTTTTAAATTCGCAGTACGTAGGTTTGAACTCGACAATGATAATAAAAAGTTAAGAAAAGAAATTTGCATAAGAAATCTTACTAGCTCGATGTTTTAGTTTCAAACTGTTAAGATCCCGAACCAAGTTCGGAATGACATAAAAAACAACCTGTCATGCTGAATTTTTTTACGAAGCGAGCCAAGATTTTTGTCATGCTGAAATCCATAATATGTACGCTGCCAAAAATCCGTGTTATTTTGGGTTTTAATTATAATTTTTTCGGAATCAATACTAAAGGTTTTCGGTTTATTCAACCATTTTAGTTCATGTGTTAAAAATTTTTTCAATAATACCTCCTTTTGGCATAATTGTAAAATAAGAAATCATAGAATTACATAATTTCAAAAACTTCAAACGACTCACTTGCCCTAAATAATCGCACCATCTGTCATACGCAAAGCACTCACTTTATTACAGGGAAAATGTAAAATGCCCCGTTAAAATACAACTGTAATTTAACATACAGAATAAGATGCAATTAACTATGAGAAGGAGAAGATTTGTCTTCGTTTTTTTCATAATTATTGTAATTTCTAAAATATTTATTATTTGTTGGGTTGATATCGTTTAAATAACTGTATGCCCAGTTTAACCATTCATTATCACTAGCATCATTATGCTTTTTTATGTGGTCTAAAAATTCTTTTACAATACAAAGTTCTTTCCATTTTTTGCTATCTTCTGGTAATTTTTGTCTTTTATATTTTTCATACTTTATATATTCTTGCCTTTGTGGGCGGGTTAGACCCTGAAATAAATTCAGGGTGACAGGATTTTAGTGCAAAAGAGTGCAAGAATTGAGTAGATAAGTGCAGCGGATTTTCGGTAGGGCGATGCGAGGCTAGACGAGCAAGCCCGTAAGGTGTCGGTCGGACGTTACTCCGCCGACACCCCGAATAATCCAAGACAAAATGACCGGGACATCTCAATACTATAAATTAGCCTTAAACTCCTACCAACTCGGCATTTTGCCTATAAAATACACATCCCAAATGTCCTGTTA
>CALUSW010000076.1 GCA_944323535.1 Candidatus Gastranaerophilales bacterium | reverse complement strand
ATTAAAGCAGTACTTATTTCTTCAATAATCATAGGAAGCTGTTTTTTGTCTTCACCTATAACAACTGCCGTAGAAGGCGACTTAATCATCTGCGGAACCATTACAAAACCTGTATGCATAATAAAAACCCCTTTATAAATCCTGCTGCTTATATAAAAACAATTCCACTTTAATTAATTGTTATAACATTGATTTTTGTAAAAATTTTCCCCGGACAATTTACATTCTCTCAAACCGTTGTTTTATGGTAAAATTATTTGAGAATTGGGGATAATATGAAACTTAATTTAAGTGAGATAATAAAGGCAGCGGAAGCGGAAATTATAAAATCTGATTTTCAGGAAGAAAAATCCTATACATTTTCTACGGATACAAGAACTATTAAAAAAGGACAAATATATATTCCGCTGAAGGGCGAGTCTTTTGACGGTGCGGATTTTATTGAAAATGCACTTCAAGCAGGAGCCGAAGGATATTTTGTAAGCGACAAGAATAAAATATTCAAAGATGCAAAGATTATTTTATATGTTGAAGATACAAAAGAAGCTTATTTAAAACTTGCAAATTATTATAAAAACAAGATTAATCCTTATACGATTGCAATAACGGGAAGCAGCGGCAAAACAACAGTTAAAGAGATGATGTACAGCGTGTTTAAAAATGCAGGGCATACCGTAAAATCAATACTTAATCATAATAACGAAATCGGATTATGCCAGACGCTTTCCGCACTCGAACCTTCCGTAAAATATTTAATAATTGAAATGGGAATGCGCGCTGCCGGTGAAATCGAATTATTATCCAGATACTCCCAGCCTGATATTGCGGTTATTGTCAATTGCGGCAGCGCGCATATAGGACGATTGGGTTCGCTTTTAAATATTGCAAAAGCAAAATTCGAGATTACAAAATATCTAAAAGGAGTTCTAATTGCGCACGATAATGAACTTTTAAGACAAATTAACGATAATAAACATAAAACCGTATATTTCAGTCTTAAAGATAAAAATTTGTTAATAAAAGAAATGAAATCGGATTTCTGCCGTTTTGAATATAAAGGAAACGAATATACGTTAAATACGGGCGGTGAGCACAATATCCAAAATGCGCTCGGGGTTATTGAAACGGCATTGTATGCAGGACTCACTCCGGATATTATAGCCAAAGGACTTAAAGAATACACTCCGATTGAAAAAAGATGGGAAATTCAAAATATAAAAGGATTTAAAATTATAAATGACAGCTATAATTCCAATCCCGATTCAGTAAAAGCTGCAATTAAACAGTTCCTTTTATATACACCGTTCCCGAAATCTGTTGTGCTGGGAGATATGGGAGAACTCGGAAAAAACGAAAAAGAATATCACATTGAAACGGGTAAATTCTTAGAACAATTTGAATGCGATTATGTTTTAACAACAGGAGAGCTTGCAAAATATATTCAGCCTTCTAACCTGAAAACGAAACATTTTGATAATAAGAAAAATCTTGCGGATTTTATTAAGAATAATTTACCCGAAGGCTCAAATATCTTATTAAAGGCATCAAGATTTATGAAATTTGAAGAAATTATTGAGGAGTTAAAAAACTGACTATGAGCTTTAACGTATTAATTATTGTTTCTATGCTTGTTGCGTTTGTTCTTACACTTCTTTTCGGAGTATTTTATATAGAATTTCTGAAGAAAAAAATGTACACACAATATATTCTTGAGGATGCACCCGAAAACCATGCAAAAAAAGCCGGAACACCGACAACAGGCGGAGTATTTATAGTCCTTTCAGTCATCGCTGCTTCACTTGCAGCTTTAACAATGAATCAAACCCTCACAACAAAAGCAATGATAGTCTTAATGACCTTCTTTTTCTTTATGCTTGCCGGTTTAACCGATGATTTAGGCAAAATAAGGCATAAAGAAAATAAAGCCGGACTAACTCCGAGAAATAAATTGTTTTTGCAAATTGTAATTTCCATACTTCCCGCAATTTACATGACAATCTCCGGTCAAACATATTTGAACGCAGGACAGTATGAATTGGATTTACACTATATTTATCCGTTGTTTGCAATACTGTTTATGACAGGAGTATCAAATGCAGTGAATTTAACTGACGGACTGGACGGACTTGCCTCGGCAAACTGCGCGGCTGCAATGGCGGCATGTGCAGTAATATGCGCCGTTACAAAACAAATTGATCTTGCTATTATATCAGCAGCTTCGGTCGGAGCTGTTATAGGTTTCTTATATTATAATAAGTATCCCGCAAAAGTTTTTATGGGCGATACCGGCTCCCTCGCTCTCGGAGGTCTGCTATCCGTTATCGCAGTTACGGGCAAGTTCGAACTCTGGATTCTTTTTATAGGTATTGTATTTCTCTTAGAAACCTTATCCGTAATTATTCAGGTTACAAGCTTTAAATTAACAGGTAAAAGAGTTTTTAAAATGAGTCCGGTGCATCATCACTTTGAATTATGCGGCTGGAGTGAAAACAAAATAGTCGCTGTATTTTCGCTCGTAACTTTAATATTTTGTATAATGGCATGTATATTATTCTTTGTTCTATGGTAGGTGTTTGTTATGAAAAGAAAATGGACGGATAAAAAAGTATTAATACTGGGACTGTCAAAAAGCGGTATTGCCGCGGCGGAATATCTGAATGAACAGGGTGCTTCATGTTATATAACTGAAACCAAACCGCTGCAGGAAAAAGATATTGAAACTGTTAAAAAACTGGAACAGTCAGGTATAAAAATTGAAACCGGCGGTCACAGCAGCGAATTTATAAATGATTCATACATTGCAATTACAAGCCCCGGGATTCCGCCTTCAAGCGAAATTTTTCAAAAATTAAAAGAAAAAAATATACAGGTTATAAGCGAAATTGAGCTTGCTTATAAAGAAGCAAATGCACCGTTTATAGCTATCACGGGAACAAACGGCAAAACAACAACAACTCTTTTAACGTCACATATACTCTCAAGTGAATATAAAGCCCCTGTATGCGGCAATATAGGTATTCCGCCGGTATCATTGATTAAAGAAAATCCCGATTACTTTGTTTGCGAAGTAAGTTCTTTTCAGCTTGCATTTTCACCTGCGTTTAAACCGCAGATTGCCTGTTTTTTAACCTTTACTCCCGATCATATTGACTGGCACGGCAGTATTGAAGAATATTTCAAAGCGAAAACAAGTTTATTTGCAAACTACAAACAGCCTATATATGCAGTTTTCTCAGGTGCTGATGAAAAAATTTATAAATTTACACAAAATTATACCGGTGAAAAATTTATATACGCAAAAGAACTTGAAAGAAACTGCTGTTATATAAAAGATAATGCCATATTTTTTAAACGCAGTGAAGAAGAAAAGATTATAAATCTCGATGAAATACTTCTTGTAGGAGAACATAATTATCAGAATATAATGTGTGCGGTTATCATAGCAAAATTAACAGGTATTTCAAACGAAAATATAAGAGAACGGATTAAAACCTTTAAACCTGTAGAACACCGGATAGAATATGTCGCGGAAATAAAAGGCAAAACTTTTTATAATGATTCAAAAGCAACAAATCCGGAAGCTTCTTTTGTCGCCATAAAAGCATTTAAAGGCAAAAAGCTGACACTTATTGCGGGAGGACGTGATAAAAACACCGATTTAACCGAATTTTGCAAAGATTATATAAATAAATACGTTTCAACCGTCATTCTTATAGGCGAGGCTGCTCAAAGATTCAAAGAAAATATGGAAAAAAACGGGTTTACAAATATAATATCAGCAGAGTCGCTTGAAAGGGCAGTTGATATTTCACTCACACTTGATAACGAAATAGTGCTTTTATCACCGGCATGCGCAAGCTACGATATGTTTAACAGTTACGAACACAGAGGAGAAGTGTTTAAAGACTATGTCAAATCCAAACTATAACGGACAGCAAAATCAAAATAATTCAATTATACTGTCATCGTATGATTCTACATTGACATTTATTGTGCTGTTTCTTATTATAATCGGATTTCTGGCTATATTTTCGGCAGGTGCACCAAAGTGTATAATGCAGGGAACACATTCAACTTTTTTTGTTTTAAGACAATTTATATGGTTCATACTCGGCTGTATTGCAATGTTCTTTTTAAGCCATGTAAACTATAAAATATTAAACAGGCTGTCTTTACCCTTTGCCTGGATAATTATACTATTGCTTATAGGTGTACATTTTTGGGGAGTGACGGTAAACGGTGCACAAAGATGGCTTGCAATAGGTCCCATTCAGTTTCAGCCGTCGGAAGCGTCAAAACTCGCGGTTATCATGCTGCTTGCAAGTGCATTCTCCAAAGATGTGAGTTTATTAAACACAAAATTATATAAATATTTTATTCCCATTTTGATAATGATTGCATTAATCTTTAAGCAGCCTAACTTAAGTATGGTTTTAATTCTATTAATGTCATCAATGTTTATGTACTTTGCTGCAGGCGGGTCAATAAAAGTAATAATATCTGCAGTCGCAGCAGGAATATTCGGTTTAAGTTTTGCAATTCAATCCTTTCAAAAACAAAGAATCATGATTTGGTTAAATCCGGAATCAGACCCTTACGGCGCGGGATATAATATTATTCAGTCAATGCTTGCCTTTGTTGCGGGCGGATTTTTCGGTGAAGGCTACGGCAACTCAAGGCAGAAACTGGGCTGGCTGCCTGAAGGTCATACCGATTTTATTTATGCCGTTTTCGGTGAAGAATTCGGATTTCTGGGCTGCGTTTTGATAATAGGTTTATTTCTTGCTTTTTTACAAAGAGGTCTGCTTGTTTCCGCGAAATGTGAAGATATTTTCGGCAAGTTGTTATCTGCAGGTATAACAGTTTCTATATGCCTGCAGGCATTTATTAATATTTCGGTTGCAAGCTCCATGCTTCCGGCAACAGGAGTTCCGCTGCCTTTCATAAGCTACGGCGGAACCTCTTTATTTATAACAATGTGTATGATAGGTATTTTACTGAATGTTTCAAAAAAGAGAATAAGAAGGTTTCCAAATGTCAGATAAGAAGGTTTATTTTATCTCGGGCGGAGGCACCGGCGGACACATATATCCCGCTTTTACCATTGCCGAAAAATTATTAAAAGAAAACGACACCGCAAAAATCTATTATATAGGCAACCCTAAAAATCAGGAATTTGAGATTGCAAAAAAATATCCTGAAATTGAGTTTTTACCCGTAAATGTAACCGGCATGCCGCGCAAATTAAGCTTTAAGTTTCCGAAATGGGCATTACAATTTATTTTTTCTTATCTTAAAGCCTTAAATTATATAAAAAAATATAAACCCGACTGTATATTTACAACAGGAGGCTATGTTTCAGCACCAATTGTCTTTGGAGCAATAACATTAAAAAAACCTTATATGATACATGACTGCGATTCTGTTCCGGGCATGGTGTCCAAACTTGCAGCACCAAAAGCAAAAATAGTATCCGCTGCATTTGAAAATGCAAAAAATATTTTAAAATCAGATAATATTATTTTTAACGGCAACCCCGTAAGAGAAGCTTTTTACAAAATTGACAAAAAAACAGCAAAAGAAAAATTGCAGATTCCCGAAAACAAAAAAGTTATATTGGCGATGGGCGGTTCTCAAGGTGCTAAAACAATAAATAATGCAATGATAAATCTTATAAAACCGCTTACGGAAGATTTAGGTACTTATGTAATTCTTCAAACCGGAAAAAAGAATTATAATGATACTGTACTTGAGCTCGAAAAAATATATCCGGATTTTACAAAAAATAATAATGTAATGATACGTCCTTACTTTGATGAAATGATGTACCCGCTGAAAGCTGCGGATATTGTAATAGCAAGAGCAGGTTCTTTAAGTTTAACCGAAATTATTGTATGCGGAGCCGTTTCAATTTTAGTACCGTATCCTTATGCTGCACAGGATCATCAGAGAAAAAATGCAAAAGAAATGTGCGAAAAAGGTATTTCTTTATATATTGAAGATAAAGACTGCAATGCGGAAAATCTTTTAAAAACAATAAAAGAACTCTTAACAAATAAAGATAAATTAGTGCAAATGCAAACTAAAACAGGATTACTTGCAAAAAATAATCCGGCAGATGAAATAGTAAAACAATTAAAAAGTATAATAAAATGATTTTAACTTATGAAGATACAAAAAATCTGCTTACCTCTCAAGGCAAATTTCATATATGTCTCGGCCTTGAAAGAACGCTTGCTGTCTTGAAGATTCTGGGCAATCCTCAAGACAAAATAAAAATTGTACATATTGCCGGAACAAACGGTAAAGGTTCAACAGCGGCTATACTGGCAAATATTCTAAAATGTGCGGGATATAAAACAGGATTATATACAAGTCCTCATCTTATTGAATATACGGAAAGAATAAAAATTAACGGCGAAGAAATTCTAAAAAAAGATTTTGCCGAATATATAAATGAAATTTGTCTTATTGCAGATAAACATGATATCCGTTTAACGGAATTTGAAATTCTTACAATATGCGCCTATAAGTATTTTTATGACAAGAAAGTTGATATCGCCGTAATTGAAACAGGTCTTGGCGGAAGATTTGATGCAACAAACGTATGTAAAAAGCCGCTTTTATCCGTTATAACTTCAATATCCTTTGATCATACTGACCGCTTAGGCAAAACAATAGAACAAATTGCATTTGAAAAAGCAGGCATAATAAAAGAAAAATCAACGGTTATAACAGAAATTTCAAATAAAGGATTTAAAGTCATAAAACAAACAGCCGAAGAAAAAAAAGCAAAGCTTATTGTTGTTGCAAATTATGTTGAAATGAATTTTAAAGACGGAGTAAATTATGCCGTCATACAAGATAAAAAATATGAATTCCCTCTTTTGGGATTATATCAAAAAAGCAACTTATCTCTTGTTATGAAGGCGCTTGAATATTTTAAAGTATCTCAAAAAGCCCTTGAAGAAGGTTTAAAAACAGCACACTGGAGCGCAAGACTCGAATATATAAAACAAAAAAATCTTATTATAGACGGCGCCCATAATCCTGACGGGGCAAATGAATTAAAAAAGAGTCTTGATTATTATTTCAGAGGACAGAAAAGAACATTTATATATTCAACTTTGAACACAAAAGATTATGAAAAAATTGCGGAAATTTTGTTCAATCCGGATGACACTGTTTATTTTTATGAATTTAATAATAAAAACGCTGTCAGTTATGATGAATTTACAAAAAAGGTCAATTTTATAAAAAATATAAAGATGTTTAATCCTGAAGAACTTGAAAATATAATGAATTACGGCGGGCTAAAAATTGTAACCGGAAGTTTATATATGATAGGCAGTTTATATAGCAGACTAAAAGAATTTCAAACAGATGTATGATACAAAATACCAACCGCCTGTTTTTTTCGCAGTTTACTTTGTCCGGAAATTTCACTCGGAGTATTTGACGGCTTATCTTGAATATAATCTAGTGTCGTATTAAAGTGAAAATTCAACATTTCCACTTTAATACTCACCTGCTTGGTTGCTCGCATT
>CALUSW010000075.1 GCA_944323535.1 Candidatus Gastranaerophilales bacterium | reverse complement strand
CCGGATATTGTAACTTTTATGGTTATGGATAACGGCGAAGTTTATCCGCTCGGCGTTGCAGCAGACAATTTACAGCAAGCGGATAACAGAATTGTTATGTATTTAAACTCTAAAGCAAAAGGGTATTACTACAGCTATTATCCGGACAGAACAGAAGGTATTCCTCAGGAATGTTTCCTTCAGACAAAAGACGGAGTAAAACAAACCTGTAACTATGCGGTTGTCTATCTGCAAAACGATGAAGGCACATCTTTCTTTTCTTATAGAGAAGCATACTGCAAAGCATTGGGAGGAAAATCCTCCAGTTATGAAAATTATTGTTTAGGAATTACGCCAAGTGAATTATGTCCGCCTTCTTCAAATGATAAAAGATTCGATTTATGTCAGGTTGAAAATGTAAAACCGATGTTCAGATATAACTTTTAATTAAAATTGTAAATAAATTCTTTTAAACTATCAAAAAATTTTTTATCCTGTACTTATATTAACATTAATAATAAGTATAGGATATTAATATGAAAATTACCGGAATACAAGAAATACCTGCGGGCTTAATTAAAAAGACGCCGGATCCCCGTTTAACAATTGATAATGTGGAATTAAGAGCAACTTTTGACAAAGCAGTAGAAGATGCAAAATTAAATGTCACGGAAAGAATGGCATTAAATAAAAAATTTTTCCCTAACGGAGGCGGCTTTGAGTTATTTCCGTCAGATATAAGAGTTCCCCAATTCAATTTCTTTTATAAACCCGGAGAATTAGCAAAGGATTCATTCACCAGAGAGATTGAATCTGTAAAAATACCTGAAGATATCAGTATGATAAAAGAATATAGACTAAAATCATCAAAAGGATGCTTCCAAACAAACCTTGATAATGCTTTAAAAAAATTAAAAAAAGTTTTAAAAAATGATATATAAAATTTATTTTTAAAAGAAAAAGAATAATCAATTATTTTTTGAGTGAAATGGTTCTGTTAAAAACTTTTATATTATATTTTTAATAGTATAATATTGAATATAGGCGGGTGTAATTCAGTGGTAGAATGCAACCTTCCCAAGGTTGACGCCGGGGGTTCGAGTCCCCTCGCCCGCTTTTTTTATTTAATTTATGTATCGTAACAGAGTTAAAACAATCATTTTAACAGTCTTTTATTTATCTGATTTAAAAGTAATATATAAGCTCACTTATTTAAATAAATTTTTATAAACTTGTTTAAATTTTTATTATCAAATGCTATTATCTATCTATGAAAAGAAATACATTAATTTTTGATTTAGACGGAACTTTATTAAACACTCTTGGCGATTTGCATATTAGTTTGAACTATGCAATAAAACAATTCGGCTATCCTGAAAGAACAATAGAAGAGGTAAAAGGTTTTGTCGGAAACGGAATAAAAAAGGCAATAGAAAGAGCACTTCCGGCTTATGTGAAAGAAGAGGAGCTAAATAACATTATATCTATTTTTAAGGAATATTATAAAGAACATATGCTTGAACACACAAAACCATATGACGGAATAATTCAAATGCTGGATACCTTAAGAAAAAACGGATGTAAAATAGGTGTTGTTTCAAATAAATTTGATGATGCAGTAAAGGGATTATGTAAAAATTATTTTGGAAATCTTGTTGATATTGCAATCGGAGAAGGATACGGTATAGAAAAAAAACCTGATCCTAAAGGAGTTATTAAAGCTATTAAACAGCTGGATTCTTCTTGTGAAAATTCTGTGTATATCGGGGATTCCGAAGTTGATATACAGACTGCGCAAAATGCCGGACTCCCTTGTATAAGTGTATTATGGGGGTTTAAAGATAAAAATTTTCTTATAAACAATGGAGCAAAAAATTTTGCCGAGACCCCTGATGATATTATAAAAATAATTGAAAAAAATTTATTTTTAAGCTAATATAAGTTCACGCGCACAATAAGCCGGAGTGGCGAAATTGGTAGACGCATCAGACTCAAAATCTGACGCAGCTCACCCTGCGTGCCGGTTCGAGTCCGGCCTTCGGCAAATTTAAAAAAGACACAATCGGGTGTCTTTTTTTATGGTCGGACGAGAACCGTAAAACGAAGTTTTACTTCTGTTCGAGCGCGAGTGAGCAGAGTGCGAAAGGTGGAAACGTTCAGTTTTCACCTGCAGTCACGTTTATTGCGAACGAGAAAGAAGGTCCGGCCTTCGGCAATTTAAAAAAGACACAATCGGGTGTCTTTTTTTATGGTCGGACGAGAACCGTAAAACGAAGTTTTACTTCTGTTCGAGCGCGAGTGAGCAGAGTGCGAAAGGTGGAAACGTTCAGTTTTCACCTGCAGTCACGTTTATTGCGAACGAGAAAGAAGGTCCGGCCTTCGGCAAATTTAAAAAGCCCCTGATTAAAGGGTCTTTTTTGTTTAAATATTTAAACGTTACAAAAAACTTTAATGTCTGCTTTTTTCCCAAAGATATGCAGTTTTTATACTATCTTCAATAGTTTTTTTACTTTTCCATTTTAATATTGATTTTGCTTTTTCTGCATTAGCATAAAGTATTGCAGCATCACCGCTGCGTCTTTGTTCATACTCTACATCTATATGATTTTCAGTAATTTTTTCTGCAATTTTAAAAACCTCTTTTACGCTGACACCGTTTTCCGTTCCTATATTAAATACATCGGAAACCATATTTTCTTTAAGATATAAATAAGCCTGCAAATGTGCCATTGCCATATCCCCAACATTTACATAATCTCGAATACAGGTACCGTCCGGCGTGTTATAATCAGTTCCGAATATTTTAAAAGTATTATTTTTCTCGAAAACAGATTTCAGGATATTAGGTATCAAATGCGTTTCAGGCTCATGCCATTCTCCAATCCTTATTTGACTGTCTGCTCCCGCAACATTAAAATATCTAAGTTTTATTGACTTTAGATCATATGCCTTATCATAGTCTTCCAAGATTTCTTCTATCATAAATTTTGTTTTACCGTAGGGATTTATAGGTTTTTTGGGATGATTTTCGTCCAAAGGAGTATATACAGGCTCGCCGTATATTGCACATGTCGATGAAAATACTATTTTTTTCACATTATTTGAAACCATAGAATCAAAAAGGTTTAAAGAACCTATTATGTTATTTCTGTAATATTTCGAAGGATTTTTAACACTTTCTTCAACCTGTATAAAACCGGCGAAATGAATAACAGTATCTATATCATAGTTTTTAAAAACATCTTCAATATCTTGAATATTTCTTAAATCACCTTTTATAAAATGAACTTTTCCAATCTGCTTTAAAACATTAACAGTCTCAATGTGACCGTTTTCAAGATTATCAAAAATTACAACCTCATAACCTGCATTAAGAAAATTTATTGCCGTATGACTGCCTATATATCCTGCTCCGCCCGTAATTAAAATCATTGAAGCTCCTGCCCTTCCGGTTTATTAACAACAATTTGGGGAAACGGAATTTCAATTCCTTCTTTTTCAAATCTTTCTTTTATCATCTGGTTAAATTTGCGTTTTACCATCCATTGTTCCTGAGGAGTTGTTTTTATTCTGCACTGGATTACAATAGCAGAATCCTGAAATTCATTCAATCCAAATACTTCAATATCTGATAATATATAATTTGAATATTCCGGATTTTCTCTTATTTCTTTGCCCAGTTCTTTTAAAACATGCATAACATGGGTAACATCTGTTTTATAAGCAACACTTACATTGAAAAGGGGATAAGAAAAATCTTTTGTCTGATTAATTATAGTATCAATCTGCCCGTTTCGCATATAATGAACATCTCCGTTGAATGTTCTTATAATTATCATAGTAAGTGTAAATTTTTCTACTGTTCCGGTAGAATCATTTATTGTTACATAATCGCCTACTCTTATTTGTCCTGTTAAAATAATCGAAAGTCCCGTAAAAATATCTTCGACAATTTTCTTAGCGCCAAAACCGACAGCAACACCCAGAACTCCGGCTGTTGCCAGTATAGGTTTCATATTAATTCCGAAATTTTCAAGTATATTCGTAACAAAAAACAATATAACAATTGCATCTACAATATAAACACCCAATTGTCTTAATGTATAATAATGTTTTCTTGTTTCATTGTCCTGTATTTTCGAAATCAATTTATCAAAGAATAAATACAAGCCTTTATTTACCAATCTTAAAATAATTATAAAAATGATAAACTCAAAAATTGACTTGGCAACTAAAAATAAATCTATCTTACTTGTATGATGCGATATTAGTTGTTTAATTATTTCATCCATAAATAAAACTCCTTGAAAAAATTATACAATAATTAAACTTATACTAGTCCGGCCAATTAGGATAATAATAAATAATAATATCATCTTTAGGAGTAATTTTAGCATTACATCCCATTATAAAATTAGTTAAAGACCCGACTCCAGGAATAGGAGTTAATGCCCATTTTAACGGCATTACAAACAAAGTAAGACTTAGCCCTTTCTTTATATATGAACCTTTTATTTTATTGTTATCAATATCAGGAACCTTAAAATCTTCTATAACAATAGAAGCCGGAATACCATTCATCCCTTTTGTTGAATATAAAGCAACTCTTGCCGGAATAATTGTTCCCTGTTCAATAATAACTTTTTTGTTATATTTTACATTTTGTTTTACCTTGAAAGTAACTGCCTGTCCATCATATATATTTCCTTTTTTCGTGGACACCGGTTCTTGTATTCTTAATTTTATGGGAATAGAGTATGTATCCTCATAATTATAGTTCACATTTGTTTTTACAGGTTCTAATTCTTGTGACTTTAAAGTTGTTTCTATAAATTCATCTCTCAATAATTCTTCCGAAAAGGCAGTATTACAAGTTGTAAATACAACTGCCGTCAAAAATATAATCCGGAAAAATTTATTCATAGTTGATTCTTTCCTTTGATCCTGTTTTTATTTTTTCGTGCAATTTTTTTCTGTTTTCAAGTGAGTTTAAAAGAAAATTCTGATAAGCTTCATTATTAATATATTCATTATCCGCAAGAAAAACCGGATACTTGGTATAAATATATTCATATATATTAGCAAGTCTTTTAGAAGTTAAATTATGATTTGAAATTTTATCAAAACGTTTTTGTTCATAAGATTTATTAATAAAAGTAATAAGAGCAAGTGGATTATAACCAGCAGCAACCATATAATCAACAGCCCTTTTATCAAAATAAAGTTCAAATTTTTTCGGCGCAAGCTTTATTTGAGCGGAAGATACAAAACCATTCCACATTCCGTCATATGAACTTGCACATTTAGCGATTTCTCTTGCAAGATAAGCTGCAAGCTCTGAATCATCAGCAACAAATTTAATATCATCTTTATAAACAACTATTTGTCTTCTTGTTAATGATGGTTCTCCTTTTATTTTTGCATCCTTTTTATGAAAAACAAAAGCCATTCTTTTATCTATTTTATTAGCATTTAAGATTTTCATACCGATATTAGATATATAATTCTGTATTTTCATATCATCAATAAAAATAACGCTGCCATTTTTAACTGTTATTTGATTTTCAATAATTCCTTTCACAATATCTTTTTGGGGTTCAGAAGATATATTCTGTGCATTTACAATTTGAACACTAAATAACAATAGTACTAAAAATACATTAAATATCTTTTTCATAAAAAATTCCCGATTATATAATTTATTATATACAAATAAAAGTATAATTCAAATTCAAATAAAAAAGACTGCCTGTAAGCAGTCTATTAACTATATTTTAACAAGCAGAAATACGGAATCTTTTAAAGCTTTTACCGTATGCATGACATTTTTTTCAAATAAAAATAATTGTTCTTTTTTCAGTTTAAATTTTTTACCCTCATCATCTTTTTCATCAGGCATGTCACAGCCGCAAGCCTGACAAGTGCAGTTGTCATCAAGAGTAAACGTAAGTTCTATCTCGCCGTCAATAATAAAAATACAAACATCTGTATGAGACATATGAGGTTCAATAATTTCATGTTTTTTCAAAGAAACAATTTTTAAATGAGAAGCATTATTTTCCATAAGATCAATAATTTCTCTCGAATTTTCTTTTGTATTTATCAGTTCGTCTATTTCAATCGGTCTGTATAACATAAAAACTCCTTTCTTTTTATAAAAAATAAATAAAATTTATATTTTTTTTATCGCTACACCGGTTATTCAACAGAGGTAATCAAACAAACGGATGACTTTATAATAAAAACCCCGAAAATCTGTTATAATGTAAAAGATGAAAGAAACTGTAAAAAATATACTTGAAAAATATGTAAAAATTTCTTATGAATCTACATTTATTGTTGGATTCTCAGGAGGCTGGGATTCTATGTGTCTTCTGGATATTATGAATAAACTATCCAAAGAATACGGTTTTTTACTTGTTGCAGCACATTTAAATCATAACTGGCGGGGAAAAGAATCTGAAACCGAAAAAGAAAGATGTCTTGCTTTTTGTGAAGAAAATGATATTACTTTTATTTCAGATACTCTTGCCGAATGGATAAAGGCAAATGAGGCAATAGCGCGTGAGATGCGTTATGATTTTTTTAAACGATGCTGCGAAGAATTTGAAGCAGATGCAATTTTAACAGCCCATACAAAGAGTGATAACGCAGAAACAATATTATACAGAATAATAAAAGGAACAGGGCTCAACGGACTTGAAGGTATACGTGAAATAAGAGATTTAGGCGGTTTTAAAGTTATAAGACCCATTCTTAACTTTTCACGTAAGGATATAGAAGAATACTGTATTTATAATGAATTATATCCTAATAATGATTCAAGTAATCTAAATACAAAATATGCAAGGAATAATATAAGACACAATATTATGCCTGCAATTAAAATTATAAACCCGAATATAGAAAATTCTTTAATTACACTTGCAGAAATTGCAGCTGGGAATAATAAAATTATAAATGAATTAATGCAGAATATTGAAAACCAGATAACAGTGGGGGATAAGTGGTTTACCCAAAATTTTTTAATATTAAATTCTGCCATAAAACAGCATTTTTTATATAAGCTGCTTTTAAAAAACGGTATAGAACCCAGTTTTTCTAAAGTTCAGGAATTAATTAATTTTATAACGGAAAACCAAAAATCAAAAACAGGAAAAACGCTTTCGCTGCCTAACGAGAAAAGACTTTTTGTGTCTCACAGATATACTTACTTTATTGATAATGAAAGCAGAAAAAAAATAGAAGAAGAAATTACAATAAACGGCTGCGGCGAATATATTCTTGATTCAACAATTAAATTAATATTAAAAGAAAATAAGGAAAATATTGAAAAATTTCCCAAGGCTTCAGGTAAAACAGCATATGTTGATTTTTCCGGTATTACTTTCCCTCTTACACTAAGAACAAGAAGAAACGGGGATATAATTCAACCTTTCGGAATGCAGGGAAAAATGAAATTAAAAAAATATTTTATAAACAAAAATATACCGGAGCATGACAGAGATAAAATTATACTGCTGTGTAAAGATAAAGAAGTTTTATGGGCAATAGGGGTAGGAATAAGTGAAAAGCTAAGGGCATTAGATTGTCCTTCTTATAAAATTGAAATGGAGAAAATTAAAAATGCCGGTCATTGATAAAGACATTAAGGATTTAAAAATTTTAATTTCAGAAGAAGAAATAAAAAATAAAATATCCGAATTCGCAAGAAATATAGAAAATGTATTTCC
>CALUSW010000074.1 GCA_944323535.1 Candidatus Gastranaerophilales bacterium | reverse complement strand
GATAAAATTGTCGTTATGTATTCCAAGGAAAAAGGTATCATAAGAGGAATTGCAAAAGGAATAAAAAAGCCGGCAAGCAAACTCGGCGGCAGAATGGATCTGCTTGTCGCAAATAAAATGATGCTCAACAAAGGCAAGAATCTGGACACAATATGCCAGGCAGAGGCTCTTAATACTTTTTTTAATCTTCGGCAGGATATAAACAAACTTTTTTATGCTATGTATTGCTGTGAAATTGTATCAAATTTCGGAATAGAAAATGATCCAAACAGCAGTGATATATATAATTTATTTTATACATTTCTTGAAAATATTTCCTCTGCAAAGAAAAAAGAACATATTATGCTGAGTGTACTTAAATTTCAGCTGAAAATGATGAATATAACCGGATATTCTCTTGAACTTGATAATTGCGTAAAATGTCTTACAGCTCCTGAAAGCGGAGAACTCTATTTCTCAATAGAACATGGCGGTATACTTTGCAAAAATTGTTCTGCTGATATATGTAAAAAAGTAAAAATTCCAAAGAAAATACAAGAATTTTTAAGCACTATTTTAAAGGAAGACTTTAATACCCCTACAAGATATGATAATCTGGTTACCGAAAAAATCTGCAATATATGCATTAATCTTTTGAAAAACTATATAGAATATTATTCTCCCAAAAAGTTTAAAACATCACTAATATTGGAAAGCATAAGGTGAAAATGGATTTATCAAAATATATTGAACATACCCTTCTAAAACCTGATATCAAAGAAGAAGAACTTATTAAACTGTTTGAAGAAGCAAAAAAATTTAATTTTAAAGGAGTATGTGTTAACGGAATAAATGTTAAGAAAGCAAAAGATTTCTTAAAAAATACAAATATTAAAGTTGTTACGGTTGTAGGATTTCCGCTTGGAGCCTGTATAAGTGAAGTTAAAGCTTTTGAAGCTGAAAAAGCAGTTGAAGACGGTGCGGATGAAGTTGATATGGTGATTTCAATTCAGGCAATAAAAAACAAAGATTATGAATATGCTCTGAATGATATTAAAACCGTAAAAAATGCCATTGGAAATACACCTTTAAAAGTTATCATAGAAACTGATTTATTAACAAAAGAAGAGATAATAAAATCCTGTGAAATAATCAAAAAGGCAAAAGCTGATTTTGCAAAAACCTCTACCGGATTTGTAAAAAACGGTTTAGGGGCAAAAGCGGAAGACATATTATTAATGGCAGAAGTCTTAAAAGACAGTAATGTTAAAATAAAAGCCTCGGGCGGAATTAAAGATAAACAAAAAGCCATAGACTTAGTTCATGCAGGAGCTTCAAGACTCGGTACAAGCTCAGGTGACAGTCTTATGCAATAATATATCTACACAATCTTTTGCATATCCAATACTTTAGGAACTTCTAATTTTGCAAGTTCCGCGAGTTTGTTTTCCTGTGCCTTTATTCTATTTATCTTAAAATTCCTTTTCATTGCAAAATACATAATAAATATACCCAAAATAACATATTTACACTCAGAAACAGCCTTTTTTGTTTTTGCGGTTAGTATTTCATCACGCGTAGGCTGAGATACTGATGTTTTTTGGTTTTCATTTTTCTTATCTGCTGCTTTAAAAGAATAATTATTATTTATATAAGGATTTAACGATATCTGCATATTAAATACCTATTGTTTTTGTTTCAATACTTCAAGACCCGAGTTTTCAATATTCGGAGTATCTATCTCAAATAAATGGATTCTTCCGGGTCCCAGATCGGTTATTATTTTTCCGTCTTCTACCTGAAATTCACTGTTTTCTCCATAAGACTTGAAAAGATTTTTCAGTTTTTGTGTTCCTTTTAATCCGGGAACTTCAATAATACCTGCCTGTCTTGCGTTTACATCTCTGTTTGCAACAACAAGCAGTGTCTTTCCGTTTAAATGACGGGCAAAAGTAATTATTTGATCTTCATCATTTTTGTCAACTTTTAACGGGATAAATGAACCTTTTGTTAATATATCATTATACTGTTTTTGGCTTCTGACTTTAAGTGTATTTGACATAAAGTCTCCGCATTCCGGATGTTTTCCTATTAAAGGTCTTGAGAAGTTAAATATATCCGGTTTGCCTCTATGAACAGTACATTCTTCAGAATCAGTTTCGGTTTGTTTATCCGTTGTACCTTCAAAATCATATATATAGTCATCACCCGTTTGATATCCGTCAAAATAATACGGATTCAACATAGGTAATGTTGCCTGAAGCCCTGAAACAAGGTTTGTATAAGTAACACCGCCATGATTCATAATTGAAATATCATCATGGGTGCCGAATGAACCAATCACTGATTTTCCGGGTTCAAGCTCCTGTGACATATTCAGATTTTCTTTCACATAATTAATTAAATCCTGAGCTTTAGTCCATTCATGGAATATGTGATACTGTCCGTAATAGATGTCAAAACCTGCTCTTAAAGCATCTTGAGGTCTGTCATAGTTCATATTTATTTGCGGTGAAGCATCCTCATAAGTATAGCTTTCTGCAAGCCATGCAAATTCAGGATCTTTTTCACGTGAATAACTTATTATCGTATCCCAAAACTCGGTAGGTTTAGTTCTTGAAACATCAGCCCTGATACCGTCAACACCTAAATCAATGCACATATCAACATAGTCTTTATGCATTTGCAATAATGCCGGATTTAATTCGCGTTTTGTTTCATCCTTCCAGGGATTAAACATTCTTATATCATTCCAGCCGCCGGGTGTTTTTGGCGTCCCGTCTTTTTCAAAAGCCATTAAATCGGGTCTTGCCTTAAACAAGTCATAAGATGCACAGCTAGGCAAATCAAGCATTACACTTATACCGCGTTTATGGCATTCCTGAATAAAGCCTTTGAATTCTTCTTTTACATCTCTTGGATCATTTGGGTCATCTAATGCGGGATCTATTTTAAGGAAATCGGCAGGAGCATAAACTGAACCTGCAGTTCCCATTGCATTTTGTTTTCCTGCAGGATGTACAGGAAGAACATGCAAAGTATTTATTCCCAATTTTTGCATTTCATCAAGTCTTTTTGCGGCATTATTAAAGTTTCCTCTGATATCACCATCTCTTAACAACTGGTTTCCGGTTCTGTCTTCGGCTCCAAAATTTCTTATAATAACGCCCATTATTGTTGCTTCATTATTTTTAAACTTGGTTCTCAAATTATTCTTGTATGCTTGTTGAGGCTGCTGCCCGTTATTTACCGGAGCAACCTGATAAGCCGCAACCATTCCGCTGTTTTGAAGAAATCGTTCAAGAACATTTGTACCTATAGGTTCTCTTTGAAGCGGCGCCTGTACCTGCTGCTGCATAACCGATGTTGGAGCAGGCATTCTGCGTACTGCGTTTGTATTTGGAATATTCAGGAATTTTTCAATATAGTTAGCCATTTGCTCTGCTTTCTTCTTCAACTTGCTTTTCTGTTGCACCTTTTCTGCCAAGGAATAATCCTGCTGTAATTGTTATTGCAGTTAAACCGGCCATAATTCCGCCAAATATCATAAGCCATTTTTTAGAATTATACGTTTGTTTCGCCACATCCTGTATAAGAGCTTTTATCGGCTTACCTGCAAGATTATTTCTTTCTACGGCATTTGCCCCGTTAGTTACTCCGTTTACCGTACGTCTTGACAGTTCAGGAGTCATACCGTTCCGCCAGTTTGCAACCTTATTCATAAATTCTTCTTTATATGCCTTAAATCCTGACAGCATCTTTTTAGCCTGTTCCGAACCCATTGTTTTTGAAAGACTTTTTTCTATTGCAGTATCACTGCCCGAATCAAAAAGAACTTTCATAACCGATTTATATTCTTTTTCTGATAAATTAAAGCCGGCGGATTTTAATTTTTCAACATAATCAGTAGTTGTTGCAGTTAACATCATATCTTTACAGGTCTTAATTAAACGATTAATTGTTGTTTTGTCCGCATTCTTTCCGCTTTCCTGCAGCACAGATGCTAACTGTTGTTCAAGGCTTCCGTCTTTTATTCTTTTGAATAAGTCTAAAGACTGCAATAAGCGGTAGAAAGATGACTGAGCACCGGAAACTCTTTCGGCAGTATTTACATTTATTATGTTATCAACTGTACTTTTATTTTCCGGAGATATAAGTTTCTGAGCCAATTTTGAAAATCCTTTTGAAGAGAATTTTTTGCTTCCTTCAGTACAAATTTCTTTCGATTTTTGTTTAACAGTTGATGTAAAGGCAGAACCCGTTTTGCCTTCATAATCTCCTATTAATCCCATTAATTCCTTAACGGTTTTATCATATACGGAATCATTAGCAGCTAAATTTGCAAGTTTTTCGGTTATTATATCAATATTACCCTGAGATACTGCCTTTAAGTCTTTCATGCTTAATTTTAAAGATTTCATTAAGCTTTCGCCAACTCTGTTCCACTGATTAGCAATATATGTACCGGATTTATCTCCGACTCTTGCTGTAATATATTTATCCAAAACTTTTTTACCTGCGGAGAAGTCTGCAATACCTGAAGATAAGGTTCTTACTTTACCTTCTATATCTGAAAGTTTTGGAGTCTCCAATTTTTTCTTCGCTTCAGACAGCAATTTTGTAATTTCTTTTCCAAGTTTATCCTGAGCGCGCTTGCCTGTTCCCGATGCATGAGATATAACATCTGCAATACCGTTTAAAGAACCGCTTTCCATTGCTGAATTTAATGCTGTTCTTTGCTGCTGTGAAAGTGATGTAAATGCGCTTTCAGGTATTTTTCCGTTTAATGCTTGTCTTACAAAATTTTCATCTATTTTTATATTGTTTTTCATAGCAGCAAGTTCTTCTGCTATTGCTGACTGCAGGCTTGCAGAATTAACACCGTGTCCGAGTTTCGCTGCCAATTGTTTAATAAGATTATTATCAACTGCTTTATCCGCATTTTGAGTCAAAAATTTATTCAAAGAGCGTTCTGACAAATTCCGTCTCAATCCGGAGAATAATCCCTGATAATTTCCGGAATTTATTGCTTTTTCAGAAGAAACCATATCAAATTTTTCAATTGCCTTGCCTATTGGTTTTTCAAGTCTGTTGCAGGCTAGAGCACTCATAACAGGAGAAGCTATACCTGCTGTCATCATCCACAAAGTATTCCCTTGAACCGCAGTCTTTTTAGCTCTTTGTTTTATAAAATTGTCCCTGTCGGGAATATTTTCGCTGACACCGAGTTTTTTGCCCATTTTATCCAGATCTTCTCTTGAATATAAATCGGTTAAATCATACTGAGGATCCTGATGCAGCATTTTTTTACGACCCTGTGAATCAATATATTTTTGATGAATATCAACTCCGGTTCTTGCTTTTAAAGGAGCTTGTATCGCCAATTTAGGCCATAGCGCCATAGAAGCAAAAAATGTGGCAAATCCTGTAAATTCCATTGCTTTATTTAATTTTAAAGGATTTTTAACAAATAAATAAGCAGCCAACCCGAGAGAACCGAGTTTCATTGCCAGATCGTTAATTCTTCCGAGTTCATGGTCATTTGCTTCGCCTTTTGCTGCACGCCCTATATTTACTACATCTTTTTTTAAATCTTTTACATATTCAATCGGAGAACCGAATATTCTTGAAGGAAGCAATCTTCCTTTATCCGGCATGGGTTTTATTTTACCTTTGCTGTCAAACGTAAAAGCAGGAGTATGTTCCCTTGTTGCGGGCTTATTTATAGGCTGATTTGCAATATATGTGTTTAATAAATTTGTCATCCTAACATACTACCTTTTCTTTACTGTCATCTATCAATGAAATTGATGCCTGAGTTTTTGACCCCTTATCTTTATTAAAGTCAAAAAGAGTTACAAAATTGCCTAATAAAGTCATGCCAATTGCACTTCCAAGTAAAATTCTTCCGGCTATATTATTCTTTTTGCTGCTGCCGTTAACGAATTCCTTACAGCTTGCAGCAAATCTCTTGCCAAAATCTTTTACAAAATTGTTATATTTTGCAACTTGCTGACCTTTTTCTTTTGCTGCAGCAGCAAGTTTTCTGTAATTCTTATAATCAGATAATCTTTGTTTTGGATTTACAACCAGCGTTTCCCAGGGTTTTTGCATTGCAATACCGACTCCGGTTGCTGCCCATAAATATGAACTTAATGTTGAGAATAATTTCGTTTGTATAACTTTTTCTTTTATCTTAGGTTTTGTTTTTTGATCGGAATGCTGCAAATCTTCATCCATTCCGAGTTTCTTTGCAACTCTATTAAAGAAACCGTTTCTTTCGGGACCAAAACTTTCATGATTGTATAATAAATCCCAGCGCGGAAAATCTACACTTTCAAAGACCTTATGATACTCATGCTTTACTAAATTATCTCTATTATCTTTTTCCGGTAATTCATAAACGACTTTATTATATGGCAGATTTACATCAATTCCGTATTTCATATTAACGGGTACTTCTATAAATTTTTTGGATAATGTTTTCAATATCCCGTATCCGATAACACCAATACCCATTTTTTTACCGAGTTTACAGGCATTTACTGCAGCAGGAGTATCAAAAAACTTGCTTGCAGCATTAAATACACCTATCATCATTGCACTTCCCGTTAAATAGGGGACCATGCCCATGGTTAAAAATTGGTAAAAATTGGCATTCTTACTTCCTTCAAATCCCTTTTTCGGATACTCCGTAAAAGCTTTTGTAAGTTTATCAGCCTGTATTTTTATGCCGGTTGTGACAGGATGTTTTTTCTTTTCAGCATACATAAGTGTGTCATGGTTCTCACACTTGTTCTTCCCGCTCTTCCTCTTCGACCTGAATGAAGGCGAATGCATATTTACACTATTATTACTTTGTACCCCGGTGATGTAGACCATTGATTCCTCACAGACAAATACCTGTAATCATAAATATCCTAAAACAATAATATTGCTAATTGGCAGTATTAAATTCTATTTTTTTTACATATCTTAATATTAAACCAAATACAAAAAAATTCATTATTCTTCTTGCTAAAAATACTGTTCGATTATACAATATTCAAAGTAGATAAAAGGTTAATAGTTAAGTCTTTAATTATTATCAAAACTACAATAATTACCCAAATTAAGGAGAAAAACCAAGATGTACGAAGACGAAAAGCTTATTTGCGAAGATTGTGGAAGTGAATTTGTGTTTACCGCAGGTGAACAGGAATTCTATGCGGCAAGAGGACTTGTAAATAAGCCTAAACGCTGTCCGGAATGCAGACACAACAGAAGACAAAAAAACAGAAGAAAAATGTATGAAGTAACCTGTTCTAAATGCGGCTGCCAGACAAAAGTTCCTTTTAAACCAATTGAAGGAAAAGAGGTATACTGTAAAGACTGTTACGCTCTTATTAAAGAATCTGAAACAAAAACACAAGAAGCCGAATAAGCATTAAACATTTATTTTCATAACAAAAGAGATGCATTATTTGCATCTCTTTTTGATTTTATTAAGCTATTGCAGAAAATGAGCCGCCGCCGGATGAAGAGGAAGATGTTCCTGTACCCGAAGATGCTATTGAACCTGCCGTCTCATTTTTTATTGATGAAGAGGTTCCATATGAACTTGTTCTTACAACAGAACCTGCTGTTTCATTTCCTTTAGAAGATGAAAATAATGCCGTATGATTTGTACTGCCATTTGTACTTAACAATGAAACATATTGTGCTCCGTTCATAATTAACCTCCTAATATTATCGTGTCCTGTACTTATATAAAAACATTAGAAAAAT
>CALUSW010000073.1 GCA_944323535.1 Candidatus Gastranaerophilales bacterium | reverse complement strand
ACAAATTTATTTTTTAACGTATTATTTAAAAATTCAGAAGCATAATACTCTAAATAAACTTTTTCTTCTTCAGTCAGTCCGGCAAGCAATGGAAATTTGTTTAAATCTGTATCTTTATTTATGTAAAAAATATCATGTATCTTTATAGGAATTGTTTCATCAAAAATATAATTCTTGTTTGTGTCAACAAAAATGCAATTCGAATCTGTTAATTTCCAAACTTTATAATAAGACTCATTTTCAAAATTTTTGAAAAGAAATAATATTGAAATTATAATAAAAAGCAAAAAATAAAAATTTTTCATAAACTAATTATACTGGAAATTATTTTATTTTTGTTATATAATTGATAGGAAGGAATGTTATATTATAAGATATACATAAACGGAAAGGGGTATGAGCAATATATAGTTTTTTGTTAATAGTTAAGTTAGAAAAGGTGTTTTAATACGGTGATATAATGGAAAAAATGAATAAAAAGATTGGAAAACAAATACAAAAGTATAGAAGGCTGAGAGGTTTAACACAGCAAGATTTTGCAAAAGAAATAGGGGTAACGGAAAAACAAATTTCAAAAATTGAGACGGGTGTTCACTATCCTAAGTTTTGTAATTTTATAAAAATGCTGGATGTATTAGGCATTGAAATGAAAGATTTTGATACTAAAGTTGAAGTGAAAGACAACTCAACAAAAAGTAGTATTATAAAAATTATTAATCGAGCTTCAGAAGAAGAACTTATGTGTTATTCAAGCATTATTAAAAATATACATAAAATGTATAACAAAATTAGAAAAAATCCGGAATAAGTTTAATTATTCATTATAAAGCCAATTGACGGATAATATTTTCTTTGTTATAAATAAAGCAGGATTTTTCCTAAACAAGAGGAGAGGTGTCCGAGTGGTTTAAGGTGCAAACCTGGAACGTTTGTGCAGGGGCAACTCTGCCGGGGGTTCGAATCCCCCCTTCTCCGTTTTTTATATAAAAGTGTAGATTTATTTAAGACTTTAATTCTTTTATTAATGTATTTATTGTCAAATAAGTATTTTTACTGTTCTCAAAATCAGATATAATTTTCTTTGTGCCATTTTTTAATGTTATATACAAGACACTTATGCTTAAATGAGACGGAAGAATCGGATAGTATTTTATATTTTCAATTTCATTGTATTTTATTTTTTCTTTTATTTTTTTCTTATAAATACAAATAAGAGCTTTATTTGATACTATAAGAAACCCAGAAAAAATATTTATGGTTCTTACTATTACAAAAATAAGAAAAAAATTTCTAAATTGTACTATAAATTCACCTGTTTGTTTTTTCCTAAGAGCTTTACACAATAAAAAACATAAAATAAAACTGCTAAAGAAATACTTATTTTACCTTGTATTACATATATTGTTCTTCTTGAATTGCTACAGCACAAATCTGAGAAGATTGAACACATATTTTTTTAATCGGTCCTAATGTGTTTTTTTCAATTATCTTTCCGGTCGGAGAATTCAATTTTACAACTTGAGATAATTCTTCATATAATTCAAAAGGATTTTCAACATATAAGACCAACGGCGCTGTCGTTCCTTTTAAAAAAACAAGAACCGAGATTCTTTTTTTTATTTGTGTATTTTGTGCAAAAGGCTGAGCCATAATATTTATCCTAACTATAGTTTTATAGTATACAAATTAAATAAAAAGGTCAACAATTATATTTCCAAAATATCTTCTATTCTTTCATATTTTCTTTTAACAGATGACAAGATTCTTTTTAAAATAACGAGAAGATTTGCCCTGTCTGCTTCTGAAATTTCAATGACGTCAACCATGCTGCTGTTTAAGAAATTAACCAGGCTATCCGCAAGTGAAATATCAATACCTATTGATATTATCCTGTTTTCAATTTTATCCAAGTCTATTTGTTTAATGTTACTCATATTGTTTCTTTCTATATACCTGACAAATTATTTTATAAAATACTAACATATTTTCATACATACATCAAGAGGAAAAATAAATTTTTGTTAACAAATAGTGAAAAAAAAATACAAAGACGTTATTATTTTATTGAAAGAAAGAGGATTTATATGATAAAAGCAGGTATAACCGGTGCACTCGGTAAAATGGGAAAAGAAGTAGTAAAAGCTGTTTTAAATTCGAAAGATATTGAACTTACTGCAGCAATTGATATTATAGGCAACGGACTTGATATTGGAGAAGCAGACATTGGAAAACCCTGCGGAATACTTGTCGAATCCGATTTGGAAAAAGCAATAAAGGATAAACAACCTGATGTAATAATAGATTTTACGCAGCCTGCTAATATTTATAACAATATTTGCTTATATATGAAATATAAAGTTAAATCCGTTATAGGAACAACAGGTCTTAATTTTGAACAAATAGAAAAAATTAAACAGTTATCTATTGATAATAATACAGGTTGTTTAATTGCCCCTAATTTTTCTACAGGTGCAGTATTGTTAATGATTTTCGCAAAACAGGCTGCAAAATATTTTAATAATGCAGAAATAATTGAACTTCATCATAATCAAAAAAAAGACGCTCCTTCGGGAACAGCAATAAAAACAGCCGAACTAATGGCAGAAGCTAATTCTGATTTTACTCTTGGCAATTGTCCTGAAAAAGAAACAATTATAGGAGCAAGAGGCGCTGTATCAAAATCAAATATCCACATACATTCAGTAAGAATGCCGGGTTATATTGCTTCTCAGGAAGTAATATTCGGTGCTCCGGGTCAAATATTTAAAATTAAACATGATACGATGGATCGTTCTTGTTATATGGCAGGAGTTCTTCTTGCGGTTAGACATGTTTACAATAATAATGACTTTGTTTACGGGCTTGATAATATAATGTAATTGGCTTTGTTGTAATAACTGCTGCTTAACCTCGATTGTTTTATACTAAAAACAGGGCATGTTCAAAAACATATAGTATAATAAATAAATGGTACAGATAATAGAGGTTATATGGTTGTATTAAACTTGCTTATTATAGTATTTCTGCTAACTGCAAACGGTTTTTTTGTCGCTTCTGAATTTGCTCTTGTCAGTGTAAGACAAACAAGAATTAAAGAGCTTGCTCAAGATGGAAATTCAACTGCAGAATTAGCGCTTAGTGCTTTAAATGAACTTGATAAATATATTGCCGCAGTACAATTAGGAATTACGATATCAAGTATCGGACTTGGCTGGGTAGGAGAAGCCACTCTTGCAAAAATAATACATCCTTTATTTGACTTTCTTCCTTATGTCACCAATACAGTTGCAACTCATTCTGTTGCAGTTGCAATTGCATTTGCAATAATAACATTTTTACATGTTGTAATTGGGGAGCTAATGCCCAAATCAATTGCTTTGCAATATCCTGAAAAAACTACACTGTTTATTACCCACCCGATGCATTTTATTACAAAATTGTTTACTCCGTTTATTTTTCTTCTAAACGGAATGGGAAATCAAATATTAAAATTATTGAAAATACCACCGGCGCATCCGGTTAATTCAATACATTCGGAAGAAGAAATCAATATGATTATAGATCAGAGTTATCAGGGCGGAGTTTTAAATGAAACCGAGAATTTTTTACTAAAAAATATACTTAAATTTACCGATCTTTCCGCAAAAGAAATAATGGTGCCAAGATGTGATGTCGTATCAATACCTAATAATATTGATCTGGTTACTCTGGAGAAAGAAATTCTTGAAAATCAATATACAAGATACCCTGTATATGAAAATAATTTCGATAATATTATAGGTATTTTGCATGTAAAAGATTTATATTCCTGCATGATGCAAAATAAAAATTTCATTTTAAATGACATGCTCAGAAAACCGGTTCTTGTTACTGAAACAATTACAGCAGATAAGCTTCTTAAAGAATTTAAGAACAATAAAACAGAAATAGCAATTGTAATAGATGAATTTGGAGGAATGTCCGGTATAATTACTCTTGAAGATGTACTTGAAGAAATTTTAGGCGATGTTCAGGATGAATTTGATGAAGAAGAACTTGATATTAAGAAAGTTTCTGATAATAAATATATTATTAACGGATTATTAAGAGTTGAAGACTTTTTTGACTTTTTTAAAATAGAACAGGAAGAAAATGAAGTTGAAACTGTAGGCGGTTTTGTACAAAAAAGACTCGGCAGATTGGCAAAAGTTAATGATGAATTTAATATTGATAATGTTAAAATAAAAGTTCTGGAACTAAAAGGCAGAAGAATAAAAAAGCTTCTGGCAGAAAAAGTTAGTTCAACAACTGTTCAGGATGAATAAATTAAATTTTCTATATTACTTATTTTCAGATTTTTTCCGCAAAAAATCAACAATTGCAATTAATCCAAGTTTATAGCTCTCTGCTCCGAATCCGGTAATTTGCCCTATACAAACAGGCGCAATTAAAGAATGCTTTCTAAAATCTTCTCTTGTATGTATATTTGAAATATGTATTTCAACTGCCGGAATTTCTACGGCTAAAAAAGCGTCTCTTATTGCAACACTTGTATGTGTATATGCGGCAGGATTAATAACAATACCGTCAAAATTTCCTTTTGCTTCTTGTATTTTATTTACAAGTTCTCCTTCAATATTGCTTTGAAAAAATTTTACATCAACATTAATAGAAGCAGCCTCTTTTTTTATATAATTTTCTATATCATTAAGAGTACATTTCCCGTATTTATCGGGTTCTCTTGTTCCAAGTAAATTCAAGTTCGGACCGTTTAAAAATAATATTTTCATTTCATTTCTGCCTTTATTATGCTCTTTGTTAATTCTCTGACCTTTTTATCTTCTTCAAGTATATCATCAATCGTAGGATTGAAAACCGGCTGATATTCGTCAAGTACACTTTTGGTTATACCATAAATATTTTTAAATTTTATTTTGTTATCAAGAAAAGCAAGAACAGCCTCTTCATTTGCAGCATTAAGACATACGGGAAATGTTGCGCCCCTCATTCCCGCTTCAATAGCAAGCCTAAGCGAAGGAAACTTTTCATAATCAGGCTCATAAAATTCAAGTTTACCTGCTTTGATAAAATCGAAACTGTTCGTTTCTATTCCTTCTGTCCTCTCTGGCCAGGTAAGAGCGTATTGTATAGGTATATGCATACTTGGAATACCGATTTGGGCAATAATGCTCCCGTCTTTATATTCTACTGCGCTATGCATATAACTTTGAGGGTGAACTACAACTTTTATATTACTATAAGGAAAATTGAATAAATGATGAGCTTCAATGACTTCTAAACCCTTATTCATAAGTGTTGCAGAATCCACGGTAATCTTTTTCCCCATATTCCACCTGGGATGTGAAAGTACTTTTGAAAGATTTGCATTTTCAATTTCGGATTTTGAAGCATTTAGAAAAGGACCGCCGGATGAAGTAATAATCAGATATTTAGCATTATTTCTGTTATTTAAACACTGAAAAATTGCAGAATGTTCACTGTCAACCGGAATAATATTTACATTGTTTTCTTTTGCAAGTTTCATTACAAGTTCACCAGCCATAACAAGTGTTTCTTTATTTGCCAGAGCGACATTTTTTTTATTTTTAACTGCAGTTATAGTAGGCTTCAACCCGTTTTTACCTGATACAGCAACTAATAGCAGGTCCGTTTCTTTAAGCGCCGCTATTGTTATAAGACCTTCTTCTCCACATAGAACAGAAATATTCGGAAATTTTTTTTGCAAAATTTCTGCATCTTTTTCGTTTTTTACAGATACATACAGAGGCTTATATTTTTCAATTTGATATGAAATAAGTTCAATATTCTCACCCGCTGCCAAAGCAATTATTTCAAAACTGTCTTTTAATACATCAGTTACTTCCAATGCCTGAGTTCCAATTGAACCGGTAGAACCTATAATAGCAATTTTTTTCTTCATATCTATACTCTGCCGTACATATCTTCTAATCTTTCAATATCATTTTCATCGAGAATATCGCCCTGTTGAATTTCAAGAACTTTAAGTTGTTCTTTACCGAAATTTTGAAGAGAGTGTATTTCTCTAACACCTATATCAATACTTTCACCTGATTTTAAGGATATAGTTTCTTTTCCCTTAATAACGGTTGCCTCGCCCTCAAGTATTATCCAGTGTTCGCTTCTGTGGTTATGAAGTTGAAGACTGAGTTTTGCATTAGGATTTACTGTAATACATTTTGTAAGGAATCCTTGTCCGTCCTCAAGTACAGTATAATAGCCCCAGGGACGGTAAACCGTTTTATGAATTTCTTTTGTAGCCGAGTTTTTCCCGTTTAATTTTTTATAGATTCTTTTTATTCCGTTAATATTATTTTTATCACAAACAAGAATCGCATCTTCCGTCGTTATAACAATAGTATCTTTTAAACCCATAGATGTCGTAAGTTTTGATGTTGAATATATCATTGAATTTTCGGAGTTATAGTCTATAACATTTCCAAAAAAGAAATTACCGTTCTTATCTTTTTTTGATACATCATAAATTGCATCCCATGAACCTATATCCTTCCACTCTGTAGACAGAGGAATTATAGCCATTTTTTTACTTTTTTCCATTATTGCATAATCTATTGAAATGTTAGGAAATTGTTCATATATATTCAACGGCATTGAAGGAATAGTATCCGTAATATTATTTTCTGTTATTATTTTATAAATTTCAGGTGCATTTTTTTTCAACTCATTAAAAAAAGTAGAAATACTAAACATATATATGCCGGAATTAATATAAACTTTTCCTTTTAAGTTAGCTTTAGCCTCTTTTGTAGACGGTTTTTCTATAAAACCTGATACTTTCAGCGCGCTTGATTCAATTTGTGAAATTTTTTGATTTGCTCTTGCCTTCATATATCCGAAATTTTCATTTGTTTTATTTGTCTCAGTCCCGAAAGCAACTATATATCCTTCTTTTGCAAGATTTACACCCTTTAATATGAGATCTGAAAACATTTCACGATTTGTAATCAATTGATCGGAGGGAACAGAAAGAATAACAGGCTCAGAAGACGAATAATTTATTTTATCTTTTATATATCTAACAGCAAGAGCTAAAGAAGGAGCAGTGTTTCTAAAAGTAGGCTCCGTAATAATTTTATACAGCAATTTTCTGCAAAATTTATCTTGCAATTGTTTTAATTGTTCTTTTAAAGAAGAAGCATATTTTATATTTGTCGCGGTAATTATATTTTTATCGTCAATAAAATTAGTTAGTTTTAAAAAAGTTTGTTGAAAAAGAGTATATTCATCATCCAGTTTAAACATTTGCTTAGGATACATAAATCTGGATAAAGGCCATAATCGGCTTCCTGTTCCGCCTGCTAAAATAATGGAATATATTAAAGTCATATTTCCCCTCGCTAATTATAAATTATACAATAAATTCAGAAAATATTGAAATTATAAAAATCTTTTCTTATTTTTAGAGCGGTCGTATAATCTATTTATGATGAATTATAAAACAGTTATTTCTTTGATGTCCGGTACGTCCATGGACGGTATTGATGCTTGTCTTTTAAGGATTTATGATGATTTTTCATTCAAAATACTGGACAATTATTCATATGAATATCCCGCAGAAGTAAGAACAAAGCTGTTAAACATTGCAAATAATAACGGTAATACCGAAGATATCTGTTTTATGAACTTCATAGTCGGTGAATTGTTTGCAAAAACAGTTAATAATCTGTTAAAAAAAGCAGGGTTAAAATCACATAATATTGATTTTATATCTTCGCACGGGCAGACTATTTTCCATATTCCTCAAAATAAGACTATATCTGATATAACAACAAAAAGCACATTGCAAATAGGAGATATTTCCGTCATATCACAAAGAACG
>CALUSW010000072.1 GCA_944323535.1 Candidatus Gastranaerophilales bacterium | reverse complement strand
TTATATTATGTCTCTGGCTTTTATCTCTGTAGATTTAAGAATTTCACTATATGAAAGTACACTTGTTTTAACGAAAACTTCATTTATTATTTTGAATAATTTTAATCTTATGTCAGGATTACAAATAATTATATTTTTGGAATTTTTACTGATTTTTCTTTCTAATTCTTCAATTATTTCTTTTTCCTCTTTATAAGATTGGGCTTTTTGTATTTTTTGAGTTGTTTTTTCTGAAATCAAATAAGCATTAATAGCTCCGTTAACAGAATATTTTTGTGTAATTTGGTCTCTAAAGGTATTATTATTTCTTATTTTTTCACTCAAATAATCAGGATTGTTCTCAATACCGTACTCCTTTATAAGCGAGATAATATTGACAAAATCTTTAACAGAAATATTTTCTTTTATAAGATTTGCCATAACATTTTTTATTTTTCCGCAATCTAAAGATTTATTTAAACAATTATATTCTTCTTTATAATTTTTTTTAAGTTGTTTAAGCAGTTTTTTTATATCCTGTATTTGAAGAATTTCGTCAGCATTTTTAATACATATAAACATTAATATTTCAAATATAATCCGGAGAGAATTACATCTGTTACATTCAAAGCTGACAGGAATATCATCTGCTTTAACCCAGTATGCAGGTTTATCCAATATTACATAATTTTCTTCTTTATATTCCTTATCAAAATTATCTGGAAGTTTATCAATACATATTAATTCTGGATATACATTAAAAGCTGCTTTAACATTTCCCCTTACATATATTCGGCATTCATTATTTTGACCTGATTCTATAACTCTGATTAAAGGAATAATATAACCTGATAAATAAATTAATCTGTCCCTTAAAAGTTTTATAAAACAGAGCAAAGAACCGTCCTGTATATTATAATTTTCATTAGAATAACTTAAATCAACAAGTCTCAATAAATTTTTTCCTATTGTAATTTTTATAACATCAACTCCGACAGCAGAATTTGAAAATCCGTACTTATTTTTAAAAGATGATTCAACGGCACCAGTCAAGCGTTTAGCACAAATACGGGTATTAATACTATAAATAATGGCAGCAGTATATATAAAAAGTATTCCAAACAGAAGAAAATAAAATATTTTTATTGATATAAAACTATATCCGATAAATAATATTGCCAAAGTAAATGTCAAACAAATTAAGAATTGAACAAAATAAATTTTAAAACCTGATAATTCCTTTATTAAATCATAGTCATAATTTTTCAGTCTATTCATATGTAAAAATATACCCTGAAAACTTATTTATTAAACTTTTATACCTGCAAATCAATCAAAACAGTATTTTTTATATAGAAAATATTTAATATTTAAAATAAATTATTAACTTTATATAGATAAAAAGTTGCTTTTTTGTTATCTTGTTGGTATAAGATACTAGACGATAGATAAATGTTCAGAACGAAAAGGAGTAACAATGGGTTTACCAAATGTAGCATATTTTTCGATGGAAATAGCAATTGACCAGTCAATAGCAACTTATTCAGGCGGTTTAGGTTTTTTAGCCGGCTCTCATATGTTGTCGGCAGGATACCTGCAAATGCCAATGGTTGGGGTAACAATGCTTTGGTCATACGGCTACTATAACCAGAGAATTAGCCATGACGGCAATGTTGAAGTTGCATACATCAGAAAACATTATGATTTTTTAACGGAAATCAATGAAACAGTCGATGTGGAAGTATATGGAGAAACAGTTAAAGTTAAAGCATTTATGCTTGAGCCCAGTATATTTGATACATGTCCTGTTTATTTCTTAACTACGGATATTGAAGAAAATTCCGATTGGGCAAAATCAATATCTTATAAATTATATGACGGAGATGAAAAAATCAGAATTTCACAAGAAACCGTACTGGGTATAGCAGGTATAAGACTTCTGCAAAAAATCGGATACAACTTTGATTGTGTACATTTAAACGAAGGTCATGCTCTTCCTGCTGCATTTGAACTTCTAAGACAATATAATGGTGATTTGAATAAAGTAAAAGAAAAAGTAGTATTTACAACACATACACCGGTAGCGGCAGGAAACGAAGTCCACTGGGTTGATACTTTATTAAAAGGCGGATTTTTAGCAGGCTGTTCCAGAGAAAGAGCTGTTGAATTAGGCGGCGAACAATTCTCATTGACAGTTGCAGCTTTAAGAATGTCCAGATTGGCAAATGCAGTATCACAGCTTCACGGACTTGTATCTAATAAAATGTGGAACTGGGTTGAAGGAAGATGCCCGATTCGTGCAATAACAAATGCTGTTAATCTCCATTACTGGCAGGATGACAGAATGAAAACCGACAATCTTGAAGCATTATTAAATGCTAAGATAGAAATGAAAAAAGAAGTATTTGAATTTATTGCAAATTCAGTCGGAAAAAGATTAGATCCGAATGTACTGACTATTACCTGGGCAAGAAGATTTGCCGATTACAAACGTGCATGGCTGATATTTATGGATGAAAACAGAATATTAAAACTGTTAAATGAAAATAAAGTACAGCTTATATTTGCAGGTAAATTCCACCCTGATGACGTTATCGGAAAAGAAATGTTTAATAAAATACTCAGAAGTTCATACACAATGAAAAACGTTGTAGTATTAACAGGCTACGAACTTGAATTGAGCGGTAAATTAAAACGCGCTTCCGATATATGGCTCAATACACCGTTAAGACCGTTTGAGGCATCAGGAACATCAGGAATGTCGGCAAATGCAAACGGAGCGCTGCACTTATCAACATATGACGGATGGGCAGTAGAAGGAACATTCCCCGGAATTAACGGATATACAATTGAATATCCCGGACTTGATGATAATATTCCTTGGGAAGAAAGACACAGAAAAGACTACGAATGTATGATGTCTATAATTGAAGATCAGATTATTCCGACATACTATAATGACAAAGTAAAATGGGCAACAATGATGAGACAGGCTATCAGAACAGCCGAATCATATTTCAATTCAGACAGAATGGTTATCGAGTACTATAACAGACTTTATAAACCAATTGCCCACGGAAGTGATGAAGGCGGTGTTTCAGGTCAGGAATATCAAGCAGCTACAACTCCTGCATCTGATGCTTGGACCTTCTCTAACATAAAATAGTTATCGAAAAAAGAAAAGAAAGGACTTTTAGGTCCTTTCTTTTTTATTATATTCAAAATGAAAGACGAATTAAGAAAAAAAGCTCTAAGTATAAGAAAAAATCTGCCTGTTGAACAATACAGCAGTATTATTATGCATAAGCTTTTCAGCTTACCGGAATATTCAAAAAGTAAGAATATTTTAAGCTATTATCCGTTAAAATCAGAAGTTAATACTCTGAAATGTTTTGAAGATAAAACAAAAAACTGGTATCTGCCGAGAGTTATAAATGAAACTCTGGAATTTTGTCCTTATGAAAGTTCAAATTTAAAAAAAGGAAGTTTTAATATATTTGAGCCATGTTCTTCTAAAATTGATGATTTTAGCAATATTGATATGATTATAATTCCTGCAGTTGCAGCGGACAAGAACGGTTACAGGCTCGGCTACGGAAAAGGATTTTATGACAGATTTTTGTACTCTTTAAAAAGTTCTCCTGTTAAAGTAATTTTAATATTTCACGATTTGCTTTTTGAAACAATTTATCCTGAAAAACACGATATCAAAGGGGATATTATTATTACAAATAAAGAAATATTTAGAATTATTTGTTAAAAAGCTTTATATATTTGTTTCATTTATTTTTTAGGGTAAAATTATAATAGTAGAATTAATAACCTGGGGATATACTATGGAATTTTTCAGAAAAAACAGAAAAATTATAATATTAACTATTACGCTTTGCTTTTTACTATGGACTTTCGGTTCAATGCTGTTTATCGTAATGAATTAGAAATTTTTTGCGGAAATATAATGTCTGTACTTAAGAAAATAATAGCCTTATTAATTATTACAATTTCCATACTTGTTAATACAGTATGTATTTCTTATGCAAATAATGCGCAGCAAATAAGAAAAGTAGAACAAAAAAGGCAGGTTATAAAACAAAAAATTAATTCATTGCGCAGACTGGAAAGACAAGAAGCAAATAAATTAAGCAGAAATCAGCAAAAGCTTGAAAGAAATCAGCTCGCATTAAAAAAATCTAAAGCTCAATATGATGCCAAACAAAAAAATATTGAATCTTTGCAGCAGGAATTAAATTCCTATCTGGCGCAATACAACAAAAGGCAGCAGTCTTCGGCAGAAAGAATAAGATGTATTTATAAAACAAAACATACAATGATACTTGATTTATTAATTTCTACAAATAGTATAAGCCAATTTTTAGACAGAATTTATTATCAAAACTTAATAATACAATCAGATAAGAAGAAAATGCAGAATTTAAGAGAGGAAGCACGTAATATTGCCCTTTTAAAGCAGCGGCTGGAAAAAGAAAAAAGACAGCTGTCATATATTATACGTGATATGGATCGTGAAAATTCCAATATTCGCAAAACAATATCACAAAATAAATCAATGATAGAAAAAATACAAAAAGATAAAAGGGCTTATGAACGTTCTGAAAGAGAACTAAAACGTCAATCTGATATTTTGGCATCAGTAATATCAAAATCGACAAAAGACAGCGGTGTTGTAGTAAGCAGCGGTTTTATACTGCCTGTTACCGGACGCGTTTCTTCTCCATTCGGATGGAGAACACATCCTATCTTTAAGTCAAAAATATTTCATACCGGTATAGATTATGCTGCTCCGTATGGAACCCCCATAAAAGCATCTAACGCCGGAAAAGTAATATATTCAGGATGGTACGGCGGATATGGTAAAGTCGTAATTATTGACCATGGTTCTTGTACAGGTGCGCCGACGACCACTTTATATGCACATATGTCAAAACAAAATGTTTCTGTCGGCGATAATGTTACAAGAGGTCAAGTTATAGGCTTCGTTGGCTCAACCGGATATTCAACAGGTCCTCATTGCCACTTTGAGGTTCGTATTAACGGTAAACCGAAAAACCCCAACAATTATTTATAAGGATATATAAACTTGAAAAAAATAAACTTAATATTTATAATCATATATTTAATTCTGGGGGCAAGCTGTTCTTTTGCCGTTGATTATTATCCCGAACTCGGTATAGACCCTTTTTATTCTTCTCTTAACCCAACTTATGTTGATGAAGACAGCGTTCAAAATGAAGAAGATACTCTCTTCGGCTTGTTTAAGAAAAATAAACAAAAATTTAATAATAAAAATAAAGATAATGAACAAAAAAAAGAAGAGATAAAAAAAGAAAATCTTAGCGAGAAAAAAGAAGTTTCAAACAACGAAAGCCCTATAAAAAAACAAATTGATAAAAATATACAAGACTCAAGTAAAAATAGCAGAGAGACTTTTGTTTATCCCGAAAAAAAACCTCTTACAAAAAAAGAACTTGAAAAAGAACTGCTAAAAGAAGAAAAAGAAAAACAAAAGCAGCAAGAAGCAAAATTAAAAGAAGAAAATCCTTCTTTGTCGTTTAAAGACAGATTGTTTTTTTTCAGAAAGAAAAAAGAAACTCCCGTGGAAGACAAAAAGCCTGAAATTGAGCTGACGGCTGATTATATGGAGTACTTCCCCGAAAGATATGAAGTGGAAGCAATTGGCAATGCAAAAGTAAATTTTGTCAGTCAAAATACTTCACTCAGTGCTAATAAAATAATATTTAACTATGACAAAAATATATTAAAGGCAAATGAAAATGTAGTATTAACTTCAAAAGAATCTGTTACGGAAGGCGACTTTGTTAAAATAGATTTAAATAATCCTGACGGTTGGATTGAAAACCCGAGCACAAAAGCAAATGATATTAAATTAACAGCAAAAGAAGCATTTATATATTCAGACAGAATTGAAGAATATGACGGTGTTGCAAAAATATTATCGGATGAAACCCTAAGATTAGGTTCTACATCATTTGCCGGCTATGTTGACCAAAGCAGAGTTTTATCAAACCGTACCCCAAAAATTTCTGACGAAAGTAAAGGCGTTTATAATATAAAAGCCAGAACTATATATATTGATTCTCGTGATGACCATGAAGTTATAACAATAAAAAATGCTGATTTATATTTGAAAAATTACAAAATTGCTGTTATTCCTTCAATAAGAGTTGTAACAAATAAACAAAGAGCAAGTATAGAAACTAATTTCCCGGAAATCGGTTCTCAGAGTATGCTGGGTTCTCATATAGGTCCTGCGGTTGTTTTAAATGTCCCTGGAGGTTCTACTTTAAAACTTGCGCCTATACTTACTTATAAAGATGAAAAAGTAGGTATAGGCGGTATTGCAAGATTTAGAAACCAGTACAATATGACAGAAGTTGCATACGGAACTTCGCGTGATGAACTTGTAATAAGAGGCCGCCATAAGCTTGCGCCGGGTTTATTGTTAAATTATTCAAGATTAACAAACCAGAATGAATGGTTTTTAGGTTACAGAATGCCAAAATACTCGGCACAGTTATCTTATGCACGTTCTGATTATGTTAAAGATTTAAAACTTAATTTTTCGCAATTATATTCAGCAGGGGTGTTTGTAGACAGAAGAAGAAATGTTGATTTCGGCGATGCCGAAGGACGTTTCAGATGGATGACACAAACATATAAACCGGTATACAAATACAGTAATGAAGAAGGAAATATCGGATTTAATGTAGGACTTATTGCCCAGACTGCCGCTACCGTATATACAACAGGCGATGTATTAGGTTTATTCAGAGTTGGCCCCGCACTTAATACAAAAGTCGGTCCTTGGAAACAATCTTTGATATACTATCAAACTGCAACAGGAGGACAATCCCCTTTTGCATTTGACCGTTACAGATATGGACGTTCAAATGTTGTATTAATAGAAAGTTTAAAAATCTGTAAATATCTGACTGTCGGATATCTTGCTTCTCTTGCGATGAACAGAGATGTTAAATCTGATGATTTGTTTCAGGAAAACAGAATATTGGTTAGCGTAGGTCCTGAATACGCAAAAGTTACTATCGGATATGATTCCATAAGAAGAAATACAATGCTTATTTTCTCCATGCTGGTCGGAACAAAAGATTCTGACATTGAATTTAAAAAGACCGTGTTGAAAAATCCTGAAAAATTTGGAAAAGAAAAATCTAAACAGCATAAAAAATCAAGAAAAAAATCATATAAAAAATACTTAAAAGAAACTGTATAGGAATACTATTTATTTACTTGACAGCCATAGTCTTCTTTATCTATTTTTTCATCAAAATCATTGTCTATTCCGTCATAACAAGAACCGATTGATTCTATAGATTCGGCTTTTGGATCTCTGTATTCATATTCATCCGGTATTTTAGACCAAAGGTATAAGAAAGTTTGCTTAAAATATTTCGTTATTTCACTGTTATTAATAATCAAAACATTTTCATCATTTTTATAATTAGCACTTTTCGTAAAATTCATTGACCCTAAAACTGAAATTTTATCATCTATAATTATAGCTTTCATATGCATTTTACCGGCATAATTTTCCGTTTTAACTTTAATGCCGTTTTTTCTTAATTCTTTATGAACAGTATATCTAGAACTTGCATTAGTTGCGTCTGTTATAATTTTTACATCAACGCCTTTATTATACGCAAACTGCAACGCTTTTGATAATTTTTTATCCGTAAAGAAAAATACAGGAATATAAACATATTTTTTTGCATTTAAAATCAACGGAATTATATGTCCGGGCATGATATCATCTTGTGGAGAAAACAAAACTTTTATAAATGTATCATCATTAACAATAACTTCTTTAATTGTAGTTTTTTCTTTTAGACTATGAAATTTCCCATCATACATCTGTAAAAATTCATTGGTATATATTTCCGCTATTTCAGGATTATCAATCAAAATTGAATAATTAGCATTAAAGCCGGTTAAATCTGTTCCGGTTATATTAGCGCTTCCCGTCCATACTTTTTTATTATCGAAAATAAAAAATTTATTATGCATAATAGCAGAAGAATATTCATCTTCATATTTTTTATCAGAATTATTTGCAGTTATAATCTCTTTAAGTTTTAAAGTATCTGAATAATAATTATAATATTTTTTATCATAATCAAATACCCATCTGATTTTAACACCCCTTTTTTGTGCATTTACAAGAGCATTAAAAATTTCGGGCTGATTATCAATCCCGTATATTGCAAAATCAATAGAATAGTTTGCATTATCAATTTCATTTTTTAAACATTTACAAGCATCAGTCAAACATTGTGAAGAAGGTCTTAACACCTGATTTAAGTTTAAAAAATATATGCTTATTCTATCA
>CALUSW010000071.1 GCA_944323535.1 Candidatus Gastranaerophilales bacterium | reverse complement strand
AATGCAGCCATTACTCTTGCAACGTCAATATTATCAAGAGTTAATTTTATATTTCTGATTAAAATCGGGAAAATTATTGCATTACCTATGTCGCCTTCAAAATTGTAACTGCTTCTTCTGTATTTTCCTTCGGCTTTAATTTTTAGCGATTTATCAACTGTTTTTATTTCTCCATTCTTCAAGAAAAGTCTTTGAGAAGGAATAGCAATTCCTTCTGCAGTGAGATTTGCCTGTAAAACAGGAAATTTACCCATGTCGACGTATTTTATGTTCCCTTGAAACTTACCTTTTCTGAACATTTTTTGACCGATAAAAACATTTAAAAATTCGCTTGGCAGCGGTTTTGGAACTATAAGTTCAAAATCAAATATTTTGCCGTCGGGGATATTAACGTTACCGTTTAATGTTAATATAGGTTCTACTCCTTTTGAAGCTCTTGTTAATTCTTTAGCAATGTAATAATTAATTGTTTCAATATTTAATTTATCGCCTCTTACATGTAAATCAGCTTTAAGTGCTCTGTCATATCCTACAGGACTCAGTGAAGATCCTTCAACCAAAATATCATCGCCTTTGGCAATTTTACCCATCATAGTAACATCGATATCGTTATTTTTTGAGTTTATGAGTATTTTAGACCGGCTTTGCCCCAATAAAGTGAGTTTAATACCTGCTGTTTTTGACAGGTAGTTTTCAAAGAAATCATTTGTTAAAACCGCAGTCATATCAATTTTTGTATCAACAGTTTTTAAATAGTCATTTACTGTTCCTTTAAATTCAAATTCATTATTACTGTTTTTATCATAATATCCTTTGAAATTATCCAGTATTATATTATTGCCGGAGATGAGAATATCACCTGAATTAACTGTAAACGGCATATTATTTAGTGGAATTAATTTTGCTGAGAACCTGTTTAATTTTATATTGCCTGAAAAATCATTTTTTGTAAGTTTTACCTTAAAATCGCAGTCCCCGTTTATATTATCCAAAAATAAAAGAACGTCGTTAATATTATTCTCTATTATATTTGTCTGTAAAAGTTTAATAACATCCGGAATAAAAAATCTGTTTGAAAAGACAGTTAATTCAAACCTGTCTTTAGAAGCATCCGCATTAAAAAACATTTTTGAATAGTTTATTGTCAAAGGGCAGTCATTTACATATATGTGCTTATTTTTAATTACAACTTTATTTTCATCAGCAAATGTAATATGGACGGTATTATTTTTCTTTTTTATATTTCCGTCAAAATTAAAGTGTACATACCGTTTTTGTTTTTGCGTATTATCAAGTTTTAAATTATCTGCTTTTAATTCAACAACAGTATCCTTCTCAGGACTGTATATAATAAAACTGTTATTTACATATAAAATTGAATCAAAGAAATCAATAAACCAGTCATTGTTTGCCTTTTTTTCGGGCTGCTGCGCTTCACCGGTGAATGCTTCCAATAATCCGTTTATGTTTGCGAAAACTTTATCAGCTCCAAATCTTTTTATTTTTATCACTTTTTTAAATATGTCTTTGAAAGAAACGGAAATATCCAGATTTCTTAAATCTAACAGTACTTTTGCATTTTTAGACATTAATATTTTTGTTACATAGAAATCCAAATCAGGAGATAAATAAGTTTTCAGTACCGGATTTTCTATATTTATATCAACTCCTGCATATTTTTGAGCGGATTTTTCCGCAAAAGATATAACTTTTTCATTAGAAACGGCAGCAGGCAGTAATTTAATATAACATGCCGCAAATACTGCCGAAAGCACAGCCAGTGCTAAACATAAAAATCCTATTATTTTTAAAAATCGTTTTAGCATATCTCCATGATATAATAAAATTATGAAAAGGTTATTATTATTAATCAGTATTATATTTTTATTATTACAGAATATTTCATTTGCAGCAACCGAAATATACAGTGAAGAGAACAAATTCGGGCTTAAAGATTCTTCAGGTGAAATTATTACAAAAGCTCAATATAATAAATTAATAAGGCTTGGAGATAATGCTTTTATAGCTCAGAAAAAAAGCAAATTCGGAATTATAGATACAAAAGGGGAGATACTTGTACCTTTAAAATACAGACATACCGAACGAGTTCTCGGTAAATATGCAAAACTCGGCAATTACGGTGACTTTGGCCTTTATGATTCGACCGGGTTTGCTGTTATTCCTCCTGTGTATGATTCAATTGATTTATTATTTGGAGGTATGCTTTTAACCTATAAAAATTATAAATACGGAGTATCTGATTTTAACGGGAAGGTAATATTCGATAATATATTTGATGATTTATACATGCCAAAACCCAATATAATGAGAATAGAATATAACGGTCAGTGGTATGAAATAGAACAGGTTTCATCAGAGACACTTAAACTGCCGGATGATGTAAAAACGGTAAAAGACAATGAAAATTTTAAAGTATCTAATATTGTTGTTAATACAGGTGTTGCGTCAGGATATTCAGTATTAACATTCTCAGATTACTTAATTAAATTATTTTCTTCAATATCTCCGGCACATGAAGATACTATAGATCAATTAATGCTTTCGCAAGGGGCAGAAACCGTATCTATTTTAATAAAATTAACCTGGCTTCCCAGATATCCTTTTACATATGCACGTAATTATTACAAATATGTAAGAAATCCTAATAACGGACCTCTAGCCGAAATAAGAAATAAATTAAAAAAGAAATTTAAATAAAAAAAAACCTTTGCAGATATTATTTTATTCACTGCTCAGGTCGTGAACTATTATGAAAAACACATATCCCTATGGTCTTTCTGACCGTTTAGTTGGAATGTTTTTTGCTTGTTTAAATAATAGTACTATTCAATAGCCCGTATGTCTATTAATCACTTGGCTGGGTAGATTAATCAAACGGTTATATAATACTTTTTAATTCAACATTTAAGTTTCCGTTTAAATCTCCGTTAAATTTAACTCTGAAAGCTTTTGTATCTTCAGGTTCGGCATTAATTGAAGGAACTTGATCTATTTTTTTTTGATATAAATCAAGCGTATGTTCGGGTCTGAAAATAATTTTAATTATCCAGGAAAGCGGAATATATAATATTTTTATCCCTTTTTGCGCTTTTTCATTATATTTTCCCCAGAGCCGCAAATTTGCATTTTTATTTTCTATATCATAATCACCTTCAATCAGAAAAGACAAATATTTCTGCTGTGATGTCAAACAAACATTATTGATTTTATAATTATCAATATTGAATGTACCTTTTAGGTCGGAGCTTAATGCTTTTGCTTTTGTTATATCAACGTTTATAATATCCGATAATTTTATTTTTATAGGTCTTTTGACCTTTTTTGACTTTTTTATTATGAATTCCGTACTTCCTATTTTTGGCAGATATCCGTCATCAATAGAAAAAGAAGCACAGGCTTTAATGTCATCGAGCTTATTCTTTGTTTGAAGATGCAGCTTCGCATTTGCGATACCTTCTATTTGATCAGGAAGGTCAAAAATTACATCGGCAACAATATTAGAATCAATATTTTCTGCTGAAAAATCAATAACGGAAGAATGGTTTTTAAAATTATATTCTCCTTTTGCCCATAATTGTCCTTTAGCAAAATTAATATTAGGCATTAAAAATTTGAATATATTATTTTTAAGACTGCCTTCTAGCAGAATATTATCAAGTTCTATCTTTTTTCTTTTTATTTTATTAACTTTTATATTCCATTTATGGATTGTAAAATATAATTCTTTGGCTTGCTTTGGAATTTTAATTTTTTTACTTTTAATATTATTGGGACTGCTTTCTTTAAAAATAAATCTGTCAAGAAATAAGTTCATATTAAATATAGTTATATCAGAAGTATCAAATTTATTTAAAGCTTCAAAATAACATTGAAAAGGAGAATCTGAATAAGTTCCGTTTGCTTCAATAAAGATTTTTTTGTCATTAGCATTTACTTTTGCTGCTTCTACATAAAAGTCCTTGTATTCGGTATCTTTAACGGTAAAAATTCCTGTCAGTATTCTTTTTGTAAAATTGTAGTTTAAATCACCGTTAAAACTTCCTCCGTCAACGTATCTGCCAAAAGAACCGGTAACAGAGACAGGGGCATATCCGTTAGTTTTACAGGAAATATATTCGGGATGAAAATGCCCGTCTTTTTTAATAAAAAGACCGTCTCCCAATATAATATTTTCAAGAATTCCGTCTGTATTTGCAGAATAATTATAATGGGTTATATATAACTTATCACCATCTTTATGTGTTTTTACCTGAAGTCTTCTTTCTTTATCTTCAAGCCCCAGGTATGCGTTTTTATAATATAAATCAGAACCTTTCTCCAGTTTTAAAAGATATTCAACATCAATTTTACCGTTTTTTACAAAATATTTAACACAGGCATCTGCCGTTCCTTTAATACTTAAATCCGGAATATATTTATCAACAAAACGATCTGGAAGCGATGATTTAACAATGCCTTTTACCTGTTGATTTTCTGTTGCCATTTCAGTTAAATTGAAAAAAGAATATACTTTCTCTCCTCCTAAAAGTCCGTATGCTTTTGACAATACTTCTTTTTTATTAAAATTAAATTCTGCCTTCTCAAATAATATCGGAACATTAAACAAAACAGTTACCGCGCTGAGTTTGCCGGCAATACATTTGCCGAAAATTCCTTCATTTGTGACTTTTAAATCAATATCCATTTGTCCGGAAAAATCTTTAAAATTTTCTATAAATTGCTTTCCGGGTTTTCTGAGTTTTAGAAAATATAATAATGAACTTTCAATATCGTTTACGGGAAGATTATTTCCTTTTATATTAAAATCCGATAAACCGTTATCATCCAGCAGTTTTCCGTCTGCGATAACGGAAGAAATCCCCATAAGAATTTGAAAATTTTTCGCATAAAGTGAGTTATCCTCTATATATAAATAGCCTTTTCGACCTATTGATAACAGGTTTTTAAGAAGATTTGATATAATTTCGGCTTCAAATGTACAATAGGTTTTGTTATCAGGTAAATTAATAATTTTCATGTCGGAAATTATTAAAAAAATACTGTTTATTTTTCCTTTATCAGCCCATATTTCCGCTTTTTTTATATTAACGACGGGAAAAGATTTTAAATTAAAATCTTTTGTTTTCTTTTTTTTGTTATTATTGATTAGATTTTTAAAGCCTGTTTCATTTATAAATATATAATCAATGTTTAAAGAATTAATTGTTCTTTTTATTATATTAAATTCCAATGAAGCATTTTTTGCCGTTAAAAGTTCTTTTTTCTCTTTATCTGCAAGATATAATTTATTGGCACTTATAGTTACATTAAAATTAGAATATGTCTTAAATTTTAAATTATCGGAAATTATTTGAATAGAAAATTTGTTATAAATAAAATCTTCGACTTTTAAAGTTATTGTTTTTGAGTTAAATATATAGGGAAGAATAAATAAGAAAGAAAAATATAAAAGAGCTAAAATTACTACTGTAAATAATATTATATTTAAATAAAATAACCTTGTTTTTTTCATCATACTTTATGATACATTCTGATAAAAATAATTGTCAAAGTTTTGGTTAAATTTTATAAATTTTGCGGAAATATTGCTGCAGAATTGACGACAGCTTGATTTTTAAGATATTCCATAATAGCGCCGCCTATTTCTTCCGAAGGATCGAAGTAAGGAGAATTCGGCATAAATGTCTGCCTGAGCAGCATCTTATTTAAAGGACCGAAAGCGTCAGGAACCAGTGTTTTTCTGTATATGCCTGCAAGCATAACCTGAACATTGGGCGACGTCACATCGTTAAATCTTGAAAGGGTGGGATACATTTTATCAATGCCTTTTACTCCTTTATCAAGCATTTTATTAAGTACCTGCAGCCCGTCAACAACTGATTCTTCAGTATTTGCTGATTTTAAGAAAGTATCAATATAGGGAAGTGCTTCTTCTCCTTTACTTACAATTTCTTCTGTCCGCTGTTCGTTAAAAGTACAGAAGTTTCTGTTCGCATTAGGCAAAGATACTCCTTCTCCGAGTTTTAGAATATTTTGCTGTAATAAATTATTGTTTATTCTCATAATATTTATCCTATGTATAAACATACGGAGGTCCGTTTTTAGTTTCCATTAATATATTATCGGCAAGCTGTTTTAGTTCTTCTTTTGTTTTTGCTCCGTTTGACGCCTGCAATGAGAAGTTATCAACCAGAGGCTTTATTGCACTTTCTTTTTTTGCTCTGAAATTTGCAATTTCTACATCAACAAGTCTTTTTCGCAAATCCAGTTCAGTTTTTGCATTCTCATTCATGACAGTAGCTTCTTTTACCGCATCCATGGTTTGTTTAAATACATAACCGACTGCGCTTGATAAAGTAAAGGCGCCGAAAATATATTTAGTAAATTTATTTTCCGGATTTAAAATCCAGTTATAAAGATGACCTCTGTTTTCATCTATATAACAATAGTATTGTATTTTCTTCGGAATACCTCCAAGTGCTGTCGGAGCATCCGCAAATATTGTTTTTTTAGATTCTGCTACTGCATCCATAATAGATTGTATTTCCGTTTCGTTCAGGTTATATTTTTTCCCTGTTTCTTTTATAAACTCGGGTTTTGCGCATATTGATTTCAAAAGTTCCGTTATTTGGGATATATCTTTTTTATCGGGAGTATTGCTTTTTTCTTTTATAACATCAATAGTTCTTTCAGTAATATTATTTGCATATTTTTGCGTGTTTTGTGCGGTTTTTTTAATATTGGAAAGGCTTATTTTCCCCAATATTGCGGCGGCGGTTAAAACGCCCGCCGTAAGAACTGCATATCCTATATTTTTATATAAATCTCTTTTTTCGTTTTCTTTATTTTTATTTTGATTGCTTTGACCTTCTTCATTTAAACCGGTTTGTTTTGTATTATTTTGGCCTTTAAAAGCAACAAACTGCGCAAAAACATTAGGCGTGGAATTTTTCTCTCTTGTATGATTTAACACTTCATCAAAATAATTCATATTATTTGCCATCATGTCATTTACGACCTGAAGTTTTCCCGAAAAAGCACCGGTTTCTACTTCTATTAAATCCTCCTGCAGTTTTTTTTCGATATCTGCGGATTTTTTCTTAAGCCATATTTCTTTTGCACCGTCGACAAAATTCTTGCTTGCAATTGTAATTCCGCTCATTATAAAGATAGCTGCAGCGCCGAGCAGATTTCTGAAATTAGGGTCTCTGATTGCTCTATAGATAGCAAACTGCGGTTCTTCTTTTATATTCATATTAACGGCAAGGTCAGGAAGCTGTTCAAAATTCTTTGATTTTAATAATGTTTGTGATGAATTTTTAAGTATTGTGCTAAATCCTAAACAGCACCCCAGCAGAACCCCTGTTCCTATAAGCAGCGGTTTTATAGCCTTTGATATATTAAAAGCACTTTCACCTTCGGAATTTTTTCGTTCATTATTTAAAGAAGATTTTATATATGAATTCGGTGTATTACATATAAGCAGAGAATCTTGTATGTCATTAAATGAAATATCCGATTCAGTTTTAACATGATTGTTTATCAAAACTCCTTTAAGAGTTTTGTTAAGGTCTTTATTGTCCGGACCTTCTTTTTTTCTTCTGTCCTTACTGCTTTTATACCGGTTAAGTTTTATTCTCTCTATTTGCATTTCCATTCCGTTTCTTGTTAATTTTTATAATTTTTATCAGAAATTTTTTTAATTCTCTTGCTTTAAATACGGCAAGTGTGTCGTCATTTTGGTAATTTTCGTCTTCAAATTCACTTATAAACAGAGAAAGAAAACTTTTAATCTTTTTCTTTAACGGTTCTGTTATTTTCTTTTGAATAAAATTTTTAAATTCTCCGAGCACTGATACAAGTTTTTCTGCGGCATTATTTATAAAGGATTGAAGATTTTGTCCGAATTGTGCGAATTTCTCAATTGCTTTAGGCAATAGTGATATAAGATTTAATATTGGATTTATAATAATATTTGCAATAAAATTTACTGCCGGTTTCAGTATATCGGGCATTAAATTTTTAAAGTTCTCAATTGCTGTTTGTATTTTGTCTGCAAGTTTTTGAATTTCTTTACCGAGTTGTTTAGCGAATTCTATCTGACGCAGAAATCTATCTTGAGCATTTTCAGAAATACGTTCTTGAGCGCGCATTGCAAGACCGGCAGCATAACATTTCATCCACGACCATTCTCCTGATGACACGGTTTTTATTGGAGTATTATCCATTTTTTTTGCGCCTCCCATCCCGCCTCCGCTGCATATCGGACATGCCGCAGGCGGAAGTCCATGAGGACATAAACCGGCTTTATTCGTAGTTTGAGATATTATTGGTGTAGACATAAAAAAACCTTACGTTGTTAATGTAAGGAACCCTAAACTTTTTATTAATCAGATTACGCAATTAATAATAAATTTATTGAGCATTCCGACTTTACGGCCGCGGTCCGGTTAAGGATTTTCACCTTATTTCCTCATATTAACTGGTCTTATACTATCACAATGGTTTTTTAGAGTAAATATAAAAATGGGATTTATATAGAAATTTTGATTAAAAATAACTAAATCGCCGTTCTGAGTTGATTTTAACATCTTTCCGGCATGAAGCTTTAATTTCAGATTGGTAAGACCCTGAAACAAGTTCAGGGTGACAGTAAATTAGAGATTTAAGAGAACAGATGGAGATTACA
>CALUSW010000070.1 GCA_944323535.1 Candidatus Gastranaerophilales bacterium | reverse complement strand
AAAGCATCAAAGACTCCCATAGATTTAAGAATATTCTGAAATCTGAATAATTGTTCGGTATTTCTGCTGTCTGTAACATTTGCAAGTCTGAATATTTTTCCGCCTTCCACTACAAATGTATGTTTATCAACTTTATATACACTGTAGGCGCTGTCATCATTATCAGTTGCCCCGTCATCTTCTTCAACTTCAACTTCTATTACAGGTTTTGGAATTTCTTCTGTTTTTTGCGCAACAAAATACATAAATTCATCAAGATTAGTTCTCGCTGCTGCCGATATTAAAAAAACATCATCCGATATTTTTTTAAATTCGTCATAATATTTTTTGCTGATTTCTTCATCTACAGCATCAATTTTATTTAAAGCAATTACCTGATATACCTCCGCAAGCCTTTGAGAATGCTTTCTTAATTCTTCATTAATAATATTATAGTTTTTAACAGGATTTTCTTCTGTTAAGTCAACAAGATGAATAAGAAATCTGCATCTTTCAACATGTCTTAAAAACTCATGCCCGAGACCTATACCTTCAGATGCTCCTTCAATAAGTCCGGGAATATCCGCAATAACAAATCCGTCGCCTTTATCTTTTTTTACAACACCGAGATGCGGAACAATTGTTGTAAAAGGATAATCTGCTATTTTAGGTTTTGCGGAGCTCACGGCACTAATAAAAGTTGACTTGCCGGCATTGGGCATTCCTAATAAACCTACATCGGCAATAAGTTTTAACTCCAGTTCAAGCGTTCTTTCAATACCGTTTTCCCCGGGTTCGCAAAATTGCGGTGCTCTTTTCTGTGCTGTAGCAAAACAAGCGTTGCCTCTTCCTCCTCTTCCGCCTTTTGCTACCATAACGGTTTGTTCCGGTGTATTCATATCGGCAATTATTTTATTTGTTGCGGCATCTCTTACAACGGTGCCGACAGGAAGCTTTATATACAAATCTTTACCGCATTTTCCGTGCTGTGTTTTTATATACCCGTTTTCTCCGTTTTCTGCTTTAAAGACAGATTGAAATTTAAAGTCCATAAGCGTTGTCATATCCTCTGTCGCAACAAGGTATACATCACCGCCCTTGCCGCCGTTGCCGCCGGCAGGACCGCCTTTATCAACATATTTTTCTCTTCTCCAGGCGACTATCCCGTTTCCGCCTTTTCCTGAAAGTATTTTTATTCTTGCTTTATCTAAAAACATAATTCGTTTATACCGGTATAATGCTCCATAAAACAATATTATAGAACAAAAATAAATTATAATTTAACCAAATTAGTTTTAAGTATTTCTTCAAGAATCTCACAGCTGTCAGCAACCATATTTGTACAATGCTGTTTTCTTTCGGGAGAATGAAAATCATAACCCGAGCTTAAAACTTTGCAGCAGTTAACTTTATATTTTTGAGCAAATTTTTCACTGAATTCTTTTGCTAAAGCTCTTGCCTTCATGCCGTCTCTATCCGAGTTATTTCTTCCGAATATTGAGCCGATTACAATTTGCGCGCCTGCAACGGCACCGCAAAGACATTTTACACCCATTCCGCCTGAAAATGACGTTGCAACACTCAAAACTTCTTTCGGAACATATCCTTTTTCAACAGCCGCATATACAACAGACTCTGAACATGAGTATCCTGAAAGATAATTTTTTACTGCAGTTTCTTTCATAAACCCTCCTTTTTTACATTATATAACAAATAAATCCTGCAAAGCAAAAACCGCCGGTTATGGCGGTTTTCTATATTATATGAAATTAAATTATGCAGCAAACGGATTTGTTGATGAATCTTCAAGATTTTCAAGCGTTTCAAGTGCAATAAGAGCATCTTCGCTTAATTGTCCGCCGTTTAATTCTGCTTCCTGTTGAATTTTCAATGACGCCGCATCTTTAAGCTCCTGAAGCTGATTATTATCATTTGCTATTTCTTCAGCTGCCTGATTATATTGTTCTTCTTTTGCTATTTCTCTTTCAGAAGGACCTGTAATGGCTTTTGTTATTTTTCCTGCAACAAAAGAACCAAGCAGACCGCCTACAAAACCCACTGCGGCTCCGATTGCTGTTCCTACTCCGGGGAATATTGCAGTGCCTATTGCCGTACCTAAAGCTACTCCAACTTGTTGACCGGCTATAAATCCTGCCGTATCACCTGCAACCTTTATGGCGGATTTTCCAAGCTGTTTTAATCCTTTTTCTGCGCCAAGTTCTTTAAATGTAGGAACAACTTCCGTCAAGACTTCAGTTATACCGCTGAATACCAGCATTATACCGGCACCGGATGATTTCATAAATTTACCGAATTTACCTAATTTAGAACCATTTTTTATCCCTGCTTCGACGGCTTTTGCACCTGTTTTTGAAGCTGCGGCTTCTGCTTTTTCGGTTGCTTTTGATACTGCACTTTTAAGTTTTTCACTTGCAGGATTTTTAGCAAGTTTTTCTTTTAACTTATCTAATTTATACTGAGCCTTAACATTTGATCTTAAATCAACATAATCTCTGTTTGTTTGGTTTGATGTCCTGATAAAATCGGCTATACGCTTGCTAAGTTTATCTTTACCGCCGAATAAATTCTGAAGCGCCTGTTTATTAGTTTCTCCCAGTGCCTTCATTTCGTTATTAATAAATTTTCCGTTAAGTTTCTTATTTCTTTTTAACAAAAATGCAAAAGGAAGTCCCTCAAAAAGCAGTGCGCTTGATGCTCCGCTTTTTGCCGTACTTGTAAATGTATCAGGAGCCTGTGCTAAAGCCTCATTATTTACATATTTAGCAAGTTTTTTAACACTTGCCGATTTGCCTGTTTGATTTAACGCTGTCTGTTGTGTCTTATTTATAATATTGGTATCTATTGCACTTACCATAATATAACCCCAAATCCTTTTCTACACATGTATATAAAGTATTTTCAGGAATGCAATATTTACTTTTTTTAAACTTTTGTAAACAAAAATTACACATATTCTTCAAATATAGAGTGTTTTAAAAGAAATTTTGTCCGGACAGATTAAGAATTGTATAAATATAAACATAAAACTTAAATCCTGCTAAAATATTGTATATAACAGGAAATATAATGACTAAAATTTTTCTTATATCAGACAATAAAACAACTTTAGAAGAAGTTAAAAGGCTTACTTCTTCAAGTATATATGAAATAATATCCGCCGATACCGAAGAATCCGTTGAAGAAGCAGTTTTAAACGAAACTGCGGATTTGATGATTTTTGATTATTCAGCCGAAAATATAGATATTATTTCACTTATACGAAGATTAAAGCTTACAATGCAGACAAAAGACATACGCTCCATAATTTTGCTGCCGGAAAAAAATATAGATTATGATGTTTTAAAATATGTAAATTCCTATATTACAAGACCTTTTAATGAACATTTATTTCAGGCATCAGTAAACTCAAATTTGCAATTAAGAGATACTTTCAGAGTACTTTCAAAAAATAACAGCGACCTTGCAAAAAGCCTTTACCAGTTAAATGTTTTATATACAACAAGTACTCATCTTGCAGGTTCACTTGATAAAACAAAACTTATTGAAATAATGACGGACGGACTTGAACAAAGTCTTTCGCTTTCGCTTTGCTACGCTCTTATTCTAAACGAAGCTAATGATATAAAACTTATAATAAAATCTATATTCCCCTTATCGCAAAGACTTGAAAATGCAATTAAACTAAGAGCTTTATTAAGCTATAAAAATCTTTTCTCCATAAACCCTTCAATAAACGATATAGATGTAATTAAATATCATAAAGATCAATTTGGAGAACATGACTTAAACATATTCGGTTATGACAATCTTTTTGCACCTATAAATATAAAAAATAAATTCTACGGGATAATAGAAGTTTTCAGAGAAACAGATTTTGCCCAGGATGATACAAAATGCTTTACCACCCTTGTAAAACAAGTTTCCCTGCCTCTTGAAAGCGCAATCTTATACGAAGAAATTAAAGATACAAATATAAAACTTGAAAAACTTGAACGTTTAAAATCAGAATTTATATCTATAGTATCACACGAATTAAGAACACCTTTAACATCAATAAACAGCGCGCTCGATATAATCTTAAAAGGTACAACGGGCGAAGTTAATGATGCTATGGAAAAATTTTTAAACATTGCAAAGCGCAATGTTACAAGACTTTCTGCAATTATCTATGATTTATTGGATTTATCAAAAATAGAAGCAGGAAAAATGGAATTCCGCTTTGAAAAAACAAACATTAATCTGACAGTAGAACTTGTTAAAAATACGCTTGAAAATCTTGCAAAAGAACAAAATATATCCGTTAACCTGCATCTTGATAACAGCCTTGACTTAGTATATATAGATACTCAAAGAATGGAGCAGGTATTAACCAATCTTATTTCAAATGCAATAAAATTTACACACGAAAACGGCATTATCGAAATTACAAGTTCAAAAATATCTTCAGATGAAATAAGAAATAATAACTTCTTTTCATCTTTGCCCGAACATTTAAGCAATGAATATGTAAAAATTGCGGTAAAAGATAACGGAATAGGTATTGCCCCCGAAAATTGGAACAAAGTTTTCGAACAATTTAAACAAATAGAAAACTCCCTGAGCAGGAAAGTAGGCGGTTCAGGATTGGGGCTTCCCATTGCAAAACGCTTAATGGATGCTCATAAAGGATTTATATGGCTTGAAAGCGAACTTAATAAGGGTACTACATTTTATCTGGCTATTCCTATTATGAATGAAGGAGAAATTTTTGAACATTCTCTTGAACAGGAAATCCAAAAAGCTAAACAAGAACACACAAATATTGCTTTAATTGCTTTAAGAGAAAATATTATTGACGGAATAAGCGCTAAAGATAAATTATTATCGGAAAATATTATAAGAAAAACCTCTGTATTTAAAGATTATTCTTTTGAGAAAGATAACAAACGCTATTATTATTCATACGCCGTTGATATGGATTCATTTGTATTCGATTTTGAAGTCAGACAAATAGAAACTTATATAAAAACAATTGGTGATGAATATCAAGCATGTGATATAGTATATTCATCTGCATTATTTCCGCAAGACGGAGAAAATGCTGATATATTAATAAAAAAACTTAACAGTTTTTCAAAAGGGGATAGGGATGAAAAAGATATTAATAGTTGATGATGAAGCCGATATAATAGAAATTCTGCAGTTTGTTCTGGAAGCGGAAGGTTATGAATGTATAACGGCAACAGACGGAGAAGAAGGGCTTAAACTTGCAAAAGAAGCTTCTCCCGATTTAATTATACTTGATGTCATGATGCCAAAAATTAACGGTTATAAAATAAGCAGACTTCTGAAATATGACAGTAAATATAAAAACATACCAATTTTAATGATAACAGCCCGTTCGCAGGAAGAAGACAGAGTTATAGGTGAAGAAACAGGCGCCGATGAATACATTACAAAACCTTTTAAAGTTGATTATGTAGTAGAAAAAGTTAAAAACTATATAGGTTAAAAATGGAATTAGTCACTAATAAAACATTGGAAAAACTAAAATATGACCTTGTAAGAGACGGACTTGTGAGCTATGAAGATATTGAAAAAGCCCATGAACTTGCAATATCCCAAAATGTTAATATAGGACAAATTCTTATAAAATCTAACCTTATTACGGAAGATTCACTTTTAAAATTTTTAGAGAGCAAACTGCATATTCCTTATGTTGATTTAAAAGACTATACACTTGACACAAAGTGCCTGTCATATATAAGCTTTAATGATGCCAGGAAATACAAAATCATTCCTCTTTTCAAAATAGAAAATGTTTTAACCGTTGCAATGGCAGATCCTCTGGATTTATTTGCCATTGACAAAATTGTCGAAAAAACCGGTTGTGATATAGAACCTGTTGTTTCAGCTGAATCTCTTGTTATGAAAAAGATTGAAGAATATTATAAAACTGACAGTTCCGTCGGACAGATAAATATTGAAAATTCCGAAAACAAATATGACTGGCAGGAAGAACTTCATAATGATGTCTTATCTGATGAACATATACAAATTTTAATACGGGCAATATTAAAACAGGCAATTTTAAATAAAGTACATGAAATGTTTTTTGAACATGTTCCAAACGGTTTAAGCGTTAATTTCAGAATGGGAAATGAAATCGTGAATACGGGACAGATTCCCTCTGTTCTGGTTGTTCCTTTTATTTCAAAACTTAAAACACTTTCCGCTTTAGATGCAAATGTATGTGAACTCCCGCAATTAGGAAAACTCGTATTCAAAGTTGACGATATAACATTAACAGCGAGTATTTCTGCTTTCCCTACAATTAACGGAGAAAGAATATCTTTAAAAATATATAAACCCCCTAAAAAATTAAATGAAATAGGGTTAAGCGGCTCTCAAATATCAGCAATAAATAATGAAATAGAAAAACCCGGAGTAATTCTTGTCTGCGGTTCTTCTCTTTCGGGGAAAACTCATATTATTTATTCTATTTTAACAGGTATAGCTGATTTGAATAAAAATATCATGACAATTGAATCTATAGCAAAGTATAAACTTGATAATATAAATCAATGCGAATTAAATGAAAACATAGGTTTTAATATAGAAAAAGCAATGCGGTTTATTGAATTCCAATCACCGGATATTATATATTTTGAAGGCATAACAAGTAAAACAGCATTGGATTATTTCAGCTCGCTTGTGTTCAAAAACAAAGTTCTTATAACCGAATTTTTGGCCGATAATATGGCAGATTTGAATAAAAAACTTTCGTACAATGATTTTGAAATGTTTAAACCGCTTATTAACTGTATAATATTTGTACACAATCAAAACAGTATTGAAGTACTAGATAAATCAGATTTAAAAAAATTTATAAACTAGAAATATACTAAACAATTTTAAACCTGATTTTTAACCAGCAAAACAATGCTCTGGCAGGCTATAGACTGTTTATGCCCGACAGAGTCCTGCCCTTCCATTGTTTTCGCTTTAATTGAAATTAAATCTTTGTTGATTTCAAGTATTTGAGCCAGTTTTTCGCGCATTAACGGAATATAAGGCTTCATTTTGGGCTCCTGTGCAAATATTGTATTATCAAGATTATTGATTCTATAACCGTTAATTTTTATAAGATTATATGCTTCTTTAAGAAGAGATAAACTGTTGATATCCTTATATTTCGTATCATTATCCGGAAAATGGGTTCCTATATCGCCAAGAGCTAATGCACCCAAAAGAGCATCGATAATTGAATGAACAAGTGCATCAGCATCCGAATGTCCTAAAAGCCCCTTTTCGTAACTTATTTCAACTCCTCCGAGTATTAATTTCCGCCCTTCCGTTAAACAATGAATATCAAACCCCTGCCCTATTCTAAACATATTATTTACTCCAAACAAATTTATTTATTGCCTTTATAAAGCCGTCATTCTGCACGGTATCGGTAATATAATCTGCAGCAGCCTTAATTTCAGGAGTTCCGTTTCCCATAGCAACTCCAATACCGGCTGTTTTGACCATTTCTATATCATTATTCTGATCCCCGATTGCAAGAACTTCATTGAGCGCTATTCCGTATTTTTTTGCAAGAAATTTTATTGCATTACCTTTTGTTGCCTCTTTATTTGCTATTTCGCAAAAATAATCAAACGATTTAACAACATATAATTGAGGATATTTTGCACGCAGTTCTTCAATTAAACTGTCTATAAATTTACAATCATAATTAATTGCCAATAATTTATTCAACTTTGTAAAATCGAGCTCATCAAATGAATTGACAAGATGATAATCAATACCTTTGTCGCCGATGTAATCTTTTATATATTGATTATCATCCTCAACATACAATTTATCTTCCACATAAACATTCAAATGAATATGCCTTTTTCTGCAGTCATTAATAATTTCGCGCGCTATTTCAGGATCCAAATATTTTACGTCTAAAATGTCTCCTTCGTAGGAATTAACAAGCCCGCCCTGATAGCAAATAAGCGGACATTTTATTCCCAGTTTATCAGCAACTGATTTTGCACTGCCGTATGTTCTTCCTGTTGCAATTGCAACATAAATACCGTTATTTACCAGATCCCGAATACACTCTTTTACACACTCTTTTATTCCGCAATCAGGAGAATATATGGTTCCGTCAATATCAGTTACAACCATTTTTATCATAATTTATATGCCCTCATAAGTGCGGCAATTGTTTTGGAGTCATTTATTATACCGTCTTTTATCATTTTAAAAACCTGTTCTTTTTCTATTTCAATATAATTGAGAATTTCACCCTCATCAAGATGCTGTCCTATAAAAGTCAAATCCGTAGCTTTAAAAAGATAAAGTTTTTCATTGCAAAATCCGGGACTGGTCCAGATAAAACCTAAACTCTCCCAGCTTTTTGCATTATATCCGGTTTCTTCCTCAAGTTCACGTTTTGCCGCATCTAAGATACTTTCATTGGCTTTATCGAGTTTGCCCGCCGGAAGTTCATATAAAACATCTTGTGCAGGATACCTGAATTGTTTAACCATTAATATTTTATTATCTTTTTCTGCTGCAATAACAACACCGCCTTTATGATGAACAACTTCTCTTATCGTTTTTTTGCCGTTTGAAAGCTCTACATCATCGCGTGTTATATTAAAAACTTTTCCGTTATAAATAGCTGTTGTATTTAAGGTTTTTTCAAATAATTTTTCCATAGAAAAATTATAACATAACCGTATATTT
>CALUSW010000069.1 GCA_944323535.1 Candidatus Gastranaerophilales bacterium | reverse complement strand
GAAGCAACCATTAATGTTGTTTCTGCTAATCTTGTTGAATAACCCATTTCGTTATCATACCAAGAAATAACTTTAACCATATTGTCGCCCATAACTCTTGTTAAAAGAGCATCAACCGTTGAAGATTGAGATGAACCGATAAAGTCTGATGATACTAACGGTTCTTCTGTATAGCAAAGAACATGACCGTCAGCTGCTGCTTTAAGAGCTGCATTAACTTCTTCAACAGTTACTTTCTTTTCTGTTTCAAATACAACATCAACTAAAGAAACATCAGGAGTCGGAACTCTCATAGCGAAACCGTCCAGTTTTCCTTTTAATTCAGGAATTACGAGAGCAACAGCTTTAGCAGCACCTGTTTTTGTAGGAACTATGTTTAAAGCACCTGCTCTTGCACGGCGGGGATCTTTATGACCTGCATCCAATATTCTCTGGTCGCCTGTATAAGAGTGAACTGTTGTCATTAAACCTTTAACAATTCCGAATTTTTCTTTTATAACTTTTGCAACAGGAGCTAAGCAGTTAGTTGTGCAAGAAGCCATTGAAATAATATTGTGTTTTGCAGGATCGTACATATTATCATTTACGCCTAAAACAATTGTAATATCTTCATTTGTTGCGGGAGCTGAAATAATAACTTTTTTTGCACCTGCATCAATATGAGCTTTTGCTTTTTCCGCATTTGTAAAGAATCCTGTTGATTCTACAACAACTTCAACACCTAAATCTTTCCAGGGGAGTTGAGCAGGATCTTTTTCAGCAAAGAATTTAATTTTCTTTCCGTTTACAACTATACCTTCTTCATAAGCTTCAACTTTACCGTCGAATTTACCCATTACAGAGTCATGTTTAAACAAGAAAGCTGCCTGATCCGGTGTTAAGCCGGGGTCATTTATAGCAACATAGTTAATTTTATCAAAGATTCCTTCTTTGATTGCTGCTCTTAAAGTGTTTCTTCCGATTCTTCCGAATCCGTTAATTGCAACATTTACCATAGTTTTTAACTCCTTTTTTACCTACCATGATTAACTGTCTCTGTGTTATTTATAAATTAAACAAAAAGTATAATCAAGTAAAATTATCAGGGAGTCATATAGAATTTTTCATCAAATATAAAATAACCCGGTGTCACAACCTGCCGCCGGCTGTCTTGAAATTCCTTACTCTCGGGCTAGAGGTTCATTCGCTGCCGCTCTCATTCACCTTTGCCCTCACTTACTCGACACTCTACGGAATTTCGCTCATTGTCGCCGATCGGTTGCTCACCCTTTTGCTCGCAATCCGTATTTCATAACACCACTCAAAAAATAGTCATAATGTTATTCCGAAAATTTCAATGCAAATGATAACCCCAAAACTGTCATGCTGAATTTACAGCTCCTCTTGTTGCCGACTATAAGGAGGCTTACAAGAGAGGGTGCTCGAAGAGTATTTCAGCATCTTTCCAATAGAAAATTATATCTTATATTTTAAAATATCAAAATGAATCTTCAAGCCGGTAAAACCCTGAAACACCAGGTAGGGGCATAAAATCACGTTTCAACCTCGTCTCAACGGATTTTGCAGCCAGTTCAGGGTGACAACAAATATTATAAATATTAACACTGAAAGTAAGCAAGTTTTTGGAGTACAATATATATATATTCAATTATGAGTGATTTGTATGGAAGATAAAATAAAGATTGCAGTTGTAAATTTTCACGCAAAATGGGGTGATAAAAATTACAATTTATCTGCTATAGAAAAGTATTGTAACTTTGCGGGCAAAAATAAAGTCGATTTGATTCTTTTCCCTGAAACATGCCTGAACGGTTATGATAATGATAAAGATAAACCTTTTGAAGAAAAAATGCATGTAAAAACAGCGGAAACTATTCCGGGAGAATCTTCTCTAAAACTTTCACATATCGCAAAAAAATATAATATGTACATAGTTTACGGAATGGCAGAAAAAGCTTTAGATAAAAATTCAAATGAAGCAAAAATATATAATTCCGCCGCAATAATTTATCCTGACGGGAAAATAGATTCATACAGAAAAATACATCTTCCTTTTGACGAAAAAGAATGGGCATTCCCTTCGGATGAACCTAAAATAATTAAATCACAATGGGGAAATATTGGCATAAGTATATGCTATGACACATATTGTTTTCCGGAATTAATAAGATATTATCGTTCCCAAAAAGCAAGATTGCTTCTAAATGTAACAGCCTGTCCGGATATAAATTGCACTATGGCAGCAGCAATGCTTTCTCTGCCGGCATACGCATATATTAATTATATTTTTATTGCTTCTTCAAATTTATGCGGAAAAGACAAATTCAACTATTTCCCGGGCGGAAGCAATATAATAGGTCCTGATAATACAAAAAAAGGAGTAAAAGTTTATACCGGCAAATTTTTTGGAAAAAAAGACTCTGATAGAGAAGGTATTTTCATTGGAGAAATTAATCTCTCGCTTGCGGATAAATATAATAATATTCCGATTTTCGACGGAGACTGGCAGCCTTTATTATATAGAAAATGGCTTGACAAAAAATAAAATTATCCGTTGGAAAATATTCGTGATTTTATATCTTTTTTATTTTTTGGTATAATTTTTTATATTAATAGGGATAATCAGATTAATAATATGGCAACAAAATATTCAACAAAAACAGCAAAAAATTTTAATAAATGGCGCAAATTTTTTCAATATATAACATGCTGCGTTATTATAACTTCATTAAGATTCAAATATAATTTCAAAGTTGAAGGAAAAGAACTTGTTGAAAAAAAACGAAAATATATCATTGCCAGCAATCATGTAACAGGTATCGACCCGTTTATTATAGCGGCAATGCTTAATATAACAATTGCCTATATGGCAAAAAAACAGCTGTTCGAAACATTTTGGTCTACAATATTAATGGATTGGTGCGGCGCTTTCGCTGTTGACAGAGATAAAGTTGATGTTTCCACAATTAAAACTGCCCTCTCCATCCAAAAGACTGATTGGAATCTGGGTTTATTTCCTCAGGGAACAAGATGTAATAACGGAAAAATAGAACATGTCGCAAAAGGGTTTGCCTCTATTGCAAAAAAAATAAAAGCAGATGTTCTTCCGGTCGGAATAATTGTTCAGCAAATCCCTAATTCTAAGAAAAAAGATTTTATTATAAAAGTAGGAAAAGCAATTCCTTATAACGACAATGTTGATAATATGGTAGAAAATTGGTCTAAAACAGTCAGTTTACTGTCCGGATTACAATATGTTCCCCAATAATTAAGAAGAAAGATTATTTAAATGTCTGAGAAAAAGAAAAACTATACTAAAAGAGATGTTTCTGATTTTACCGAAGGGAAATATAAATTTCAGCTTTTCGGCAGATGGCTTGTTTCCAGAACTTTAATCCCATTCTTTTATAAAGTCAAATATACAGGATTGGAAAATATTCCGCAGGACAGAAATTTTATAGTAGCTCCTAATCATATTTCATATCTGGATCCGTTTGTTGCCGGAGAAGCCGTAAAAAAACCGATTGCCTTTATGGGGAAAAAAGAACTTTTTAACAATGATATTCTGGCCTTTCTGTTAGACGGGCTTGCTTGTTTTGCCGTTAACAGGGAAAAGCTTGAAGTGTCAACAATTAAAACCGCAATCAATGTTTTTAAAACACAAAAATGGATGCTGGGTATATTCCCGCAAGGCGGTATCAGACGTAATAAAAAAATTGAAAAAATTAATAAAGGTTTCGCTGTTATAGCAAAACAAATGAAAACGGATATACTGCCTGTCGGTATTACCGGAAGTGAACAATATAACTGGATACCGTTTAAAGGAAATTTAAAAATTTCTGTAGGAAAACTCATTTCATATAATCAGGAAATAGATGATATTATTGATGAATGGGGCAGAAAAATTGCAGAAATGAATGACGGATACGAATATATTAAAGATAATAACGATAATATAAATAAAAAAGATATTCTAAATCAGACTGTCGGAATTTAGTCTTGTCCTGCGTTGTGATTTTCAATTAATTGCTTAGGCGGCAGCGGCGGAAGCATTACATCTATAATTGCATTTCTTATTAATTCATAGGGATTAATGAGAAGACAAATTTCTCCTGTTGATAATGTTGTAAAACCGCTAATATTTCTAATTTTTAAAATCGGCGGAATTAATTTCTTTTGAAAGACTTCCTGATCTCCAAGCAATTTATCAACAACAAACGCTGCTTCTCTATCCTGTGTTTCAAGAATTATAACCGTATATTGTTTTTCTCCGGCTATATTTTTATTGTCCTCTCCTAAAACTTCCGAAAGATAAAATACAGGTATTGAATGTTCATTAAAAATTATACAGTTCTCTCCATTTTTTCTAAAAATTTCATCTTTTCTTATTTTCTTAACAAACTTAATTGAATTTACGGGAATGGCATATTTTTGATTATTAATTAAGAGAATAAACGTTTTTATCGTTGACATTGACAAAGGCAGTTTTATTGTAACTCTGCATCCTTTTCCAAGAACAGAATCAATAAATATTTCACCACTCAAGTTAGTGATTTTTGTTTTTACAACATCAAGACCTATACCGCGCCCTGAAATTTCAGTTATTGAGTCTTCCGTAGAAAATCCGGGAAGGAATAACAATTTCATTAATTGTTCATTATTTATGCCCTCTATCTCTTCTTCAGTCAATAATCCTTTTTTTATAGCAGTTTCTTTTACTTTTTCAATATTAATTCCGTATCCGTCATCTTCTATTGAAATAATTACGTTATTTTCAGCCTGTTTAGCTGAAAGTTTCACAATGCCGTTTTCATTCTTATTATTTTTAATTCTTTCATCAGGAAATTCAATACCATGCGAAACAGCATTTCTTAAAATATGGATTAAAGGCATTTTAATTTCTTCTATTATTTTTTTATCAACCGTTGTATCACTGCCGGAAACAATAAAATCTATTTTTTTGTTATTTTCTTTAGCAATATCTCTTATCATTCTCGGGAAAGAATGGAAAATTGTTGCAAGCGGCAATACTCTTATGCCTTTTGCTATCGTTTCTATTTCTATTGCTGTTTGATGAAGCTTATTATCATCTTCAGATATCATATTATATAAATCGGTAAAGTCATTATTTATTTCATTTATCATATCCGCGTTATTTATAAAAAATCCCTGTGCCTTTTTGTAAAATGAATTAAGGCTATCATCGGAATCCATATTAAAGAAACCTTTTTTTTCAAGATATTTTAAGTAGTTTATTATTTTTTTACTAACACTGCCCCATTTTATCAATTTTGAATTAATTTTTGATAATTCAACAATATGTTCTCTGGTTTTTATACCATTTATAAGCAGCTCCCCTGTTCTTGAGATTAAATTATCCAGTTTAGAGGTGTCGACTCTCAATGTTTTTATTTCTTGTAAATCTATAGACTTTAAATTTTTTTTCAGATTTGTATAATCATCAGCAGAAATAACTGAGCCTGAATCTTTCATTTCCATTTCATGTTTAGGAATTGTATCCGAAATATTAAACATATCTTCAACAACATTTAAACGCTGAATTAAAAAATTAAGATTATTTATATTTTCTTCTTTTTCATTCAGAGATATTTTTCTTGCAAGATAAATACACTGAAGAATTACCATATAACAATCATTATCTATTACTATATCTTTATTCATGAAAAGTTCTAAAATATTTATGGTTTTAGACAAAATAAGTAATATTTTTTTATCGTTTACATTGTCTTTAATATTTTTTAAAGTTGCACAAACTTCCCGAATAAAACCTTTTTCATATTTAATTTTTGACAGATTTGATAATATATAACTGAATTTGTCATTTATTTGTTTTTCATTTTGCTTAGATTCCGGACTTTCTGTCTTTTCATTAACCTTATTTTCATTTTGTTTCTTAATAACTTTATTTATTCCTGCATTATTAATATTCAGCTCTTTATAGATATTATAAATACTGTCTTTTATCTCGATTATCTTTTGTTTTACCGGTTCAATATTAAGATTATAAATCTCTTCCGAATCAAGATATTGTAAAAGCTCATGAATTTTATCTTTTATCGGAATATAATCAGTTACATTAAAAATATCTGCAAGCTGTTTTAAATTCTCAGAAATTACCGGAATAATATCTTCTTTATTATCCGTCAAATTTTCATTTTCCAGAACAAATATTAACTCCAAAATTAAGGCATTTATATCAATACTCTTGACTGATATATAATTTTCAGGTAATTTCTCCGGTTGTTTTGCCGGAATCATATGATTTTGTACTATATAGTTATCAAGTTTATTAACAAACAAAAGAACCTTTTCACTATAAGAATCTGATTGTTTGTTTACCGCTGTTTCAATTAATTCATTAAGGAAATCACAAACTTCATAAATAACCTGAAAAGAATCCATATTAATTACAACATTATCTTTTTTCCAATATGAAAGAATATCCTCGAGTTTATGTGCAATATCCTGAATAGAGTTGAACCCCAGCATTCTTGCAGCACCTTTTAAAGAATGCGCCAATTGAAACAATTTTTTAAGCGGCTGCTTATTTTCAGGATTTTTTTCCAGAAGTAAAAAACCGTCATTAAGTTCCTGTATAAGCTCCTCGCTTTCCGCTTTAAATATATTCAAAATATCTTTAAATTCTTCAGGATTGTATTGCATAATAAATTCCGCTAATTGGCAATATTATCTTTTATATTTGTTGATATTTCAGAGAATGCTCTTATATTTTCAATATTTTCTTCCAAAGTATTAATAGTTTCAGATATACCTTTTTGCATATTATCTATAACTTCAAGCACATCATTTGTTATAGACTGCTGTTCTATTGAAGAAGTAAGTACATCACTTAAATCAATACCTAAATCTTTAATTTTATTAACTAACCCTGAAATATTACTGCTGATAGACATTGCAAATTTAACACCCGCTTCAATTTCTTTTGCGCCGTCTTCTGTTGCCATAATTGTGGAAGATGTTGTTTGCTCGATTTCAGAAACCAATGAAGTTATTTTATTTGTTGCTTGTTTTGATTCATCTGCAAGTTTCCTTATTTCACCGGCAACAACCGCAAATCCTTTTCCGTATTCACCGGCTCTTGCAGCCTCTACAGCAGCATTCAGCGCAAGCATATTTGTCTGTTCCGATATATTTTCTACTATATTTACGGTTGATGCTATTTGTTTTATATAATCAGTTAATTCAATAATTAATTCTGCAATAACCTGAACTTTATGTTTTAAATTCTGCATAGAATTGATATTTTCTTCCAAAGACTTAGACTCTTTTCCGGAATTTTCATAAGTTTCCTGAATTTTTGCAGAAATGCTCTGTGTTTTTTCTTTTGTTTTTAATGCCGTATTTTTAAATAACTTAGTTGTTTGAACCACGTTATTTAACATTTCGTTATACTTATGTGTCAATTGTCTTTGTTTTTCACTTAACTGCAATACTTTTACAGATATTTTCTGAAATTCTTTCAGTTCATTATCAATAAGTTTATCAATCGACTTTAGAAGGTCATTTTTAGAAACCTGATATTGAACAAAATAAAATAATAAAGTTGCAATTGCAGATAAAATCATTATTGTTTTATTTTCTATAAAAATGATGATTGCAACAATTAAAATTGTTACAATCCCAAGTATGACGGTATCTTTTATATTCTTTTTTGATAATCTGTTAATTAAACTTATATCTCTTCCAGCCATTTTTTACTCCTTTTGATAAAATATATTATAGTCTATTTCTTGGATTTTATAATCATTAATATATTGTATAATTATTATAAAGGTTTAACTTGAAATGAACAATAATTACACTATCACTTCATCATCCGGAATTCATGAATCACAGAAATATTATATTGTATTCACCGTTAAAAAAAACAAATATGCGATTAACATACAAAACATAATGGAAGTAATTAATATTCCGGATATTGAGATTCCGTCCGTTGCTCCTGACGGGATAATAGGTATATTTAACTATAAAGGATTAATGATTAATGTTATAGATTTATGTCCTTTTCTTGGCTTCCATTCTTCAGGTTTTTCAATTAATAATCAGTTAATTATAGCCCATTTTGAAGGAAATTGTTTCGCTATACATACAGAAAAAATTGATAATATTATGCAGTTTGATATAGGTCAAACTCAAGATTTACCTTTTAATATAGAAAATTCTATTATTAAAGAAATATATAAATATGAGGAAAACGCAATAAATATAATAGACATCAAAATGTTAAATACTTTAATATCGCGTCAGGATGCACCCAAAAGCGATATTAATTATATAGAATTATTTCCTTCTGATGAAAAATCAAAACAAATTCTAAAATTAAGAACCCTTCAAAATAATAAAAATCGTGAAATCTTTTCTTTTCCGTTCAATTTAAATACATTAAACCAGTATATTTTATTTACACTTGATAATCATAATTACTATCTTGATTTAAAATATGTCAAAGAATTTATATCAATAAAACGATTAAACATAACAAAACTCCCTTATACTCAGGATTTTATAAAAGGAATAATAAATTTAAAGGGGGATTTTCTTGTAGTAATTGATTTAAAACGATTCCTGAATAATGATATTAATAAAATAAAAGAAGGCAGTAAAATAATTGTTGTTCAGGGCAAAAATTTTAATCTGGCTTTTCTTGTCGATGAAATTAAATTTATTAAAAATATAGAAAATTCTTATAATTCTGTAAACACAAATTCATCAAAATATATACTTTCTGAATTTATGGAAGAAGAGAAATTATACAGCATATTAAACTTTGATAAAATTATTAATGATGAACGATTATATGTAAATATTTAATAATGAACATAAAAAATATTATTACTATATGACAAATGCTATTAATAATATTATTTGTTTCATATAGAGAAAATAAAATATTTAACCTGA
>CALUSW010000068.1 GCA_944323535.1 Candidatus Gastranaerophilales bacterium | reverse complement strand
AAAATAAACAGATTAAACGGTTATGTTTCAAATCCTTTAAATTATAAGGATATCAATAACCCTTTTATATATACTCTTCCTAAAACTTATGTCTGGATAGAAAAGGATTGTAAACATAACAAAAAAAATTTTTAATCCAGTTCTTCTTCAATTATATATCTCGGACGTGATTTTACTTCTTCAAATAATTGTCCGAGATATTCGCCTATTATACCAATACATAAAATTTGTATACCTCCGACAAAACCTAAAACAACTACTATAGTTGCCCAGCCGGGAACAACCGAGTGTCCGATAAGTTTGTCAATCAGTGCACTTAATCCTACGGCAAAACTTGCAAGGGACATTATAATTCCCGTAAAAGTAACCAGTCTTAACGGGACTATACTAAAAGAGGTAATTCCGCTGACAGCCAGAGCAAATAATGACATTGTTCCAAATTTTGATTTTCCTGCTTTTCTTTGTTTTACATCAAAATATACATAATCTTTTTTATATCCTATTTTATTAAACATTCCTCTGAGAAATAAATTCTTTTCTCTAAATTTTTCTAAAGTTTTTACTACTTCATTACTAACAAGCCTGTAGTCTGAATGATTAACTCTTATATCCGCTCCAAGAAGATTCATTAATTTATAAAAAGCCAAAGCTGAATATTTTTTGAAAATACCGTCTGTTTTTCGGTCTTTTCTTATTCCGCAGACAATTTGCGCTCCGTTGTTATATTTTTCTATAAATTCTTTTATTTTAAGTTCATCCTGCTGCAGATCAGCATCTATTGATATATAGCAATCAGCACCTATTTTTGATGCTTCCAGCAATCCGGCAAGAATAGCTCTCTGATTGCCAAAGTTTCTGCTAAATTGTATTCCTTTTACTTTTCCGTTTGTGTCAGTATTATATTTTCGTACTAATTCCCAGGTTCTATCTGTGCTTCCGTCTGAAACATAAAATATAAAACTGTCTTCAGTTATTATATTTTCCTTTTCTAAATTTTTTATAACATCTAACAATCTGTATGTTGTTTCAGGTATGCATTCTTCTTCGTTATAACAAGGAATAATTATGGCAAGCTTGGGTATATACATTAAAATTAGCCTTTTATGTTAAAATCTATATAACAAATAATAGTTTATATATTAATAATATGCAAATGAAAAAAGTAATTATAAATGCCGATGATTTTGGGTTAACAAAAGAAATAAATGAATCCGTTAAATTGGGTTATCAATCCGGATTGATAACTTCTGCAAGTATTATTACAAATACGGAGCATTTCTATCATGCTGCGGATGTTATTCTTCCCCAAATAAAAAATATTGATCTTGGTTTCCATTTTAATATTGTTGAAGGGAAAAGTCTTACTCATCCGTCATTATTATGTGATGATAAAGGTTTCTTTAACAATAGTTATGTTGATTTATTATTTAAAATGAATAATAAAAATGTATTATTGCAAATGGAGCAGGAATTTGAAGCTCAAATAGAAAGAATCCTGAAATACCATGAAATATCACATTTGGATTCTCATGTTCATATTCATTCCATTCCTTCAATTTTTAAGTTATTTATAAAAATGGCAAAAAAATATAATATTAAATATATAAGACTTCAAAAAGAGATACCGTATTGCATTATACGTAAATCTATAAATAAAAAATATATGATTAATATTATAAAGAATATATTATTAAACAGTTTTTCTTTTATAAATTCAAAAGTTCTAAAAAATGAAAGCGATATTAAAACAAACGATTACTTAATAGGTGTTTTATATACCGGATTTATGGATGAAAATACGATTATAAACGGTCTAAAATGTATAAAGAAAGAGAATTCTATTGTAGAGATAATTTTACATCCTTCTTTGTGTATAGATGAAAAAAATACTCATGACTTAAAATATAATGAATTTTTAATTACTCAGAACATGGATTTTTTATTGCTGCTTAACAGTTGCGGATACCGGCAGAGTAATTATCAATCTTTATAATTTGCTGTAAAGTTTAATATAAAGTCTAAATAATTTGATGAGTCAATTGTTTCTATTAGTTTATCCGCTTTTTCGTGACTAATATTGCCTTCTTGGTCTTTGCAAAAATCAATCATTTTTTCTATCTCTATTAAAGAAGGAACGAAAATGCAGATTTTTGATACTATTTCTCCTAATTTATCATCTATTCTTCCATTCTTATCTTTACATAAATTAAGTACTTTAATAAAGTTTTCGGGTTCTTTATCAAAATGAAGAAAAATACCCATGTTGTCAGCAGTATCACTTATTTTGTCTTCACCTTTATTTTTTGCTGCACTTAAAATTAGCTCTGCATATTCAAGAAATTTTTTGTCATTAAAATTATTATTCTTTGCAAATATGTTATTTGCCAATGAAAGAAGAATATTCATAGCGTTTATATCATATTTGCCCTCATTATCTCTTACTAGAGGAAGTGTATCTGAAATAACTGATTTTTTGCTAATCTCAGATGAAAGAAGTACACAAAATTCTTTTGCAAGTTCCTGCCCTCTTATTTTCGGAATTAAAGCGCATACTTCATTTCCTCCGGTAACGGCTTTGGATAAATCACAGGCGTTTTTAATATCTTCTTTGCTGTATTCTCCGTTTTCATCAACTTCAAAAGATGACATGATTGCTCTGATATCTTTACTTAATGCTCCTGCCTTTTTAAGACTGTTGATTACATTAAGTTTTTGTTTATCTATAGTTCCTTCGTCATTGAGACAAAAATCAATCATAGGCAATAGCTGATCATAACATATTCCGCTGCGTCTTAAAGCTGTTGCCAAACGCATATGTTCGGAAGGAATTTCACCTTCTTGCGTTTTATATTTCGATATAAATTCAGTAAGCATAGAATCTTCTATTTTAGAAATTAATTCATCATAGTCTTTTTGTATGTTATGAACGGTTTCACCTTCTGTTGGTGTAATATATGTTACTTCTTGTCCTTTCATTATTATAATGGTATCTCCAAACTGAAATTTACTTATTCCAATTTGACTTATCGGATTTTCTCTTTCTTTCTTCTCATTTTTTCTTGTTAAAACCAGTGAATTTTTAAGAGAAATTATTGATTTTATTGCGGCAGTCGAAATTTTTGCTGTTCCATTTATTTCACCCGGCACAGCAAGTTCCTGTATTATTTGTATACAGGCATCCGGAGAAATACCTGCTTTAAATAGGTTCATTACTGATGTTTTGATAAGATTTTTATCTTCAAATTTACCCTTCAATAATTTTGTAAATTTTATTGCGGAAAAATCATCTATTCCGGCTGTTTTAAATTCAGCTATTTGTTTGCAGGCTTCAATATCTGTTTGTTCTGTTACATCAGCCGGTTTTTTTTGCAAAGTTTTATTGTTATTTAATTGTGCTTGTTTAAAATCCTCCAATATTTGAGGAATAAAAGACATTGAAACACCTGCTTCTGCCAGTATTATTATGGCCTGCGCTTTGTTATCCGGAATATTACCCGTATCATCTTTAGATTTATTTATTATGTAATCAAGAAGATAATTATTTTGTTCATAATTGCTGAATGCTTCAGTTACTTTTTGTATATTTGAATTATGTTGTACAGATTTTTTTTCGCTTTGCAGAGGCTGATAATATGCGGGAGCTGCTGTTTCCTCTTTTTCTGATTTTGTATATGCTTGTAATTTACTGATTTTCTCTTCAATCCATTTTATTTCAGATTGTAAATCTTCTTGTTGTGCGGCTGCTTTTAATTCTCCCAGCAGTTCTAATTCTTTTGCGATTATAGTCGGAGAATTGGCAAAATCTGATTTTTTATATTTTTCAATAAATTCTTCGTATGCTTTTCTTAATTTTATGTATTTGCTGTTTTGCCCTGAATTATTTATTTTACCGCTAATTGAAGCATTTCTTACTGAAATATCAGACATTTTACACCTTTTCTTCTATAATTTTAATTTCTTTCACATTAAATCCGAATATTTTATATTTCGGCATTTTCTTTTTAAACTTTAATAAAACAAAACAAAAGGTTTTATTGTCCGGTTACATTTATTAATATATCTTATGTTAAGAAAAGTAAATGATTTTAGAATTTTAGTAAATATTACTTTTTTACAATCTTTTTTTTTAACGGATAACAAATCGGAATAAAAAAGGATTAAAAAATGTTTAAATCTGACAAAAAAGTAACAATTGAGTGGGAAAAAAGACTCAATAACAACAAAACTGATAAAAAATACACAGATACAAGAATGTCGAATTCAATTACTGCCGGTTATTCCGATTCAGATAAATTGACATTAATGATAAAAAGAATTCTGCATGAAGAACTGCCAATGATAAAAGATAATTCGCTTTTATATAATCTTGTTTTATATACACTCATAGAAAAGATGAAGACTGTACAATCAGTTGAAAATGTTTTATCATATATAAAGGACAAACATGCAAAAAGGGTGGACGACGTCTTATTCTGTAACGGAGAAATTTATATTAGATGTTCAATTTAAAACATTTTAAACTTGTCAAAGAACTTAAAAATCTTAAGCCGGTTTTTGACTGGATAAAATTTTCAGGTTCTAAGAATACTTATAAAGCTAAAGAAGAGCTGCTAAATTCCATAATTGCAGATAATAAATTTGTGCGCGAAGATCTAAAAATCAGAAATATGGTTGAGGATATGCTGCAAAAAGAATTTTCTCCTGACATAAAAAAGATTAAATCTTATGACTTTCTTGTTGATTCGGTTGTAAATAAATTAAAGCAGAAACAGCTTGGTGATGTATCTTATTCTTTAGATGATATTGAATAATAATATTCTTTTCTAATATCCGGGTCGGTAATGTTTTGTATCTTCTTTTGTTCAAACTTATAAGAAGTACTTTATTATAATTTTTTAGTTTGAACAGGAGAAACAATGAAATATTTAATTAAAAAACCGGATACTTTTTTAAATACTCTTAATGATGATATTAATGCTATTTTACAGAAAAGTTTTGATAATTTATTTCCGGAATATATTTTTCATCAGGAGCTGAAAGGAATGGCAATGCCTGTTGATGTAAAAGAATACGAGGATTATTATTGCGTTAAAGTGGAATTACCCGGCATTAATAAAGAAGATATTAATGTTGATATTAATAAATCTTATGTCAAAATTGAAGCAAATAAGGGATATGAAAAAGAAGAGCAGGATAAAAAGCATAAATACCATAAATCAGAATTCAGATACGGAAATTACTCAAGAACTCTTTATTTCCCTTATGAAATAGATATTGAAAAATCCACTGCGGATTTAAAAAAGGGAATCCTTGAATTAAAACTGCCTAAAATTCAAAAAGAAGATAAACAAACAAAAAAACTGGAAATAAAAGATTAATAAACGATGACTATAATAATTGGGATAAAACTTCCGGATAAAATAAATAATGCAGTGGATTTTCAGGCTATTTTAACAAAATTCAACTGCATTATAAAAATGAGGATAGGTATAAATAATACTTCTGTATTCTGTTCTTCATCAGGTATTGTATTACTTCAGATTGAAGATACGCATCAAGCCATAGAGCTTGAAAAAGAGCTTCTTGATATAAGCGGTATTGAGCTTCAGCGAATGATATTTTAAAGGATAAAATTATGACAGAAAAAGTAGTAATAATAGGCGGCGGGGCTGCAGGCCCAAAAACGGCCGCAAAATTAAGACGTGAAAAAGAAGATATAGATATTGATTTATATACTCAGGAAGATATTATTTCTTATTCTGCATGCGGTTTGCCGTATTTTATAGAAAATATCATACAAGATATTGATACGCTTATTGTAAGAACTCCGGAAGATTTTGAGAAACAGAATATTCATATTCATTTGAAACAGAGATGTATAAAAGTAAATACAGATGAAAAAACGGTATTAATGCTCGATTTAAATACGAATACCGAATATACGGTCGAATATGATTTTCTTGTTATTGCAACAGGCGCAATACCTGTAATGCCTGATATAAAGAATATTAACCTTAAAAATATTTTTACGTTAAGGACAATTCAAGACGGTATTAATATTAAACAAAAAATGTTTCAGTCGCAAAATGCCGTACTTATAGGAGGCGGTTATATATCAATAGAATTACTTGAGGCTCTTGTTCATAACAATTTGCATGTAACTTTAATTGAAAAAGAAAAACAAATTCTTAAAATGTTTGACGAAGATTTTGCGGAAAGAATTCGCGACTATATAATAGGAAGAAATCCGGGGCAGGTCAGTATATTAACGAATGAAAATGTAATAGATTTTCAGGGAAATGATAAAGGAGAAGTTACAAAAGTTATAACAGAATCCGGGAAAGAAATTATTGCGGATTTCGTCATTCTGGGAACGGGTGTAAGACCTAATACTGATTTTTTACAGGGAAGTGATATAAAATTAGGAGTAAAAAACAGTATAAGAGTCGGCAACACTCTGCGAACATCTAAATGCGGGATATATGCAGCAGGAGACTGTGTTGATAATTATAATCTTGTTACAAACAAATATACCTGGGTTCCTATGGGCTCAACAGCTAATAAAGAAGGAAGATGTGCAGCTATAAATATAGCCGGAGGCAGCTGTACTTTTGACGGTATTTTAAATTCAACAATTACAAAATATTTTAATTTAACAATTTCCATAATCGGAATAAGCTATAAAGAAGCTTTAAGTTATGGATTTCAGCCGGAGTTTGCAATTGTGACAAAAAGAGATAAAGCCGGATATATGCCGGATTCGGGAATGATGACCTTAAAATTGATTGCTGATAGAAATACTCATGCTATTCTTGGTATTCAGGGTATAGGCGAAGGTGATGTGACAAAAAGGGTAAATACCGTCATTCCTGCAATATTAAGCAAAACAAAACTGGAGACATTCATGAATCTGGATTTGCCATATTCACCGCCGTATTCTCCAGCTATTGATCCCGTGCTAAATGCTGCTCAAATTATTTATCAAAAGATTAACGGTTAAGTGTTGTTTTTTCATTTTCAATCATTTGAAGCATTATTTCCTGCGCCTTTTTTAATTGAACATCATTTTTAGCCTTAATATCTTCTTCTGTAAGCTTAACTTCTATATCAGGTGCTATTCCCTTCTTATTAATATCAGTACCGTTAGGCGTAAGATATTTTTGAACTGTTATATTTAAACCTGCTCCAAATGGAGTTAAAGGTTTAACTTCTTGTACCAATCCTTTTCCGAAGGTATTTTCTCCTATAAGTATAGCTCTTTGATTATCTTTTAATGCTCCGGACATAATTTCACTCGCAGATGCACTTCCTTTGTTTATCAATACAACAAGCGGTTGAGATGAAAAGTATCTTTTTGTTGACCTTGACGTATCTTTATATCCGTCTCTGTCTACCGTACTTACTATTATTGAGTCATCCAAAAATAAATCAGAGATTTGTATTGCATTGGTTAAGAGACCGCCGGTATTTGCTCTAAGGTCAATTATAATCCCTTCTTTATCTTTATATTTGAGCATTATATCTTTAAATTCACTGCCGACATTACGTCCCATAAAAGAACCGAGTCTTATATAACCTATTCTGTCATCTAGTTTGAAATTCTCGGGAGTTTTTAAAGAAATCGCTTTGATTTCAATTTCGTCTCTTACTATTTCATATGTTTTATTAGGTACATTCTTTCTTTTGATTAATAATTTAACAGCTGTTCCTTTTTTGCCCCTTATTTTATCAGCCGCCTTATCTATAGACATTCCTTTCGTCGATTCATCATCAATTGCAAGAATTTCATCTTCGGCTAAAAGTCCTGCCTTTTCACCGGGGGTATCTTCAATCGGAGAAATAATTAAAATTTTTCCGTCCCTGATTCCTATTTGTATACCGATACCATATAAAGAACCTTTTATTAAACTTTTTTCTTCTTCAAATTCTTTGGGATTAACAAATCTTGTATATCTGTCATTTAAACTGGCAACCATGGTATCAATCGCAACATAGGCGTCTTCCGGAGTTTTTATTTTGTCATCATATTTATATCTCCACCTTTGCCAGTCCTGTCCGTTATTTGTTTGATCCAGATATTTTGTGTTGACAATTTTCCAAACCATATCATAAAGTGCAGCATCGTTTTCTGCCATTGCCGTATTACTGCGGCTGAAGGTTATACTTACTATTAATAGTGCAAAAGTTATTAATGCCGTATTTTTCAGAAATCTTTTCACAACTCTCTCCTTATTCTTTATAATTATAATATAAATTTTTTATTTGTTCACTTTTCCTTACGGTTAATAGACTAATCTTTATTAATAAAGTTTCATTTTATTAATTTTTTGTTTTATACTCATTTCCTTCGTTCAGGTAATGTAAGAAGTTAGTTTTTGGTTTAAATTTTATAAAAAGGAGATTAAATATGCATTACTTGGATATTGAATTAGACGGTATTGATGAAAACGGCAAAGAAAAAAATTTTAAACTATCGGATTTTAAAGGTGAAAATATTATTGTCTATTTTTATCCTCAGGATGATACCCCTGTTTGTACACAGGAGGCAAATAATTTTAAAGAAGCTATGAGTGAATTAAAAAAAATTGCAAAAGTTATCGGAGTAAGTTCAAATAATATAGAAGAACATATTGAATTTAAAAAAAAATATGGTTTAAATTTTATTCTGCTATCTGATAAATTAAATAAATTGAAAAAAGCTTTTATAGAACATAGCAAAGATTTTACTAATATTAAACGTTCAACTTTTATTATTGATAAAAACGGGGAAATAATGAAAAGCTGGGAAAAAGTTGATGTGGAAGGACACATTGAAGATATTATTAAATATTTTAATTCTGTTAATTAATTTAATATAATAAGAAAGCGAAGCCGATTTTGACTTCGCCTGCTTTTATTTTTGTTTATTAAATTTTACTATCTCGCAAGATGCTCATATTTATACTGCATAAATTTATTTCCTTTTGCTTCATAAATTTGTGCCAAAGCCCTGTATACTTCCTTCTTTTTAGCATCATATGC
>CALUSW010000067.1 GCA_944323535.1 Candidatus Gastranaerophilales bacterium | reverse complement strand
AATTTTATTAAGTAAATCATTATAAACATCTACTGTCTGATAGCAAATAGGCAGATTACGTTTTAAAAGACTTTTTATTGTCAGTTTAAAACTTTTCAAAAGTGCTTCATCAAGGCTATTATTTTTATCCAGAGCTTTTTCTATTTTTTTTCTGAATTTTTCATCACGTGTGCGGGTTTCAATTTTATCGGCAATAAATATTATTTTCTCAAAATCTGTCATATTTTTTTTACCTATGGTATGCCATCTTATTGCGGATAAAATCTCTTCATCCGACACTCCATAATCACGTTTTGCAATTATAACGCCGGCAGGCGCATGCCATGTTTTTTCACTTGATTTTTCACATTCTTCAAAACTTTCCTGCAATTTTTCCAAATCTTCTTTCGATATACACTTTGCACAGTCATGCAAAAGACCGGCTATTTGAGCTTTTTCCTCATCAAGATTAAACCTTTTTGCAAGCTCCTCTGCTTTCTCCATTGTTCCTACAGAATGCAGATATCTTTCAGTCGAAAGACTTTTTTGCAGTTTATTCTTTATCTCATCAATACTATATTTTGTATACATTATTCAACTTTATATATTCAGCTGCTTTTAAAGGTACTATATCACAAATATCTTTGCCTTGTTTAATTTTTTCCCGAATTTCACTTGAAGAAATATCATTAAACGGCATATTCATCAAAGTATAAATGTATCCTTTTTCTTTCAATAATTTAAACGGAGTTTCGTCAAAATTATTCTCTCTTACAAATAATATAAAATTTATAAGTTCTTTTAGTTTATCTGCATTATACCAGGTTTCAATTTTAATAAAAGCATCAGTACCTATTATAAAATTTATTTTTTCTTCGGGTTTTAATATTTCATATAACTGTATAATAGTATCATAAGTATATGACGGTTTATTTCTTATATATTCAATGGCGCTTACATCAAAATACGGATAATCTTTTACCGCAAGTTCAACCATATTAAGCCTGTGAAAAGCATTATCCAAATCAAATTCTTTTAAATCTTTATGCGGCGGTTTAAAAGCAGGAATAAATACTATTTTTTCAAAATTAAATTTGTCATATGCATATTTTGCAACAGCAAGATGAGCATTATGAATAGGATTAAAACTTCCCTGATAAAGACAAATACTCATTTTACACCTGTTTTGAAAAATATATATTTTCGACAACAGAAAGAATTTTATTTAAAAATATTTTATATCCGCTTCTTTGCGCTTCACCCGAAAGAACAATATCCGCATAACTTCTGGTAGGCCGTATATATATCTTCGCTTTATCGGAAGCATTTTCATATATTTTATGAGCAGAGTCTCCCAGCCCTCTTTCATTTGCCCTTACATAAAATCTTTCTTTCTGAATATTGCTGTTTATATCTACATAAATTTTAAAATCAAAAGCATCTTTAATTTTATCAGTAAGTGTAAATAAACCTTCAGAAATAATTATTTTTGAAGGTTTTGCAAGTGTATGATTATCCCATCTTATTGTTGTTCCGGACATATCATATTTAGGAAGCATAACAGATTTACCTGAGAGAAGTTCATTTATATGCTTATACATTAAATCAAGCTCAAGAGCCTCCGGCACGTCAAAATCATATGTTTTAGCGAATTCAGCCATTCCGCCGGCTTTTTTAACCATTTCCGATCTGTCATAATAATAATCATCGGTATTAATTCGTGTTATTACACTATCTAAATGAAAAACACCGGCAAAAAGCTCTATTGTATCAATAATATCCAGAGTTATAGTAGATTTGCCGCTTGCCGTTTCTCCCGCAATACCGACTGATGCTGCGCGCTTTATATCACCTGTTATAAACTTGGCAAGTTTATATATTGCCTGAGGCTTATATTCAAGCAATACAGAATTTTCGGAATTTTTTTCTTCATTAAAGATCTTAATAAGCTGCATTTCAACCATATGCAGAATATCCGAAGGGGAAGAAACATACTTATTTTTTAAATTTATTCTTATTCCGGTATCCCGGCTAAGTGTATCAGTCACAATTTGTTCCTTTTTTATTACTTAGCTGTTTTAATAACTTTACCAGAACAAAATTCAAAACAAAATATTTTTATTTATTTTGTTACGATAATTTCGGTAAAATTTTACAAAATTATTTTACTATGCCCATTTCAGAAAATTTTTGCCATTTTTCTCTGTCATTGTATGATTTGCAAAAATATGAACATGGTGTACTTGACAGAAATTGCAAAAATTCATAAGAATAATTTTCTCTGTCAAATTTTACATTTTTATTTTGCATTGCTTTTGTAAATTTATCAATTATTTCAAGCGAATCTTTTAAAGCCTGCACTGCTGCTTCGTCACTTACCGGCGCTTCATCATAATTACTTACAAATGTAGAAAAATAATAACAATTGGTAAGGGCATAAAGTAAATTGCCATAATCAGCACCGCGGCTTGACTTATCCCAATCAATAGTATTTATTGATTGATTTTCAGTGTCAATCAAAATATTATTTGAGTTTAAATGATCAAAAGTATATCCGGCTTCAGATGCCTGTTTATATGTTTCAATAAGATTTTCATAGGCTTCAAGCGGCATTTGTGCCGTCATATGGATTGTATCGGCATAATACTGTTTTCTTTCAGCTGCGCTATATGAGATTTCTCCGGGACGCAATTTCCCTGTATCTTCTATATATATAGCCTGCGATGGAGGAATACCCAGAGATTTCCCGTTTTGTTTTCTTAATACTTCAATTATGGGTCCAAAACTTCCGTCTTTGCCTTTTGTTTGTATTCTTGCAACTTCCTGCCCTATATTTACATGCAAATTTTTATCCCCGGTATCTTTAATTTCAATATTTTCAAAATCCAAATTATCCGCAGCATAATTATTTACTCTTAAAATATAATCGTCATTGTCCGGAATTATATATGCCCTGTGAAAAAATCCTTTACCTAATTGATTTTCCGGATTTTTTATAATTTCTGAAATTGAATCTGCAACAGATTTTTCGCTGCCAAAAATTTCTGAAATAAGCTGCATTTCTGATGACGGTTTTACCGTTCTTTCAAAAGTATCAGGTGCAGCTTCAGACTTAAATGAAGGCTTTATTTTTCCAGCCCTTAATACAGGCATAATATTTACGGGATTAATATGAATTTGCATATATAATTCTCCTTTTTTTATTCTTATTAATGAACGTAAATTTTTAGTATTGTTACAAAAATAATATATGTTCAAGAAAGTTTACATATATAATCCAGTGTCGTATTAAAGTGAAAATTCAGCCTTTATGGCATTGACTTACATAAATAAACTTATTATCATGTGAATAGATATGTGGAGATAAAAAAGTATGAGATTGGTAGATAAACTCAAACTATTTGAAAAACAGCTTGTATTTATGAAATGGGGTACAAGCGAAGGATACGGCAAGTTAAACTATGTCGGCATGGATTTTGTCGAGTTTGAAATTTTTGATACCGATGAGCTTGAATATACGGATAAACTGCTTATTAATGCGCAGCTGATACTTGAAGTCGTTATCAGAGGTTCAGATATCGCAAGAATTCTTGCGGAATATTCCGCTTCTCTTCCCGACCACAATAAAGATAACGTTTAAAGACAGTAACTCTATTACTGTTCTTTAAAGTTTGGAAACATATTTAATGTTCCGTCATCATTACGCCAGTTGAACCAGCCGACTTTTGCCTGCTTTGTCATATCATTGACGGCAGCTAAAAGCCAATTGCCGCGTATTACGGTAAATGTAATAAATTTAGGATACGTTAATTTCTCAAGCACCTGAGAATTCTTATCTTCTGCGGCATATAAAACTTTCTCGTCTTCCGGCAAATCATTAAAAATCCTTATACCATAAGGCTTCCCGTATTTATAGAACAGCTGCCTGTATGTCATAAATGCGGATTTATCATCATTATATACCCAGCCTGTTTCGCCAGTTCTCTGATCAAGAAATACACAGTACCAGTCATTTCCCGGCATAAGATCTACGGTAAGCAATGCAACATTATTAGAAGGCACATAAGCAACATAGGAAACTTTTCTCATATCAATTGTATTAACAATAGCACTCCGTTTAAGCTGCTCAAAATTTACTTCTCTTATTATTTTCGACTCTTTATAAGGATATTGATAAACCGTATAACTCTGCGGCATATTGAGAACACCTATGCCGTAGTATTTTATACTTTTAGTGCTAAGAGGAATTATATCCGCCCTTGAAGGCAGTGCAATAAAAAATGTGAATATGAAAAATACTATTAAAATTAATTTCTTCATATTCACATTATATCAAAGCTTTAAATATTGTCTATTTATAAAGTTAAATCCTGAGCTTTAGTGTGGATTTTATTAAGAGCTTTTTGTGCAAAATCTTCTACGGATAATTTGCCTGCTTCACCTATTCCTCTTATTCTTACAGCAACTTTATTTTCTTCAATTTCTTTATCTCCGACAACAAGAACATAAGGAATTTTATTATCCTGAAGAGCTTCTCTTATTTTGTAGCCCATACTTTCCGAACGGTCGTCAAGTTTTACTCTTATTCCAGCTGCAAATAATTTATCAAATATTTGTTTTGCATAATCATTATGCCGTTCGGAAATAGGAACAACACAAACCTGCATAGGAGCAAGCCACATAGGGAATGCACCGGCATAGTGTTCTATTAATATACCGTGGAAGCGTTCCATTGAACCAAAGATAACCCTGTGCAGCATAACAGGAGTTTTCATTTGCCCGTCTTTATCCTGATATTTAATTTCAAACCTTTCAGGCAGATTAAAATCCAGTTGGATTGTAGCACACTGCCATGTTCTTCCGATTGCATCTTTTACTTTAAAATCAATCTTCGGACCGTAAAATGCACCGTCCCCTTCATTGATTTCATATTTCATTCCGCGTTTATCCATTGCTTCTTTAAGTCCGGCTTCCGCAAGCTCCCAGTTTTTGATATCGCCTACATAGCTTTCCGGACGTGTCGAAAGCTCAACTTCAAAACTCATATTGAAGATTTTCATAGTATCCGCTACAAAATCAATAATAGCGTTTATTTCATCAACAAGCTGCTCGGGTGTGCAGAATATATGAGCATCATCCTGTGTAAAACCCTGTACACGGGTCAGACCCGATAACGCACCTGATTTTTCTTTTCTGTATACAGTTCCGAGTTCTGCCATTCTCAAAGGCAATGACCGGTATGAATATCTGTTTGCCTGATAAATCATAATATGAAACGGACAGTTCATCGGTTTTACTATATACTGGTCATCTTCTTCGCTGTCTTTTTGAATAAAGAACATATTTTCTTTATAATGATCAATATGCCCCGATAATTCCCATAATTTAGATTTGGCAAGCTGGGGAGTATGTACTATTACATAACCTCTTTTTCTGTGTTCCGTTCTCCAGTAATTTTCTATTTCTTCTCTTACAACAGCCAAATTGGGATGCCAGAGGACAAACCCGCTGCCGATTTCTTCTCTTACAGAGAATAAATCAAGCTGGGTGCCGAGTTTTCTATGATCGCGTTTTTGAGCTTCTTCCAGAAAATTCAAATATTTTTCCAGATCCTCTTTATTCCAGAATGCGGTTGCATATATTCTCTGAAGCATTTTATTTTTCTCGCTGCCGCGCCAGTATGCACCTGCAACCTTCAGGAGTTTTATTGCATTGCCTTTTATATATGTAGTATTAGGCACATGAGGACCCGAGCATAAATCATTAAACAATACATTCCCTTCTTTATCTTTTGTCAAATATAAAGTCGGATTATCATTTTTATGTTCTTCCAGAAGTTCTGCTTTATAAATTTCGCCCTGTGACTTGAATTCATCAATTTGTTTTTGAACATCCGGAATTTCATATTTTTCAAAGGTAAGATTTTGTTTAAGAATGCTTTTCATTTCATTTTCAATATTTATAAGGTCTTCATCGGTAAAAGAATGACCGTCTAAATCAAAATCATAATAAAATCCGTTTTCAACCGCAGGTCCTATGGCAAGTTTTGCCTGCGGAAACAATTTTTGCACTGCCTGCGCCATAATATGAGAAGCAGAGTGTCTTAAAACATATAAATTTTCATTATTTTTTTCCATATTCTCTCCCTTTGAAAGTGTTTATTACTATGTTATATCACTCATAGAATAATATATCAATAAAAGGAATATTTGTATAAACCGGATGAAGAGAAATTTCTATTTCAAAAAATCTGTTCCAGGGAAAAGAATAATTCACTTTCATCCTTTTTACATCAAATTTTTGAAATAATTGTTCCTCAAAAGATTGCATTTTTTCTTTTACAATTTCATCAGAAATATTATCAATATTGTCTTTAATTACCTGCCTTACATTTGCCTGATATGCCCAGTCATCAAGAAATCTTGTCATCTGTAAATTCAAAAAGCCGCGTTTATCAGGATGTTTTGCGGTAAAATATATTAAAGCGGCAGCTATCGCGCTTCCAAGAGTGTTGCCTGTCGTATTCCAGCCCGCATAACCGAAAAATTGTTTTAAACTGTCCTTTTTAAACAGTTCTTTAATAAAATTATTATCAGCGCCGTTTGCATTTACAATATCCGCAATAAAATACGGTTTATCAGGAATTTCAAGACAGCCTTCAAACAACTGTGTACTGCAGCCCATAACCAGATCACCCTGCTGTGTTTTAAAATTATTAACCAGCATAATTAAATCACTGTTTTTTATATCGGAAAGTATACCTCCGGCAAGCTCTATTTGAGATTCAACAGACTCTTTAACTGTTATATCTTCGTATTTTGAAATTTTATTAATACTTTCCGGATTCAGGTAAACCGGAGAAATTTTAATATGTTTTCCCTCCATTATTGCTCTTGAAAGAAGAGTTAACGGAATTTCATCGGCGCCGGTTTTTATATAAATATTCTTAAAATCCTTTGAATATTCTTTTAATTTTTGAGCTTCCTTTATATTAAGCCCATATTCGCCGCAATCATCTTTTGAAAATACAAGGGTATGAAAAAGTCCTTGTTTTGCAAGTTCTATATAGTATTTATTAATTTCAAAATTTCGTTCTCTTGTTTTCAAATAATCATTTAGTATTTCTTCCGGAATTTTTGCAACTAAATTATTTAAAACAGCCAGATTTTCATCAGAATTATTTATTTCAAATTTATGTTTATTATATGAATAATCAAAAATTTTTGTACCGTAATGGTTCCAGTATAATTTTTCTTCTTCATTTATATTGTTGTTTGAAATTCGCATTATGCTTGAAAATGCATATATTTTTGCGGATTTTTTTTCTAAAATATTTTTAAGCCTGTTTATTCTTTCTTTTATCGTATCTAAATCATCATTACTTCTTCTTGAAGGAATCAACCCGCCATAAGCAACAGTATCAAGAGAAATTACGGCAGCGTCAATTTCCTTTAAATTTTCAAGCCATTTTAAAATTTCATTAATTTGTGCATTTTTTTCCAATCCGCCCATATAAGAAATATCGGGCATAAATAATTGATGTTCTTTAGAAAGTCCTATTATTTGTTTTATAAGTTTATAACATACCGGTCTGTTATCAATAGGAATTAATGCTATTTTTTTCATTGTCCGGACTCCAAATTTTTTATCATTTGTTCCGTAAGCGATATAAATTCATCTCTGAATGACTTTGGACTTATTATCCGGCAGTTTTCACCATATTTTAAAAGTCTTAATAATAAAGAATCCCTATCTTTTTCAAAATTTGATATTGTCCGGCAATTGGCACTAAAATTAAGCATTTTTTCATATTGTTTCAATTTATATGAAGCTGCAAGTCTTCCATATAACTCAAAAACTACTGAATTGGAACCGGTAATTCCGGATGCTCTTCTGGGTGATTGCTTCATAGAAATAATAGAATCTATATTTATTTTTCTATTTCTGCCCATTTCATGATTATAAAAAACAGCAAAATAATTACTGCCGTTTTGTATTATTTCTTTTAGTTCGGCAACAATTGTTTCCTGCATTCCTGTTGATTTTTTATATGTTACGGTTATCAACTGATTATCCGCTAACAATGTTTTTAATATAGAAACAAGATTATTTTTTATATTGGCAGTATTTATTTCTTCACCCAGTTTAATAACTTCTTCAAATTTACAATTTATATCTTCATCAACATATTTACTTATCTTATGTACAATATTTTCAAAAGTATCTTCCGCTTTTTTATTATTTAATTTTTTAAAGTTTTTTAGGAGTTCAAAAAGTGCATCTTTTTCTTTTTTAGATAAGTCAATTCTTAATAAAGCATTTGACAGTTTATATATTTTTTTTGATTTTGATAATTTTAAACCTGATTTCTCCAATGTATTAAAATACTTTATAAAAGCTTCATAGGTATAAACATTTCCAACATTATAATTATCCTTGAGTTTTTTAATCAATTCACTTTTACTTAAATCCTGCTCAAGGAGAATTTTTAATATTTCAAGTATTCTTAAACCCGTATTCAAATTTTTTTCGGATTTTTTCATTGTTCATACCCTTTTCTTATAAGTTTAAGCTTATTAATCAGTTTTTCCTTGAAAAAATCCGGAGAAATAATATTAAAATCACATCCAAATAAAAGAATCCTTTGAATAAACCAGAATTCATTTGCTACATTTGCTTTGATAATCATAGATTTTTCATCTTTTTTTATTATCTGTTCATATTCTTTAGGTTCAAAAGTTTGAAAAGCATTTCCTGAAATTTTATATATAACTTCATAAGAATCAGGAACTTTAAAATCTTCAGAAATATTTACGTTACTTATTTTTTTTATTTTCTCAATATTCAGCATACTGTTGGTATTATATTTAAAAATATAACACCATAAATAAATTTTACCGTTTTCGTATGAAATTCTTTGAGGAATTATATCAATATCTTCAAGTCCGTTTTTAGGAGAAAAATATTTGATTTGTACTCTTTTTCCCTCAAGTTTTGGATTTGATATCTGATATAAAACAGTTTCATTAACATCTTTCAGCGGTTTTGTATCTTCAATTGTCTGCTGTTGTTCTTTATCTGAAATTATCATTGATATTTTTTTATACAAAGCATTAATATCAAGAACAGTATCAAACGGAAGATTTTCGGCAAGTTTTTCACGCAATTGCAATAAAACCTTAAATTCGTTATCAGTAAGTTTTAAGGCAAAGGGATGATATATAAGGTGATATTTATACCCGTTTACTGTCGAAGGTTTATCAAAAATACACCCTGCAGCTTTTAAAGTTTTTATTGTAAGACGAATGGTATCTTTTGAAACTGCTTTGGCCGTTATTGAATTATTTGCCAGAATTTCAATTAATTCTTCAACAGATCTGTCTTTTTCAATCAAAGATTTTAAAACAATTAAAATTCTGTATCCTGTGATACTAATCCATGTTTTTTTACTGTTTTCCTGTTGTAATTTTAACTCAGCCATAATTTAATTTTAGTTTAAAAATCAAATATTAATAAATATTTTACAAAATATTGTTACTTATTATAAAGTCATGCAAAAATTTGATATTATTATCAATAAATAGAGGGATATATATGGTTAAAGAGTGGAATGAATATTTTCTTGAAATAGCAAAAACCTGCGCATCAAGATCAAACTGTTTAAGAGCTCACGTAGGTGCGGTAATTGTTGGAGAAGACAAAAAGATAAAGGCTACAGGATATAACGGAACTCCATCTAAAGTTATTTCCTGTATGGAGCTTGGAAAATGTTTCCGCATTGAAAATAACATTCCCTCGGGAACAATGTATGAAACATGCCGGAGCATACACGCGGAGCAAAACGCAATTATTCAGGCCGGACAAGACAGATGCCGGAATGCAACCATGTATATTTACGGTCATAATTTTATATGTATTTTATGTAAAAGATTTATTGTCCAGGCCGGAATAAAAGATGTTTATTTAAGAAAAGATGATAATTCACCTATTGAACATATACTGGTTGAAAGAATAAA
>CALUSW010000066.1 GCA_944323535.1 Candidatus Gastranaerophilales bacterium | reverse complement strand
AATAACATTATAACCGATATTCAAGAGGATTTCAACCCTGACATGAAAAATAATAAAGTGGTAAATGATAAATGGATTACAATTCATCCGAATGGCGAAGGCAGTAAAGGACGCCCCCTCTTGTTAAAGGACGGAGAAAACGTATATGACGCAATGCGTCGTCAATGGGGTATTTCATCACCCGGTCAGCAGCATTTATTCTCTATAGGCAAATACAAAACAGACGATAGTTATAAAAGAGAACTTGATGCTAAGATTGCCGAATTTAATAAACAGTTCAAAAAATCTAGACAAGAAGAAGCAAGAAGAAAAGAAGAAGCTATAGAAACAGATATACAAAAGCTGGAAAAAGATGCATATATTATAAAATATGCAAACAAGTTTGGTTATTTTGGTGCTGCTAAAAAGTGGGATAAAGGACATAAAGCAAACAACAATAAGGAGAATATAGACATGGCACTATTAGATGAACTGAAAAAACTGATTACTAAGGTCGAAAATGACAAAGGAGAAGATATGGACGACAAAGAAAAAGTTGAAAACGAAAAAGTCGATAAGCGTAAACTTATTGACGAAGTAGCAGGCATTATGAAATCCGCCGGAGCTGATGACGAACTTATCAGAACAGCAATCGGGAAAATGGAAAAAATCGCTTACGATAAATCAGAAGCAGGCACAGCCGACAATGCTTGTGATGAGGACGAAGAAGAAGTAAAAAACAAAAAAGTCAAAAACGAAGAAACCAAAAAAGATAAAGAAGAGTATGAAGACTTAAAAAAAGACGTAAAAGAAGACGTTAAAAACAAGTGTAAAAACTCGGTTGATAATGCAAAAGGCGGTTATTTCGACAAAATGAATGAAATATATAATTCGGCTATAAAACCAAAAGAAGAAAATATGTATATTTCAAGAGAGCAGAAACTCAAAAACGCAGAAGAATACTTTGCGAAATAAAAAACACCAACAAACCTTAATATCTCGCTCAGAGCCTTAAACAGGGCTCTTTTTTATTACAAAAACAAACAAAAGGAGTATATAAAATATGGCAGAAACACTTTCTTTAAATCAGTTTGCCCCTAACGTACCCTTAGCCGGTATGTATAAACTTACCGCAACAATTATTAATTTTACTCGCCAGGCATAACGAATCGGAGCTGTTAAACAGCTCCGATTCTGATATTTTGTTTCATTAATTAGAAATTTAAACCGGCTTCTCTTGCCGCATCAGCTAGTGCTGCAACTCTTCCATGATATAAGAACCCGCCTCTGTCAAATACAACATCTTTTATACCTGCTTTTAGCGCTTTCTTTGCAACAGCTTCACCAACTACTTTTGCAGCTTCAATATTGCCGCCGTGTCCTAATTTTTCTTTCAAATCCTTATCATTTGAAGAAGCAGACACTAATGTTACACCCTTAACATCATCTATAATTTGGGCATAAATGTGCTTTGTACTTCTATATACAGCCAAACGCGGAGATTCGGAAGTACCTGATAATTTATTTCTTAATCTCTGATGACGTTTTTGAGTTGCTGCTTTTTTGTTTACCTGTTTAATCATTTTTCTATCCTTTCACCCAGACCTTCTTATATAAATAAGGGTCTATTTTGGCTCTACTCTATTTACTATTTTTTACCTGTTTTACCGGCTTTTCTTCTTATATGCTCGCCTTCATATTTAATACCTTTGCCTTTATAAACTTCAGGAGGTCTCTTGCTTCTTATTAATGCTGCAATATCGCCTACTGCCTGTTTATTTGAACCTGAAATCGTAATCTTTGTATTTTGGTCAACCGCAATTTTTATACCTTCAGGGGCAACTATATCAACCGGGTGTGAATAACCCAAAGCAAGATTTAGAGTATTTCCCTGCATTTGCGCACGGTAGCCTACACCTACTATTTCAAGTTTTTTTACAAAACCTGTTTTTACACCATTTACTACGTTGGCAACCAGTGTTCTTGACAAACCATGAAGCGAACGTGATTTTCTTTCATCATTTATTCTTGTTAAAACAATTGTATTATCAATTTTTTCAATTTTTATTTCCGGACGAATTTCAACGGATTCGGTTCCTAAAGGACCTTTCGCCGTTACAACCTGTCCGTTTATTGTTACCTCTACACCATCCGGTATTATTACAGGTAATTTGCCTATACGTGACATCTTATTATCTCCAATTTATTATTACTTTCTTACATTATTTTATTGTATTGAACTACCATACATAGCATAGAATTTCGCCGCCGACATTTTCTTTTCTTGCTTTTCTGTCGGTTAATAATCCCTTGCTTGTTGATACTATTGCTATACCCATACCGCCTAAAACTTGAGGCAGTTTTTTAGCTTTACAATAATTTCTTAAACCCGGTCTTGAAACTCTCTTTAAATTAGAGATTACAGGTTTTGATTTTTCATCATATTTTAAAGTTATTTTTAACGTTTTAAAATTGCTGCCTTCTTTTTCTATAACAGCATAATCTTCAACATAACCTTCCGATTTCAATAATTTAGCCAGTTCTGTTTTTAATTTGGAACCCGGCATTTCTACCTCGGTTAATGCTGCCATATTAGCATTTCTTATTCTTGTCAGCATATCTGCTATTGGATCTGTATTCATTTTATTTTCCTTTACTTTTTACTACTTACTCGAATTACTCGGCAGTATAGAAAAGCTTTTTGCTGTATGTATTCTGTCTCCCTCATATTTTAAAGTCCAAAATATTGTATATAAATCAGACTTTAAACCGGCCCTGCCGACGGGTTACCAGCTGGCTTTAACTACACCGGGCAATAAACCTTGATGAGCCATTTTTCTCAGGCATATTCTGCAAATACCGAAATCTCTGTGAAAACCATGAGGACGTCCGCATATTGAACATCTGTTATGTAATCTTACTCTCGGATATTTACCTTTTGCAGCCAGAGCTTCTCTTCTCAGCTCTTTATTTATCATTGCTTTCTTAGCCACGTTTAACTCCTTTTGTTATTTCTTAAACGGCATACCAAGTGCTCTTAAAAGAGCTCTTGCCTCTTCATCGGTATTTGCTGTTGTTATAATAGAAACATTCATACCGTGAACTCCGTCAATTTCATCATATGAAATTTCAGGAAATAAAGATTGTTCTTTTAATCCTAATGTATAATTGCCTCTGCCATCAAAACTCTTTGTGCTTACACCTCTAAAGTCACGAATTCTCGGCAATACAACACATATAAGTTTCTGAAGAAAATCATACATTCTTTCGCCTCTTAATGTAACCATAGCACCAACAGGCATACCTTCTCTCAACTTAAATGCAGCAATTGATTTCTTTGCTTTTGTCGATAAAGCCTTCTGGCCTGAAATCTTCGTTAACTGATTAACAATTGCTTCCGCAAGTTTCGAGTTATGACAAGCTTCACCAACTCCCATATTTAATACAATTTTGCTTAATTTTGGAATTTGATGAGCATTTTCATACTTAAACTCTTCCTGAAGAGCCTTTTTTACTTCTTCTTCATATTTAGTTTTTAAATTTTTAGTTACTACTGTCATTGTTCTTTCCTTCTCGTAGAATGTATCCCCCCTGACGGAATACCCATACTGTACATTTATTTTCCCGATTTATTTATATAACCGGAAGATTAATCAAGTTTTTCTCCGCATTTTTTGCAGATACGTATTTTTTTATTATCAACTACATCATATTTAATTCTTGTAGCTTTTTCGCAAGCGGGACAATATAGCATTACTTTTGATGAATCCATAGGAGCTTCGGTTTTTATTAAACCGCCCTGGTTTCCGCCTTGAGCTTTTTGCGCTTTAGTTACTATATTCAGCCCTTCAACAATAACTTTGTTTTCAGCCGTAATAACTTTCTTTACGGAACTTACTTTACCTCTGTCTTTACCGGAAGTTACTACTACTTTATCTCCGCTTTTTACATGTATGCTGTGTTTTTCAACTGGTTTTTTGTTTCTCATTTCACGTCTCCTAAATTACTTCCGGAGCAAGAGAAATAATTTTCATAAAGTTTTTATCTCTAAGCTCTCTGGCAACCGGTCCGAATACACGGGTACCTCTCGGATTACCGTCTTTATTGATTATTACCGCTGCATTTTCATCAAATCTGATTACACTGCCGTCAGCTCTTTTTATATCAGCTTTTGTTCTCACTACAACAGCTTTTACAACCTCAGATTTTTTAACAGCCATATTAGGTGTAGCATCTTTAACCGCTGCTACTATAACATCACCTACATGTGCATATTTTTTGTTTGAACTTCCCATAACGCGGATGCACAACAATTCTTTTGCACCTGTATTGTCTGCTACTTGTAATCTTGTTTCTTGCTGTATCATCTTATTTCATCCTTTGAAATTAACTTAACTTCACTCTCGGGCAATAATCCTTTATCTTTGTACCCAGGATTCAGCCGTCTAAGCTTTTATTTTACTTTCTCAACAATTTCAGAAACAACCCAGCGTTTGCCGCCTGAAATCGGTTTAGATTCAACTATTCTTACAATATCTCCTTCTGAACACTGATTTAGTTCATCATGAGCTTTATAATTTTTTGTTGATTCTATAATCTTTTTATATTTAGGATGCTGATTATATGAAGCAACTTTTACGACTGCTGTTTTTTCCATTTTGTTGCTTACTACAACACCTTGTTTTTCTTTCTTAGGCATTTTTTATAACCTCTTAATTATGCTAATTCTTTTTGTTTTATTACAGTTTTAACTCTTGCTATCGTTTTTCTGATATCTTTCATTTGAGAGTTAGCTCTACCTAAATCGGTAGAATTTTCATATTTGTTTGTAAATTTCTTGAATCTTAAATCAAATAACTGTTTTTTATAATCAACAATCATTTCATTAAGTTCTTGAATTGACTTTTCGCGTATTTCATCTATTTTCATAGTTATTCACCTGTTTTCTCAACAATTTTTACTTTAATTGGAAGTTTTTGAGCAGCCAATTCCAGTGCGCGAATAGCTACTTCTCTTTGCGGATAATCTAATTCAAATAATATTCTTCCGGGTTTAACAACCGCTACCCAGTATTCAGGGTTACCTTTACCTTTACCCATACGAGTCTCAGCAGGTTTTGCAGTTATAGGTTTATCGGGGAATATTTTTATCCAAACATTACCGCCTCTTTTAATTTCACGGGTCATCGCTCTTCTTGCAGCTTCTATCTGTCTGCTTGTAATCCAGGCAGGATCCTGAGCCTGAAGACCGTAAGAACCTAATTCAAGTTTAATTCCTCTTGTTTCATGACCTTTCATTCTGCCTTTCATCATTTTGCGATATTTAGTTTTCTTGGGCATTAACATGATAGTTTTTCGCTCCTAATTTTCGTTATTTACTTAATTGTTTTCTTCTTCAGCTGCAGCTGCCTGCGGTGCTGATTTTCTTTTTCTTCTGCCGCCAACCGGTTTTTCTTCAAAATTTCCGGTTCCCGGTTTTTTCAATTTTATATTCTGGTCTGCCATTTCCCCGGGCATTAAATTACCTTTGAAAACCCAGACTTTAACACCGATTTTACCCATTATTGTATCAGCTTCGGCGAATCCGTAATCAACATTTGCTCTCAATGTCTGCAAAGGAATTCTTCCTTCTTTAGCCCATTCGCTTCTTGCAATTTCGGCACCGCCGAGTCTGCCGGATACCATAACTTTTATACCTTGAGCTCCTGCTCTCATTGCTCTTTGCATTGCCTGTTTCATAGCACGTCTGAAAGCAATTCTTTTCTCAAGCTGTAATGCAATGGATTCTGCCAATAATTGTGAATCTAAATCAATTCTTGCAACTTCAACTACATCTATAGTTACTGTTTTATTTATTAATTTTGAAACAGCAGCTTTAAGCTCGTCAATACCTTGACCGCCTCTGCCCACAACTATACCGGGTTTTGCAGTTACTACCGTTACAGTTACATTCTGGGCCTTTCTTGCAATTAATATCCTTGAGATTCCTGCAGCATAAAGTTTCTTTTTAACAAATTTTCTTATTTTTGCGTCTTCAGCTACAAATTCGGGATAGTCTTTTTTTGCGAACCATGTACTGAACCACGGTTGTATTATTCCTACTCTAAATCCGGTCGGATGTGTTTTTTGTCCCATATCTATTACCTTCTACTTTGATTCATTAGTTACTTTAACAGTTAAATGAGATGTACGTTTTACTCTTGAATAAATTCTGCCTTGAGCTCTCGGTTTACCTCTTTTAAGTGTTCTTGATTCATCTGCATATATTTCAGAAACCTTCAGTGATTCTGCTGTAGCACCGAATTTTTCCGATGCATTTGCAACAGCGGCTGTTATATTTTTTTCAACAACTCTTGCAGCAAAATACGGCATAAATTTCAACATGCTCAATGCTTCTGATGCAGATTTGCCTCTTACAAGATTTATTACTCGGCGTAATTTTCTTGCCGGCATTGTTATATCTGTTTGTCTTGCCTTAGCTTCCATAATCTATTTCCTTTTCGCTGTTTTATCCTGCCCTGCGTGGCCTCTGAACATTCTTGTAGGCGCAAATTCACCTAATCTGTGTCCCACCATCGGTTCTGATATATATACCGGTACGTGAGTTTTACCGTTATATACCGCAATTGTATGACCGACCATATCGGGATTTTCAGGAGTAATCATAGACGCTCTGGACCAAGTCTTTATTACTCTTTTTTCTTTATTAGCATTTAATTTATCTATCTTTGCTTTTAAAGAATCGTGTACATATACACCTTTTTTTAGTGAACGTGACATTAATTATCTCCTTTATTAGCGTTTTCTTCCTCTGACTATATATTTGTCAGATGTTTTGTTTACTTTTCTGGTCTTTTGACCTAATGCGGGTTTGCCCCAAGGTGTCTTAGGATGTCCGCCCGGACCTGTTTTGCCTTCACCTCCGCCGTGAGGGTGATCGCAAGGATTCATTGTTACACCTCTTACCGTCGGTCTTATACCTAAATGACGCGTACGTCCTGCTTTACCAATGCTTAAATTTTTAAATTCAGCATTGCCTAAAACTCCAATGGTGGCTAAGCATTCTTTTCTAACCATTCTCATTTCAGAGCTTGGCATCTTTATAGTTACATAATTGCCTTCTTTTGCCATTAACTGGGCGCCGCCGCCTGCTGTTCTTACAAGTTTTGCACCATGTCCCGGCACCAATTCTATATTATGTATTACTGTACCTAAAGGAATCAATTCTAACGGAAGTGCATTACCAACCTGTATTTCCGCTTCGGGTCCGGATAAAATCGTATCACCTACATTTAAGTTTTGAGGTGTTAAAATATATCTTTTTTCGCCGTCAGCATAGAATACCAAAGAAATTCTTACATTTCTGTTTGGATCATACTCTACAGTCTTGACAGTTGCCGGAATACCGAATTTTTCACGTTTAAAGTCAATAATACGATATGCCTGTTTATGACCTCCGCCTTTATGACGGCATGTAATTCTGCCTGTATTATTTCTTCCGGCTGTCTTTTTTACCGGTCTTAATAATGACTTTTCCGGAGTTGACGTTGTGATTTCAGCAAAATCACTTTTTGTCATTCCTCTTTGTCCGGGAGATGTCGGATTTATCTTTCTTATACCCATTGGTCTATACTCCTGCTAATTCTTCAATCGGATCGCCTTCAATTGTAACTATTGCTTTTTTGCTTGACTGCGTTCTTCCGACCGAGTATCCTACTCTTTTTGCATGTGACGGCATATAAACCGTTCTTACCTTTGTGACTTTTCTGTTAGGAAATGCCAGCTCTATTGCCTGCGCTATTTCAACTTTTGTTGCATCTTTTGCAACTTCAAAAGTATACTGTGATAACGCTGCCATAGTCATTGATTTTTCTGTGATTATAGGTCTCTTAATGATATCGTATAATCTTTCTTTATTTTGTTTCATAGTACTCATTATTTCGATAACCTCTCAGTTATTTCTATTATTGAAGCTTCTGTCATTACAATGCTGTCAGCTTCCAATAAATCTTTTACATTTAAGTTTGACGGCAATATGATTTTAACATTAGGAAGGTTTCTTGCCGCTAATTCCAGCTGTCCGTTTTCAGCAGCCTGAGTATTTGCAATAATTAAAATTTTACCTTCTACTTTTAATGCCTTTAATGATTCAGCCATCAATTTTGTTTTAGCTTCAGTAATTTCAGAAAAATCTTTAACTAAAACAGTATTATCCAATCTTGCGGATAAAGCGGATTTTAGAGCTAATCTTCTTGCTTTCTGAGGCATCTGGAAAGAATAATCTCTCGGTTTGGGTCCGAATATTACACCGCCGCCTGCAAACAGAGGACTTCTGATAGAACCTGCTCTTGCTCTGCCTGTTCCTTTTTGTTTCCAGGGTTTTTTTCCGCCGCCTGATACTTCTGCTCTTGTTTTAGCACAAGCATTTCCGCTTCTTGCATTATTTAACTGTCTTCTTAATGCCATATGCATTACATGCAAGTTCGGTTCAACTCCGAATACTTTATCATCAAGAGCAATTTGTCCGACTTGCTTTCCGCTTGTACTTAATATTGAAACTTCTTTTGTCATAATTTCTTTTCCCTTGTTTTGTTTTTGTTGTTTTGAATTTCCTTCCCGCTCGCAAAAGCCGTTTATTTTGCTATCGCTGTCACTCACTTTTGCCTTCGCTTACCGGACTTTGTCCGTCCGGAAATTCATTAGTTCCATTTAACTCTTGACGGTACTATTGTTACCAATTTTCCTTCAGGTCCCGGTACCGAACCTTTTATTAACAGCAAATTATTTTCGCTGTCAATTCTTACAACAGTAAGTTTTGTAATTGTTACTCTTTCATTACCCATATTTCCGGCCATTCTTTTACCCTTGATTACACGGCCCGGAGTTGTACCTGCCCCGATTGATCCGGGTTCTCTGTGATTTTTTGAACCATGAGCCATAGGTCCTCTTCCAAAGTTCCATCTTTTAACGGTACCCTGAAATCCTTTACCTATTGAAGTACCTGTTACATCTACTTTTGTACCTTCAGTAAGTACGCTCAAATCAATCTTTTGACCTACGCTGTATGCTTCCGGATTATCCAATCTGAATTCTTGTAAATGTCTGAAATTCTCAAGCCCGTTCTTTTTAAAATGTCCGATTTCAGCTTTTGTTAAATGCTTTTCTTTTGCAGGAACTACGCCTACCTGAATTGCATTATAACCGTCTGAATCTATTGTTTTTACTTGTGTAACTGTTAACGGGTCTACTTTTATTACCGTTACGGGAATTGCAAGTCCTTCTTCATTAAATACTTGTGTCATCCCAAGTTTTTCGCCTATTACTCCCAGTGTCATATTTCACCTTTCTTTTGTGAGCGCTACGTTCTCTGTCTGCTTCGTAGATCACATTCAATTTTTAAGGAGATCTTTCTCTATTAAATTGTAATGTGCTTTAGTTTTTGTTTTCCTTTAAATTTCCTTTCTCCCGAGCCTGTCATTCCTTTCGCCTTCGGCTGCCGTTACTTCGGCTCTCACGTTATCGAACTCGCTTGCTTTGTTCGACTCCGTTCTGCGGAAATTACAGTTTAACTTCTATATCTACTCCGGCAGGCAGATCCATTCTTGTAAGTTCTTCTGTTGTCTGTGCTGTCGGATCATAAATATCTATGATTCTTTTGTGTATTCTCATCTCAAAATGTTCTCTTGACTTTTTGTCAACGTGAGGCGAGCGGAGTACACAATACAAACGACGTCTCGTCGGTAAAGGAACCGGACCTGCAACTCTTGCATCGGTTCTTTTAACAACTTCTACAATTTTGCTTGCAGATAAGTCGATTAATTTATGATCATAAGCTTTTAGACAAACTCTTATTCTTTGCTGCTTGCTTTCGTTCATTTCCACTTCCTTTTACATTATGGTTTCGCTTCAAGGACTTCCGGCTTCGTTATAACCGGCACCTTTTTATATATTCGGCGCCCATTCCTGCACCTTTGCCCTTCTTAGCATATTAATGCTATATTAAACATAATTTGTCGTCAACAACTATTTTTTTATTTTTTTATTTTTTTGTAATATTTCTTCATTTTTATGTAAATTACTTGACAAAAAA
>CALUSW010000065.1 GCA_944323535.1 Candidatus Gastranaerophilales bacterium | reverse complement strand
TATGAGTTCCCTTTTTATTTTCGTAACAAAAACTGTATTGATTGTATAAAACAACTTGAAACATAAACAGAAGTTTAAGAAAATACCAAAACAGAGCCTCTTTATAAAGGCTCTGAAAAACTAAATGTCCGGGACGGGACTTGAACCCACATGTCGCAAGACACATGAACCTGAATCATGCGCGTCTACCAATTTCGCCACCCGGACGTTTGTATCTTGATATTATCACAAAAAAGAGAGGATTTATATCTCCTCTCTTAAAAATTTCTTTATATTTTTTAAATTTATTTTTTATACGGATGTAATGACTCCGTAAATATAGCTTTTACGACTTCTTTTGTTCCTTCAACCGGAGCTATTGAAATTAATCCGGCTAAAGAAGGAGTTTCAAATGTCAAATTTACAAGCTTATCTATATCGGCTTCATTAAATCCTTCATCAGATAATTTTTTCTTAATACCAACACTGTAAAGCCATTCTTCTATTTTAACGGCAGCATATTCCGCTTCTCCCGGAATTCCTTCTAAGTCCGGGATTATTGTTGAGAATAAAGAAGCCAATGTTTTTGCCTTAGCGGGATATATATGTTTAATAACCGAAGGCAGAATCATTGCCAGTCCAAGCCCGTGTGAAAGTTTCGGTTTTACTCCGCTTAAAGGATGTTCAAGAGCATGCGTAAAATGCAATAACCCGTTATCAAAGCTTACACCGCCAAGAATTGAAGCATATAAAAGAAAATATCTTGCTTCTTTATCATTGGGATTTGCATTAATTCTGGGCAGATATTTTGCAACAAGCTCAATACATTCTTTTGCCGTTGAAATTGAAAGCGGAGATGCAACCTTTGTTGTTGCTGCTTCTATTGAATGATTTACGGCATCTATAGAAACATATATTGTCTGCTCCGGAGATAAATTCATCATTAAAGCAGGGTCATCTATTGAATATGACGGATATATACAATCATAAGCTATGGCCGGTTTATATTCAGTCTCGGGAATGGTAACAACGGCAAATCTGTTTGTTTCCGTTCCTGTTCCGTGTGTTAAATTAATTGCAATAATAGGAACGGCTTTCTCGGGTATAAATTTAAATTCATAAATATCTCTTGCCGTTACACCTTCATTTGCAAGCATAATAGCAACTGATTTTGCCGCATCAATCGGAGAACCTCCGCCAATACCCATAACCGCTTTGGCTCCGAATTCTTTTCCCTGTTTGGCTGCTGCATCAACAGCATCGGCAGTCGGATTTGGAGTTACCTCTGCATAATTTGTATAAGCTATATCGTTTGCTTTTAATGCTTTTTCTATAACATCCCATGCGCCTGAACTTTTATATGCATTGCGTCCCGAAACAACCAGTATTTTATCAATACCTTTTGTTTTTAAATCTCTGGCAATTTCTTCTATTTTATTAATTGCACCAAAACCAAAATATACATTGGGTTTTACACGCAGTTCAACCACCCGGTTAATGTCTACATCACTTTTCCACATGATAATCTCCTTTCTTTGACAACTGATTATACAATATTTTTTATGATTTTAACACATGCTTTTTTTGTAGATATCTGCAACATCTCTTCTTTTTTGATTTAACAGACCTTGTCTAATAAATCTTTATGTTATAATTCTGTTGTATCAGTTAAAGTGAGTCAGGAAATGGATAATACCGGAACAATTGCCCTTAAACAGGAAGTTTTAATAAGATTAACGGAAGCCTTCTTCTCTGAGGATTTTGAAGAGAAAACAAGGCTTATTCCTTATGATATGCGCCCAAAAGGTTCTGATGTCCCGTTTAGGTGCTGTATTTATAAAGAAAGAGCTATTTTAAGAGACAGAGTCATTGCAGATTTAGGATTCTCCATAGAAGAAGACAATGAAGAAACTTCACTGTCAAAATATGCAAAAATGGCAATTGAAAGAGATAAAACCGATGAAAAAGTTTTAACGGTAATAGGTGCTGCCTGTAAAGGCTGCGTGCCAAATCAAATGTACGTTACAAACCTTTGTCAGGGCTGTGTCGCACGCTCTTGTATGAGTGCGTGTAAATTTGGAGCAATAAGTATCGTAAACGGCAAATCACATATAGACAGTTCAAAATGTAAAAACTGCAAAATGTGTATGGCGGCATGCCCGTATAATGCCATAGTCAAAATTGCTGTTCCCTGTGAAGATACCTGTCCTGTCGGCGCTATTGAAAAAGATGAAAACGGTCTTGCAAAAATAGATCATGAAAAATGCATTTCCTGCGGCAGATGTGTTAAAAGATGTCCTTTCGGTGCTATTAATGAAAGAAGCCAATTAATTGATATTCTTAAAAATATAAAAACAAAAAAAGAAGTAATAGCTTTAATTGCCCCTTCAATAACAGGTCAGTTTAAAGGGAATATTTATCAGCTTAAAACAGCAATGATAAAAGCAGGTTTTTCAGGCGTTTATGAAGTTGCACAGGGTGCTGATATTACAACATTGAATGAAGCAAAAGAATTTAAAGAAAGAATGCATAATGGCGAACCGTTTATGACTACTTCCTGCTGTGCAGGCTACAATGAATTAAGAAAAAAACATTTAACCGAAATAAATAAATTTGCTTCCGATACAAAAACACCTTTATATTATATAGCAGAGATTGTAAGGGAAAAACATCCCGGAGCTAAAATTGTTTTTGTAAGTCCGTGCGTTGCAAAAAGAAAAGAAGTTCTTGAAAATGAAAATGTTGATTATTTAATGAACTATCGGGAGCTGCATGCACTTTTGGAAGGCAGAAAAATAAATATAGAAGAATGTGAAGAAACTCCGTTTGATAAAGAAAGTTCAAAACAGGGCAGAAATTTCGGCGTAACAGGCGGTGTTGCAGGTGCGGTGGAAAAAGCATCCGATAGTGATGTTAATATCAACCCATGCATAATTAATTGTCTTAATAAAGATACAATTAAGCAGCTCAAAAAATACGCCAAAGACGGTAATTGCCCCGACGGCAATTTGATTGAGGTTATGTGCTGCGAGGGCGGATGTATCGGCGGAAATGCAACTTTAGAACAGCAAAAAACAGCCAGAAAATCACTTCAAATATTACTTGATAAAAGTTCTGATATAAAGTAAAAATTATCTTATTTGGCAGTCTGCTATTAATTACTTTAAATTATAAGCATGATATAATTGCTCTTGTTAATAAAGGAGCAAAGTGAATGTTTTGGAGCAAAAATATTAATCTTAAAAATATAATGTTTGTAATACTGGTAATATTTCTCGTCTGGTTTATTATACAAATAAAAAGTATTGCTCTTCTTGCATTTGCTTCTTTTGTTCTGGCATGTTCTTTAAATCCTGCCGTTGACAGATTAAGCAAATACATGTCAAGAGGATTGGCCTCTACTATTGTAATTACCGGAACAATTCTTATAGTTATTTTGTTTCTTATTCCTATTGTTACAATATCAATACAGGAAATACAGCAGTTAGTGCTTAATATTCCTGTTTTTATCAAGAAAACAATATATTTTCTCAGCAATAAAACAGTTATGGGAAAAACACTTATTGAATATATTAATGTAGATACAATTACAAACGCTTCATCGCAGTTAGCTTCAGGGCTTGTAAATAAATCAATTAATTTTACCGTTGCATTAATGGAAACAATAACCGTAATAATAACTATGGGAGTAATTGTTTTTTACATGACGTATGAAAAACATCTTATAAGAGATGCGTTGATAACAATGTTTCCTCCTAAGATGAAACAAAGAGCCAAAGAAGTATATGAAAATATTGAACATAAAGTAGGAGGCTATGTAATTGCGCAGGTTCTTTCAATGACAACGGTTGCGGTCTTTACTGCCGCAGGTTTATTATTACTGAGAGTAGAATATGCAATATTACTGGGATTAATTGCCGGATTACTCGATATAGTACCGATAGTAGGTCCTACGTTAGCTTTTATTCTGGGTATATTATGCGCATCGCAGCAAGGCTGGCTGATTGTTATCCTGACTGCTGTTGTATATCTTGCCGCCCAGTGGGTTTCAAATAATTTTGTAAGACCGCTTGTTTTTGGAAAATTTCTGGATTTGCACCCTTTAATCATTATATTTGCATTTTTAATAGCCGCACAATTCCTTGGAGTATGGGGAGTTATTATATCTCCGGCAATTGCGGCATTATTACTTACCTTGTTTGATGAATTATATTTAAAAACAATTAATAATAAAAAAGACAAAATTCAAGAAGAAACAAAATAATGTCCGAAATTTTTCTTTATAATACCAATAAAAATGGAGAAACCAAATTAAATGTATGGTGTGCTTTCCCGGCTGTATACAAATTTGGTATGTCGGCTCTCGGTTATTTGACAGTATTTCAGCAAATTGATATGATTGACGGTATTTATGCCGAAAGAATATTTACTGATACCGAAAAAACAAACATAAACCCGTATAACGTTGATGTAATAGCCTTTTCTTTTTCTTTTGAGCTTGATTATCTCGGGATTCTGGAAATTTTAAAAAAATATAAAATTCCGTTTCTATCAAAAGACCGGGATGAAAATTTTCCTTTAATCTATGCGGGAGGTCCTGTTGTAAGTGCAAATCCCGAACCTTTTGCAGATTTTTTTGATTTTATAATGATAGGTGACGCAGAACCGGATATTAAAAAGATTTTTGAAACTTTGCGCGATAATAAAGAATTAACAAAATCAGAAAAATTAGACCTTCTGAATAACATAGAAGGAATTTATGTTCCAGTTAAAAAAGATAAAAACTATACGGTAAGAAAAGCACATTCAGATTTAAAAACTTGTGTGGCAACACCTGTTCTTACAGAAGAAAGTTTTTTCCCAAATACATATATAATTGAAATTGAAAGAGGCTGCCCGAACAGCTGCGGTTTTTGTTTAACCTCTTATATAAATACACCCGTAAGGTTTGCACCTTATGAAAAAATTATTGAGCAGCTTGAAACAGGATTAAAATATACAGACAAAATAGCATTACTCGGGGCGCAAATATGTGCACATCCTAAAATAGATGATATATGTGCTTATATTATTGACAAAATTGATAATGAAAAAAAACTTGAAGTAACAGTTTCTTCTTTAAGAGCGGATTATGTATCGGATAAAATACTTGAAATGCTTCATAAATGCGGACAAAATACTGCGACCATAGCAATTGAAGCAGGAAGCGAAAGACTCAGAAAAGTTATCAATAAAAATTTGAATAAGGCTGATATTTTTAATATTGTTGACAAAATGGTTAAATACGGCTTCAGCGGTTTAAAAATGTACGGGATAATAGGTCTTCCTTCTGAGACATATGAAGATTTGGATGAGTTTGTCAATTTGTGCAAGGAAATAAAGCAAAAATATAAAGGGTTTTCTTTAATTCCGAGTTTTTCCACATTTGTTCCGAAAGCCCATACTCCTTTTCAATATGCTGAAAGAGAAAATATAAATATTCTTGAAAAAAAGAACGAATATATAAAAAAACAATTTGCCAGAATCGGTATAAAAGCAAGAACTTCAAGTGTAAAATGGGACTGCATTCAATATATATTATCGAAAGGGACAAGAGAATTAACACCGTTCTTAATCGAAGCGTATAATAACGGCGGAAGTATAGGTGCTTTTAAAACGGCTTATAAAGATTTATACAATATGAATATTTTTGATGATAAAAATAACAAAAATATATATGAAGAGACATTGCCCTGGGATTTTATAAAATATCCTAAATGTAACAAGTATTTAAAATCAGAATATGAAAGGCTTTTAGCTTTAACATAAAATCAAAATTTACATTACTTAATATAGTGTAAATTTGACACTTGACAGAATTGTTATATGTGTCATAATGATAATGTAAGATTTAAGTGTAAGCAAAACACTAATTGAAACGTTACAACCCCGAACACATATAAACTCCTAAATAATAAACACAAAAGAGACCATTAGGATGCAGAAATAGACCACTTAATAAGTGGCTTTTTTTTGCTTAAAAATAGGATTTCTATTATATTTTTCTAAAAGAATCTAACAGAAATCCGTAATTTTATATTTTAAGTGTTGAGTTTACAATTAAATTTCAGGCGCGCATTTTTTAAGTTTGAAAACCATATCTTTTAATATATATAAAGTATCCGAATTTGGCTGAGTTAACAATTTTTCTATGTTTTCCCCAAAGTCCTCAGGCAGTATATCACAATGCCTGCGGGCATATTCTACAAGTTTTTTCTCTCCAGGATGAAGAAGTTCATTAACTGCAAAATATCTATATCCGAATTTAAATCCGAGGTATTTGCCCTGTTGGAACCGCCGATTGCCGCAGCCTGAACCTGCGGCAATCTTGCATATTCTTCTATAACAGTATTAAAAACTTTATCTTCAATAAAATTCATTTGAATAATATTTTATATATTTTAATTTTTATTGTAAAGTTTTACACTACAATTTAAAAGCTGCACTACTTCATTATAAATTAATAAAAAATAAGGTTATATATTTTTATTATTTTTTGGTATTATGGGTTTATAAAAAGAGCGGGGAATTTATGGAACTTGTTAATCTGATTTTATCTTATCTTGTAAACTTTATAGAATATATTATTACACATCTGGGACCTTTTGGAATAAGCCTTTTAATGGCAATAGAATCTTGTAATATTCCTCTTCCCAGTGAAGCAATACTGCCTTTTGCTGGTTATATTGTAAGCAAAGGCGGGATGAATTTTCATGTTGCCGCATGGGCTGGAGCGTTAGGATGTGTCTTAGGTTCTATTCCTTCATATTATATAGGGTATTTCGGGGGGCGTCAGTTCCTTGAAAAATACGGAAAATATTTCCTGATATCGCATAAAGATCTTGATGATGCGGATAAGTGGGTTGAAAAATACGGCGACTGGGCATTTTTTATATGCAGAATGCTGCCTGTTGTCAGAACTTTTATCTCGCTTCCTGCGGGAATATTAAAAGCAAAAAAAAGAGTATTTTTTTCATTGACATTCTTAGGCTCGCTTGTATGGTGTTATCTTCTTGTTTATGTCGGCGTAAAATTCGGACAGAACATGGAAATGTTTAAACATATCTGGCATAAGTTTGATATTTTTATAGTTATAGCTGTAGGTATTCTTGGAATTTTATATGTCTACAGACATTTTAAACATTTGAAAGAATCATAGAGATATTTAATATAATCTAGTATGGCAGTTTATTTTATATATAATTTCTAAAAATATGACATCTGATAAAAATAAAATACTTATTTTGAATAAATCAAATAATCAGTTTAATTTTATACTTAAGTATCCGGAACGAATACTTCCTGTAACATTTTTTTTGCTATGCATTTTAGGTGGACTTTTATTATATCTTCCGTTTTCATCCCATCAAGGAATAAGCTTTCTTGATGCCCTTTTTACTGCAACAAGCGCAGTATGTGTAACAGGACTTTCTGTTGTAAGTTTGGAAGACCAATTCACAAATATTGGACAAATAATAATTATGTTATTAATTCAAGCTGGTGGACTCGGTATTATGACTATCAGCTCAATTGTTTTTATTCTTCTTGGTAAACGAATGTCACTTGCACACGAACGCACAGCCAGATACATTTTTGAAGTCGAAAGTAAAAAAGATATCAAAGATTCTCTTCTTCTTATTTTTAAATATACTTTTATTGTAGAATTTATAGGTGCTATAATTCTTAGTACAGCATTTTCTTTTATTAAACATAATATTTTTACAGGTTTAAAATATGGTATTTTTTCAGCTGTATCAGCTTTTTGTAACGCAGGTTTCTTCTTTGCAAATGACAATCTTGTAAGTTTCAACCAATATCCCATTATTCTTTATACAATTTCATTTTTAATAATATTAGGCGGTATTTCTCCGGCTATATGCATAACTCTTTTTAACTTATTCAGGAAAAAGAAAATTCCGCTAATTTCTTTAATTGTTTTGTATATGACAATTATTCTAATTTTATTCGGAACATTGTTTTTCTTTATATCAGAATATGACGGTGTTTTAAATAGTTTAAGCATATGGGATAAAATAAACAACGCATGGTTTCAATCGGTTACAGCAAGGACTGCCGGTTTTAATTCTGTAGATTTAAGTAATATTAATATGGGAACATTTCTGCTTATGGTCGGATTAATGATTGTTGGCGGTTCTCCGGGTAGTACAGCCGGCGGTTTAAAAACTACAACTGTAGGGCTTTTTTTTATAACCTTTTGGAATACAATTAAAGGCAGGGATAATATTGTATGCAACAAAACTATAAGACCTGACACAATACAAAAAGCCATAACTCTCTGCGTGGTTTACTTTTTAATACTTTTACTCACAATATTAATGCTTCTTACGACTCAGAGCATACCTCCTGTAAAATTAATCTTTGAAGCAGTTTCAGCTCTTGGAACAGTAGGACTTACAATGGGTGCAACAACTGAGCTTGACGGAGTCGGAAAAGGAATCATAATTATAACTATGTTTTTAGGACGAGTTACTCCTGCAACATTGTTATGTTACTTGAATACAAAGATTATTGACTCAAGAATAAGTTATCCGGATGCAAAAATTTCGTTAACATAGGAGATAAGATAATGTCAACACAAGTATTAATAATAGGTTTAGGGCAATTCGGAATGTCACTAGCAAAAACGCTTAGTGAAAAAGGAGCAGAAGTTATTGCTGCTGATTTAAACAAAGAAAAAGTAGAAGAAGCAGCAAGTTTCCTGGATGATGCAATTTGTTTGGATGCAACCGATGAAATTGCCGTAGCCAAACTTTGTCCAAAAGAAAGAGATATAGTAATTTGTGCTATAGGAGCAAGAGAAGCTTCAATCCTAACTACTGCAATACTAAAACAAATGGGATGTGAAAATATTATTGCAAGAGCAACCGATAAAATTCACGGAAGAATTTTAAAAGCAATTGGTGCAAAAAATGTTATTAATCCCGATGCAGAATACGGAAAAAAATTCGCTTACAAAATTCTTTTCAGTAACGTAATCAATGATGAAGCTTCAGAAGATATTCAGCTTTTGGAAATAAATGTTTTACCGTTTATGACCGGCAAAAATCTCATTGAATTAGCTCTTCCCAATAAATATGGAATTATAGTTGCTGCAATAAAAAGGGAAAACAAACTAACAAGACCTTTCCCTGATGAAATACTTAATGAAAAAGACAAACTTCTATTAGTTTGTACAGAAGATGCTATTGTAAAAATGATTGAGGAGAATAAATAATGAACAAATCTTTTTATGCTTCATTTATATTACTACTCACATGTTCAACTATTCTTGCAATTGCCGGAATTAGAGGATTTTTCAGGCTGGCACCTGCAATAGAACAAATAAATGACCACAATACACAATCATTATATATTACTGAACAGATGATATCTGCACTAACAGTTAAAAAAGATATAAAGCTTTTTGAACAGGCTCTTAAAGATGGTAAGTTAAATATTACAGAAAAAGGTGAAGCTGAAATTATTAAAAAAATTGAAAATAATTATAAAGCAGGTTTCAGAAATCCTAAATATAAAGAAACTATTGTTAATAATATTATAGAACTTTCACACCTTAACAGACTTGCAATGAAAAATGCTGCTTTACAAGCTAAGAGATTAAGTTCTGCCGCAACATGGATAATAACTTTTCTTATAATAATAACATGGATCCTTGGTATATTTATCATGCACACTTTAGCAAAAAACATAATTAAACCGCTTGCGGAACTAACCGATGTTTTGAACTCTTACTCAAAAGGAAATACAATGAGAAGATGTCCAAAACTTGCTCCAAACCAATCCTTTCAAAAAATTTATGATAATATTAACGACCTTCTTGACAAAAATAGCAAGTTTACAGATTAAACTTATTTCCTATAACACATTGATATAATAAATTAGTTTATTGAAAAGAATAATAGTTACAGGAATTCAAATATTTTTTATATAATCTAGTGTCGCAACCTACCGCCGACTCATCGTCGCCGTCCAGTTGCTCACCCGTTTGGCTGCTCGTATTAAATTATATCTCATACAGCTGCTTCTTTATCTGCAACATTTTAGCTTCTGCTCATGTAAAA
>CALUSW010000064.1 GCA_944323535.1 Candidatus Gastranaerophilales bacterium | reverse complement strand
GCCAATTTAGATAAAAACAATAACGAAAAAGAAGATATCGAACAACAAAAAAGAGTGGAAAGAAATTCCAAAAAACAATTAAAAAAGGCGACTATAATCTCTGCAGCAGGCATAGCTGCCGGTATAGGACTTGCATTAAACGGACATAAATCCGATACTTTGCAAAATATAAGCAAAACCATTCTTGAACCAGGAAAAGCGGCTGCCGGTTTACTGGGCAAAGCCGGAGTTAAGTCCAATAAATTAAAAAATACAATAAGTAAATTTTCTCTTGATTTTTCAAACAATAACGGTAAACTCGCCCTTAGTAAAGGTCAGCTTGCATTAACTGTAATACTCGGACTTTTCGGATATTCAAAAGCTGCAGAAGACAGAGGGAAACTTGATGTAGCTGAAGTATGGACAAGAGTTCCTCTGGTTGCATTCTATACAATATTCGGAGGTGAGCTGTTTGAAAAAGGATTTACCAAAATTCTTGAGAAAACAAATAAATTTCCGGATATTGTACAAAAAACTGCAGAGGGAAAATTAAAGACTCCTGCAAGAGCCGAATTACCTAAACTGGCGGAAAAAATTGCAAAAGCCAAAAATTCCTCACCGACAAAAGAATTAGCTCGTTTAACAAAAGAAAAAGCATTTGTAACCGCAGTTCCTTATGCTTTCAGTTTATTGTTTATGGGTGTTACACTCTCTGCAATAACAAGATTATGGACACAATATCGTTATAACTGCCGGCAGAAAGAAAATGCAAAGAAAAATTTAGACATATATACTTTTTCTAAAAGAATTGAAACTCCGGAAATTTATAAAAATTTTGAACAAAATATAAAATAGATTATAATTATTTTATGCAAGCGCTTGTATATAATAAAAATTCAGATAAAAAAATTAAGTTAACAGAAAGAGATTATCCAAAGATAACAGATAATCTTGATGTAATAGTTGAAGTTAAAATATCTTCAATTTGTACAAGTGATTTACATATCATAAACGGTTTCGTTCCTTTTGCAAATAACAATATTGTATTAGGGCATGAATTTGCCGGCGAAGTAGTCGAAACAGGAAAAGGCATAAAGAACCTGAAAAAAGGCGACAGAGTCGCCGCTAATTGTATAACATTTTGCGGAGAATGTTATTTTTGCCGGCATGGTTATATTAACAACTGTATAAAAGGAGGATGGGAGCTCGGCTGCAAGATTGACGGCGGGCATGCGGAATATGTAAGAATTCCTTTTGGAGATACTTCTCTTACCAGAATTCCGGATAATGTATCATATGAAAATGCACTATTTGTCGGGGATATTTTATCAAGCGGATATTTTGCCGCTGAAATGTGCGAAATAAATAAAGGCGATACAATAGCCGTAATCGGCTCGGGACCTGTAGGCTTATGTGCTATGATGTGTGCAAAATATATGGGTGCATCAAAAGTTATAGCAATCGATAAAAATGAAAAAAGACTTGAAACAGCATTAAATAAAAAACTTGCAGATTATACAATAAATCCTGATAAAGAAGCGGTTGAAGAAAAAGTAAAAGAACTGACAAATTCAATAGGAGCAGATGGCGTAATTGAAGCTGCCGGAGAAGATAAAACATTTCAACTTGCCTGGAAGATTGCAAGACCTAACGCTATTATAGGAATAATTGCGATGTATGAGAAGCCGCAAATTCTTCCTCTGCCCGAAATGTACGGAAAAAATCTTACCTTTAAAACAGGCGGAGTAGACGCCATACACTGTCAAGAAATTTTAGAGCTTATTTCTCAAGGTAAAATTTCAACAGATTTTTTAATTACTCACAAATTTCCATTTAATGAAATTGAAAAAGCATATAAATTATTTGCAAATCGTCCGGATAATTGTTTAAAAATTGCAATATATAAATAAAAAAAGCCAATGAAAAACACCGGCTTTTTTGTATCATTTATTTTTTTTCATTATTTAACATGCGAATCATAAATTATATCAGTTGCCTGATATATATTTTCGGTTCCTTTTATTCTTTGCTTATCTTTTTGTGAAAGAAATCCGCGTTCATTTGCGGTTTTATTTGCCTTATGAGAATTAACAATATTTATAATTGAACCTGCTAATAATAAACCGACGGAAACTGCAAAGCCAATAACACCTTTTTTAGTTTTATCAGCAGCTTTTTTAACGGCATTAATTGCCTGTTCTTCTGTTTGAGAGGTCAAGACGGAAATCTGTGCTTTTTCCTGAATTCCGGATAAAGAAAGAACGGAAGCCAGTGTTCCTATTGTTCCCGCTATATTTGCCAGTGCCGAAGCGGTTTTATATTTGCCGTCCTCAACTTCTCTTCCTTTTGACATTTTTAAAGCTTCATTTACCTGATTTTTACTCACCCATTTATAATAATCCGAACGATCTTTTTTTACGGGCTTTTGCTGCCCATTAACTGAAGAAATATTTTTAACCGGATTAATCTGCATAATAAATACCTCTCTACCTCTTTTACACAATATTTATAAAACTCGTAATTTTATTTTTTGCCTGTTTTAATATAAAGATATAATATCTTTTATTGCATTATCTGCCAAATTATATATTTCATCAAGCTGTTGTTTAGTGAAAGGAGCTCCTTCTGCTGTTGTTTGAAACTCAATAATTTTAGACGATTTTGTCATAACTATATTACTGTCAACCTGAGCATGAGAATCTTCTGAATAATCAAGATCCAGCTTAATTTCTCCGTCTATTAATCCTACAGATACTGCCGCAATAGGTTCAATTACCGGATTTTCTTTCATTAAACCGCTTTCAATAAGTTTATTAAAAGCAATATTCATAGCTATAAAACCGCCGCAAATTGAAGCACACCTTGTTCCGCCGTCTGCCTGAATTACATCTGCATCAATTATAACGGTGCGCTCCCCAAGCTTTTCCAAATCAACGCATGAACGAAGGCTTCTTCCTATCAGCCTTTGTATTTCCTGCGTTCTTCCTGAAATTTTTGTTCTTTCTCTCTGGCAGCGTGTCTGCGTAGACGAAGGAAGCAAAGAATATTCCGCAGTAATCCAGCCCCTCGAATCCGATTTATCCATCCATTTCGGCTTACCTTCCTCTACGGAAGCCGTAACAATAACTTTTGTATCTCCAAACTCAATTAATACAGAACCCAATGCATGTTTCGTGTAATCTTTTGTTATCCATATATTTCTTAATTCGTTATTTTTTCTGCCATTCAAACGCTCTGCCATATTAAACCCTTTTTTATATAATACATTTGTGTTAGATTTATTTTATCACATATGTTTAAAGGTGTATTTATTATGCAGGAAAAATTTTATCTGACAACGGCAATAGATTATGTAAACGGCGCTCCTCATATCGGGCATGCTTATGAAAAAATACTTGCGGATGTGATAGTCAGACATAAAAGGCAGCTTTTAGATAATGTATTTTTTCTTACCGGAACTGATGAACACGGTATTAAAATTCAAAAAACAGCAGCGGCTAAAGGCATTACACCTAAAGAACTTTGTGATGAAAATTTTTCTAAATTTAATAATGCCTGGCATGAGCTTGAAATAAACTATGATAAAATTATCAGAACCACTGACGTGCAGCATACAAAAATAGTACAGCAGATATTTAAAAAACTTCTTGAAAACGGAGATATATATAAGCATAAATATACAGGTTTATATTGCAGCGGCTGCGAATCATTCTTAAATCCGAAAGACTTAACACAAGACGGACTCTGTCCGGATCATTTGAAAAAACCTGAAGAAATAACGGAAGAAAATTACTTTTTTAAACTTTCAAAATATAAAAATAAACTGATTGACTATATTAAGTCTCATCCTGATTTTATTAAACCGGCATACAGAGTAAATGAAATATTAAATCAGCTTGAAAATATAGAAGATATATCAGTTTCAAGAACAAAAGAATCCGTTCAATGGGGAATAGGAGTCCCCGATGATGATACACAGACAATATATGTGTGGATAGATGCTCTATCTAACTATATCACAGCTATCGGATATGATATAGAAAATCCTTCGGAACAATTTAAAAATTTATGGCCTGCCAATGTTCAGGTAATAGGCAAAGATATTATTAAATTCCATTCTATATATTGGACAGCCATATTAATGTCTTTAGGTCTGCCGCTTCCGAAAACAATATATGCCCATGGCTGGATAACAATAGATCAGTCTAAGATGAGTAAATCTCTTGGCAATGTTATATCTCCGCATGATGTATTGGAATCCTTTAATTTAACAAAACCGGATGCATTCAGATATTATATGGCATCTGCAGCTTTAAACGGCAAAGACGGGAATTATTCCGACGAAGATTTTAAAGAAAAAGTTAATGCGGATTTAGCAAATAATGTCGGAAATCTTCTAAACCGTACATTAAATATGCTTGTAAAATATTTTGACGGAGAAATAAAAGAAGAATTTATTACTGATAAAAACTCAAAAATAGCACTTCTTGCAGAGGAAACAAAAGATAAAATCATAGAAAAATTTAATATTTGTGAAGCTGCGGAAGCAGCAAATATAATTATTTCTTTTGCCGATTCCGTTAATAAATATGTAACAGATACAGCCCCATGGACACTTGCAAAAGAAGAAAAAATGACGGAATGCGGGCAGGTTTTATATAATGTGCTTGAGGCAATGAGGTTTATTGCAATTATGATTTATCCTTACTGTCCTAATATTGCGGCTGATATACTTACTCAATTAAATGAAGAAATTAATTTTAAATATTCTAAACTTATATGGGGCGGTTTAAGACAAGGAAAAATTACCGAAAAAGAAAAAATAAAACCTGTATTCTTAAGACTGGATTCTGAATTTGCTTCGGATAAAAAGAAGGGCTAAACAAATTGTTATATGAAGAAGCAAAACAAATTTATAATCCGGTAAAAACAATGTATAATAAGGCATTGAAGGTTTTTAATGTCACGTCTTTAAAAAATTCAATAGCAGAAAATGAAGCAAAATTACAGCAAAGCGACGTATGGTCTAATCCCGAAATTTCATCAAGAATTTCGCAAGAGATTAAAGAAGATAAAGATAACCTTGAAAAAATCTCGCACTGGAAAAATTTGATAAGCGATATTGATACTCTTTTTGAACTGTATGAAGAAACAAAAGAAGACTCTTTATTGACGGAAGCGGAGAAAACAATTAAAACGCTGAAATCAGAGCTTGAAACATGGGAAATAGAATCTACATTAAGCGGCGAGTATGATAAATCGGATGCCATAATAACAATTAATGCGGGTGCCGGCGGTACAGATGCCCAAGACTGGGCGCAAATGCTTTTAAGAATGTATATGCGCTGGGCAGAATCAAAACACTGGAAAGTTGAATTAATTGAAAAATCAGACGGTGAAGAAGCGGGAATAAAATCCGCAACAATAAAAATATCCGGTAAATACGCATACGGCCTTGCAAAAGCGGAAAAAGGAGTCCACAGGCTTGTAAGAATTTCTCCGTTTAATGCAAACGGAAAAAGGCAGACAAGTTTTGCCAGCCTTGAAATAAGCCCTGTCATTGAAGATTTCAGCAAGAAAATAGTTATACCGCCTGAAGATATAGTTGTTGATACAATGCGCTCGGGCGGAGCCGGCGGACAAAATGTGAATAAAGTAGAAACTGCCGTAAGAATTTTGCATAAACCTACGGGAATTGTTGTAAGATGTCAGCAGCAGCGCTCACAGTTGCAAAACAAAGAAACGGCAATGCAGATTCTTGCCTCAAAGCTTCTTGCCATAAAGCAAGCTGAACATGAAGAAAAATTAATGAAACTAAAAGGACAGAATGTTGATATAAACTTTGGTTCTCAAATTCGTTCTTACGTTTTTCATCCTTATAAAATGGTCAAAGACCATAGAACAAACTATGAAGTCGGTAATGTTGACTCTGTTATGGACGGAAACATTGACGGATTTATCGAAGCTTATCTTAAACAAAATATAAAAATTGAATAAGTATTATTTGTAATATATATGAAAGGAAACATATGGAACACTTCTATACACTGGTGCAAAATCATGCAATGGCAATTTCTGCCGCAGTATTGATTATTGCATATATTTTTATTGCTCTTGAAAAAATTCCCAAAGTTACTATTGCACTTTTAGGAGCAGCAATTGTTGTATTTTCAGGACTTGTAAGCCAGGAAAAACTTGCAGAAAACGCATTAAATGAATTTTATTTTATTAATTTTATTGATTTCAACGTTATATTCCTGCTTGTTTCCATGATGATAATAGTAAACATTACAACAAAATGCGGAGTTTTCAAATGGATTGCAATTGAGCTGTTAAAAAAGACAAAAGGAAAACCCGTAATGGTTTTTATAGTCCTTGCATTTTTTACGGCAATAGTATCTGCATTTTTAGATAATGTAACTACCGTAATTTTGATTATGCCGATTACTTTCGTTGTCGCGAAGCAATTAGATATAAACCCTGTTCCATTGCTTGTTACTGAAATTTTTGCATCAAATATCGGCGGAACTGCAACTTTAATAGGAGATCCTCCAAATATTATTATAGGAAGTGCTGCAGGATTCTCATTTATGGATTTCATAAGAGAGTTAACCATAATATGTTTTATAATTATGACTGCAGTTCTTGTCTTTCTTTATATATGCTATAAAAAGCAATTACAAACTACGCAGGAGAAAATGGCATTAATATCTCAAATAGATAATTCAAAAACAATAACTGACTATCCTCTTTTAAAAAGAAGTATAACGGTTCTTACACTTGTTATTATCGGATTTTTAACTCATGATATTACCCATATTGCTACATGTGTTATTGCCTTTATCGGCGCAAGCATTCTTTTATTGTTTGAAAAACCCGAAGAAGCGTTTAAAGAAATTGAATGGAATACAATTTTTTTCTTTATCGGTTTATTTATAATAATAGGAGCGTTTGAAGCTTCCGGTGGTATAAAACTCATGGCTGACTGGCTGTTAAAGGTTACAGCAGGTTCACAAAAAATTACTTCTTTTGTAATTTTATGGGCTTCGGGCATTTTATCGGGAATTATTGATAACATTCCTTATACTGCAACAATGGCGCCTATGATTCATGAAATTGAATTAATAAAAGGACGCGATTATGTTCTTCCTTTATGGTGGTGTCTGTCTCTGGGAGCTTGTCTTGGCGGAAATTTAACAATTATAGGCGCTGCCGCAAACGTTATCGTATCTGAGAACTCTGCAAAACACGGTTATCCGATTCAGTTTTTAAGTTTTATGAAATACGGCGCTGTGGTTGTATTTATTTCACTTGTTTTAAGTTCCGTTTATATCTGGATAAGACACTTTATATAAAAAAACCGGTTTAAAACCGGTTTTTTTATTTCATATTTCCTATATTCGGAATAACTGATTTAACGTTCCCTTCTGCTTTAAAATCTTTTGGATTCATTGTTATAGCTATTCTGTCAGCTTCTATTGTTCTTCCTTTTGTTTCTATTTTAGAACGTCCTACAAATACTGCTTCATTAAGTTTCTTTGTTTTTTTATCGGGATAAACATTAACTTTAGGACCTGTTGCAAGATAATCCTCATATTTTATTTTTGTTGAACCCGAAGCCGTTACAACGTTTGCTTTTTTATCATAAGACTGAAAATCAGACCAAACTTCAATTTTTTTATTATCTTCCGTTCTGACATCAGTATAAACATCACCTAAAGCAACCGCTTCTTCTTTTATATTGTCATATGTTAACTTTTTAGCGTGTATAACACTTTTATCCTGATTTAACTTTGCATTTCCAATAAGCTGAATTTTTTTAACGTCATTATTTTCATTCAAATCTACTATTGCCTGCTCCGAAAAAGTTTCTATATCCTTATAAAGAATATTTACTGAGCCAAAAGCTTTCATAACATTTGCATTTTTATAATATTCCTGTCTGTCTGCAGTAACTATTACAAGAGGTTTATCTTTTTCCGTTATTGAGGAAATAGTATTTCCGTCAGCTTTAAAAACTTTATTCAATAAAGACATTTCAAGAATTTGAGCTTTTATCTCATGCTTTTTACCGTCCTGCATCTGATATGAATAAGCATTTTCTTTAAATTGAACTTTATTAACTTTATTGCTTTTAGGATCAACTTCAACTACTGCTCTGGGACTTAAAACATCAATATCTCCGGTTTTAACTTTTACATTGCCTTCCAGATATATTTTACTTTCATTATCTTTAAATTCCTGTTTATCAGATTCAACCGTTAAAGATGAGGCATATCCAAAACCTGCGGTTGCAAAAGTTATTAATGATATTATTAACAAATATTTCTTTTTCATACTATGTCCTATCTTTACATATAGAATTGCGTTTTTGTTCTTCCCTGAATATGAAAATCGGAAAAATCTCCTTTTAATATAGCTTTTGAACCAAATATTACTGCTTCTCCGGGTTTTTCTATTCTTATATTGCCCTGAGCTGTAATATCTTTATCTTTTCCGGGATATATTAACCTGTCTGTAGATATATTTGTACCATCAGTATAAACTAATAATACATTATCATACAATATTATTTCTTTCTTTTTAGAGTTATATGTACCTTTATCGGCTTTAAAACTTGCTTTCACAATCTTTTTATCGTAAAAATTACCTATTAAATTTTCAAGCAATACTACACTATCAGAATCATTATACATTCCGGAATCTGCGTATAGTTCCCACAATTTCTGTCCGTCTTTTGTTTCGGTTACAAGAAGACTTTCTATATTTGCTTCTTTATTCTTATATGTCTGATCCTGAATTTTTGTCTTAAATGACTTAGTAATCATTCCAGCAGCTATAAATGCCCACAGACAAGCTATAGCAATAACCATAAATAATACTATATATGCTATATTTTTTTTACTTTTAAATAATTTTTCTAATACCATAACATTTAATTATCATATAATTAAAAATAAAATGCAATTATTCTTATTTATCGGATAATTTAATTATGGAAGAATACAATATAAAAGAAGAAACTTACAAATGTTCAAAATGCGGATTGTGCCAGTGTGTATGTCCCTTATATCTTGCAACAAAAAATGAAATGTATCTATCAAGGGGAAGATATATTGTTATTAACAATTTTTTCAATAATAATAAAAAGTTTAGCAAAGATTTTATAAAAACTCTGGATATATGTTTAAATTGCAATTTATGCAAAGATTTTTGCCCCAGCAGTATAGATGCATATAAAATTTTTACGAAATTAAAATCCGAATACAAATGTGGATTTTTAAATTTTTCCTCTATATATAAATTAATAATGTATATGCACAAAATTAAAAGTACATTATATAATGTTTTTCACATAAATATTTTATTTAACAACAGTTTATACAGCATAAATATTAAACGCAAAAAAAATAATTACCCCAAAAACACAAAAGGTAGAATTATATTTTTTGAAGGCTGTTATAACAGATATATTAATCCGTCCGATAAAAATGCAGCAGAAAATATAATTGAATCATCAGGTTTTGAAATAATAAAAAGCAAGTTTTTCTGCTGCGGTTATCCTTATATAAATGAAGGAAATTTTAACAAATTTATTGAGAACGGAAAAAAGTTTATAAACTCTGTTCCCGATAGCTGCGACTACATTGTATTCAGCTGTGATTCCTGCTTTGATACTATAGAAAGATTAAAAGATTTTCTGCCCGAAGCAGAAAAAATTATGAAAAAAATTATAAGATTTGATAAATTTTTAGAAATTAATAATTTCAATCCTGTTTTAAAAGACAATGTTATCTACTACAAACCGCTTATCAGAAAAGAAAAATTTAATTTAGATATTCCTGTCTTAAATAAAAAAGGTGCATGCTCTTTAATGGAAAACTTCATATTAATTAAGCATAAAAAAATTACGAATTTGCTTTTAAAAAATTTATTTTATACAAAAGAAGATACTCAAAATAAAACTGTATTTACAACTTGTTTAATTTCAAAACTTGGTTTGCAATACGGATTTAAAAAGCTCAAAAATAATTCCAAAGTATTATCATTTTCGGAACTTATACATAATTCAATGCCGTAAACAACCGCCGATAGTCTGAAACTCCTTACTTTTGGCAAAATATTCATCTTGTTTCGCGGTCATTCATCATTGTTCTCTTTTATTCGAGTTTTACTCTGCGAATTTCGCCAATCGTTGCCGTTCGAGCGTTCTCTCTGTCTTAAACTACTGTTCGCAAACTATTTGTCGTAAATTTTTCTCGGACAAATTAAACAAGAAAAAATAAAAAATGGTTGACTAATAGTTTTTAATTGATATTATTTATTTATAGCTAAGCCACAATAGCTCAGTTGGTAGAGCAAGGGACTGAAAATCCCTGTGTCCTTGGTTCGATTCCGAGTTGTGGCACCATTTTTAAAACAGGCAT